>SLRS01000235.1 GCA_007130855.1 Trueperaceae bacterium | reverse complement strand
CGCGAACGTCGTTGCGGCGCGTCCGCTGCTGCGGCGCGAACGTCGTTGCGGCGCGTCGCCGGCTCGCGGCCGCGGGCCGACGGCGAGGCGGGTGCTACCCTGTCGCCCATGACCACGAGCGACACCGCCACAGCGCGGCTCCCGGCCGGCCCGCGCGACACCGTCCTGTTCGACCTCATCGAGCGCGAGGCGGCGCGGCAGCGCGACGGGCTGGAGCTCATCGCCTCGGAGAACCTCGTCTCGCAAGCGGTGCTGGAGGCCGTCGGTAGTCCGCTCACCAACAAGTACGCCGAGGGCTACCCCGGCAAGCGCTACTACGGCGGCTGCGAGGTGGTCGACGAGGTCGAGCGGCTCGCGATCGCGCGCGCCAAGGAGCTCTTCGGGGCCGCCTGGGCGAACGTGCAACCGCACTCCGGCAGCAGCGCCAACCTGGCGGTCTACTACGCGCTGCTGCAGCCCGGCGACGTGGTGCTGGGGATGGACCTGGCACACGGCGGCCATCTGACGCACGGCTCGCCGGTGAACTTCTCCGGCCAGCACTACCGGGTGAGCGGGTACCAGGTGCGGCGCGAGGACGAGCGCATCGACATGGACGCGGTGCGCGCGATGGCGCTGGAGCAGCGGCCCAAGCTGATCATCGCCGGCGCGTCGGCCTATCCCCGACGCATCGACTTCGCCGCCTTCCGTGCGGTGGCCGACGAGGTCGGCGCGTACTTGCTGGCCGATATCGCCCACATCGCCGGCCTGGTCGCCGCCAAGCTGCACCCGGACCCGCTGCCGCACGCCCACGCGGTGACCAGCACCACGCACAAGACGCTGCGCGGCCCGCGCGCGGGCATGATCCTCTCGAACGACACCGAACTGGGCAAGCGCTTCGACCGCATGGTCTTCCCCGGCACCCAGGGCGGGCCGCTGCAGCACGTGATCGCCGGGAAGGCCGTGGCCTTCTTCGAGGCCCTGCAGCCCTCCTTTCGGAGCTACCAGCTGGCGACCCTGGCGAACGCGGCGGCGCTGGCCGAGGCATTGGCCGCGCGCGGCTACCGGATCGTGTCGGGCGGTACCGACAACCACCTGGTGCTCGTCGACCTGCGGCCCGCGGGGCTCACCGGCAAGGAGGCCGTCGAGCGGCTCGATCCGGTGGGCATCACCGTCTCGAAGTCCATGGTTCCCTTCGACGAGACCAAGCCCTGGATCACCTCCGGCATCCGCCTCGGCAGCCCCTCGCTGACCACCAGGGGCTTCACCCCGGCCGACATGACGCTGGTCGCCGAGCTCCTCCATCGCGGTCTCGGCGGCGCCGACCCGGACGCCTTGCGCGCCGACGTGATCGCCCTGACGCGCGAGCGTCCGATGCCCTGAACGCGGGTCCGATGCCCTGAACGCGACGCGATCGCCACGGCCGAGCCGCAGCCGACGGCGCTTAGCGCCGCTTGCGCAGCCGCTCCAACGCCTCTTGCAGACTGACGCGCAGCCGCTCGACCGACCCGGCGACGTCGCCGAGCTCGTCGCTCCGGCGCAGGCCGACGGGACCGCTGAGGTCGCCCATGGCGATGCGCTCGGCCTCGTCGCGCAGCTGGCTGACATCGGCGGTGATGCGCCCCGTGGCGAGGGTCGCCACCAGCGCGCCCGACAGCGCGGCGATGGCGGTCGCCGCGACCAGCGGAACCCACAGCACGGCGCGTTGGACCTCGGGGAGCAGCAGGTAGATGAAGGTGGCCGACAAGCCCCACGACAGCGCCACGGGCAGCATGACCAGACCGGAGAGGCGACGGCCGAAGCTCCCGCGGCGACGATCCCGGCTCGAACTCAAGGCCTCGTCGCCGACGCCGCTGCGCTGGAGCACGGCGTCCGGCGGAGGCGTGAGCAACAGCCGACGGTCCGTCCCCTCGCGGGAGCGGTAGCTCACCTCCGACGTTGGTGGTCGCTCGGGCTCGCCGCGTGGTGGCGGCTTGGGATCGCGGCCTTCGCGGCCAGCTTCGTCGCGCTCGCGTCCGCCACGGTCACGGGCGATGGCGTCGCGCAGCCGCAACGAGGGTCGCGGCGCCTCGGCCTCGTCGGCCTCGGGCTCATGGTCCTCGACGGTTCCCGCCGCGCGCGCCCCCGCGCCGTTGCGCCCGGCGCTGCTCGGGGCGGGCGTATGCCGGACGTAGCGCGGCTCAGGTTCCGGTGCGGGCGGCGGTTCTGCGTGTGGCGGCAGCACCATGGTGGGGTCGGCGTCGGCCGGTGCCTCGTCGGCGTCGGTTTTGCCCTGCTCCTCGGGTCGCGCCTCCGGGAGGGGCAGCAAGGGCTCGGGGCGGGCCGGGCGCGAGAGCGAACCGGAATCGACGATCTGCGGCGTCCCGGCTGCCCCTCGCTTGGCCTCCTCGACGGGCACGACCACGTCAGCCGCCCCGAAGCCGGCGTCGCTCATGGGGGTCAACTTCGGGTCGCGCTCGTCGAGCTCGGGCACGACGCGCTCGTCGATGCGGGTGGCGTCGAGCGACGGGATCAGGTCGTAGCCGGTGGGGTTGCGCACGCTGTAGGTGCTCGGATCGAGTGGGTCGCGTAGCTCGAGCGGGTCGAGCGGCGGCCCTTCGGCCACTGGGTCGTCGGGCCTCGGACCGGCGGCGTGCACGCCGCCGGCGTCCGGATGGCCGGCGTCCGGATGGCCGGCGTCCGGACGGTCGGGGCTCGGCGCGGCCGCAGCGTCCGGACGGTCGGGGCTCGGCGCGGCCGCGGCGTCGGCCGCGGCCTTGGCGCGCCGGTGGACGGCGGCGAGCCCGACACTCTGCAAGCGCAGTACCACGCGCAGCGCCCGCTCCTCAGGGAGCGGCTTGGTGATCACACCCGGCATCCGCGCGACGAGCACGGCTGCCTTCTCGGGCGTCAGCTTGAGTGCCTCGGCGACGCGCTCGACCACCAGGGTCGGCTCCTCGTGCGGGGCGCTGTTCACCTCCACGACGTAATGGTTGCGCATGGTCATCGATCGTCCTCCACCCGTCCATAGCCGTGATGCGCGAGGACGGCCTCTGCGCGCGCGAGGAACTGCTGGCGCCCCTCGATCGACTTGAACCGTCGCGCCACCGCCAGCAGCAGTTGCCCCAAGGCGTGCTCGGGCAGCAGGCGCGGGCTGTGCCCGATGGTCTCGAAGGCCTCGTCGACGAAGATCTCGCCGATCGGACCGGCTACGGCCACCGCTGCCCAGGCGAGGCCCGAGGCGATGCCGGGATCGGCCAGCGGGGTGGCGTCCAGCACGCCGTTGCTCCCTTGCGCGGGGCCGGCCGTGCGGTCGCCGAGGTCGGCGTTGCCGCGGTCGGCGTTGCCGCGGTCGGCGTTGCCGCGGCCGACGCCGCTGCGGCCGGCAGCGCCGTCGACGGCGCCAGCGCGGGCGCCGTTGAGATCGCTGCCGTAACTCGCCCGCAGCAGCAACGCGTCGACCGGCAGGTCGAGCGTTCGCCGCGGCGGGCTCAGGTCGACGCGGAAGAAGAAGCGCCCTTCTTGCCAACCGAGCAGCGCCGTCAGGGCCGGCAGGCCCACCTCGCTCCCCACCTCGACGTGCTCCACTGCCCCGCGCTGCAAGTAGACGCGTCCGCGCCCCAGGCCGTCGGAGACCAGTTGGAGGCAGCCGCTGGCCTGGTTCAGCGACAGGTACTGGACGAGGTTGGCGAGCACCCCTTCGCCGAGGCGTCCTTGCAAGGCGTTCAACACGTGCCTCCCGACACCCCTCCCGACAACCTGCGATCCGCTCGCCGGTGCTCCCTGCCGGTCGTGGACTCGCGCCGCGGCGTCTACCTGCCACGCCGCTCGCGCAAAGGGGCGCACACCCTCAGTCTGCCACACGCCGGAGCGCCGAGCGCGTGGAATCGGATGCGTCGTCACCCGAGGCCAGCGAGGAGCGTGGTAGCCTCGCGCCCCTGAGGAGACCGAGCATGCACACGATTTGTCTCATCCCAGGCGACGGCATCGGCCACGAGGTCGTCCCCGCGGCGCGGCGCGTGCTCGAGGCCGCTCGATTGCCGCTGCGCTTCGTGTCGGCAGAGGCCGGCTGGAGTACCTTCGAGCGCCTCGGCACCTCCGTGCCCGACGCCACCATCAAGGCGGTCCAAGACGCCGACGCCACGCTGGCCGGCGCCTTCACCGCCCCGAGCGTGAAGGTGGCGGGCTTCCAGGGCGCGATCCGCTACCTGCGCCGCACGCTCGACCTGTACGCCAACGTCCGCCCCGCCAAGACCCGGCCCGTCCCGAGCTGCTTCCAGGACGTCGACATGCTGATGGTGCGTGAGAACACCGAGGGGCTCTACGTCGAGTTCGAGCGCCGCTACGGCGACATCGCCATCGCCGACGTCAAGATCAGCCGCTCCGCCTCGGCGCGCATCGCCCGCGTGGCGGCCCAGCTCGCGCGCGAGCGCCGCGGCCTGGTGCACGTGGTCCACAAGGCGAACGTGCTGCCCATCACCTCCGGGCTGTTCCTCGAGACCGCCACCGACGTCATCCGCCGCGAGTATGCCGACGTGCAGGCGGTCGACATCATCGTCGACGCCTGCGCCATGAAGCTCGTTCGCGAGCCCGCCTCGTTCGACGTGCTCGTGACCACCAACTTGTTCGGCGACATCCTGTCCGACCTGATGGCCGGGCTCGTGGGTGGCCTGGGCATCGCGCCGTCGGCCAACCTCGGCGAGCGCCATGCGATCTTCGAGCCGGTGCACGGCTCCGCCCCCGACATCGCCGGCCGAGGCATCGCCAATCCCACCGCCACCATCCTCACCGCCTGCCTGATGCTCGACCACCTGAAGCTCTTCGAGCCCTCCGCGCGCATCCAGTCCGCGGTCGACCAAGTGCTCGAGCACGGTCCGCGCACGCGTGACCTCGGCGGCGACGCCGACACCGAGACCTTCACCGATGCGGTGATCGCGGCCTATCTCGAAGCCTGACGCCGTGGCCCGCCGCGTCGGCGCACACTCAGCCACATCACGCGGCGTTGGTATAACCTCGGGGACGTGATTGGACCCGGTGATGCCGACGCCGTGAGGCACGTGTGATGTACGCCCTGCAGCAAGCCATGCGCGCGATCCGCGGCAATTGGGTCGCCAGCGTCGCCACCATCACGACCATGACCCTCTCGCTCACCATCCTGGCGGGGTTCAGCCTGCTGTCGCTGAACCTGAACCAGGTGCTCGCGAACCTCCAGGGCGAACTCGAGGTCTCGGCCTTCCTGGGACCCGGCAGCGACGGGCCCCGCCTGCTCGAGACGGTGCGGAGCTGGCCCGAGGTGGCGCGAGCGGAGTACGTCGGCAAGGACCGGGCGCTGGCGGCCCTGGTGGCCGACATCCCGAGCCTCGCCAGCGCCGCGCAGCTCGTCGACAACCCGCTGCCCGACGCGCTCGCGCTGCGCTTGCTCGATCCCAGCCAGACGCCGCTGGTACGGGTGCGGCTGGAGCAGCTCACGGGCGTGATCGACGTCGAGGACGGCAGCGATGCGGTCGCCACGTTCCTGGCCGTCAACGACGCGCTGCGGGTGCTCGGCACCATCCTGATCGTGGTGCTGCTGTCCTCGGCGCTGTTCGCGATCGTCAACTCGATCCGCGCCGCCATCACCGCGCGCGAGGACGAGATCGAGGTCCAGCGGCTCGTCGGCGCCACCCGCGGCTTCATCCGCGCGCCGTTCTTGATCGAGGGCTTCCTGCTGGGGCTGTTCAGCGCGGTGATCACGCTCGGCCTGGCCATCCCCGGCTACCAGTTCGTGGTCGCTCGCCTGAGCGAGGAGCTCCCCTTCGTGCCGTTCGTGCGCGACCCGCTGCTGCTGGGCCAGGTGGCGCTGCTGCTCGCCGTGCTGTCGCTGCTCGTGGGGCTGGTGGGGAGCGCCATCTCCGTGTCGCAGCACCTGCGGGAGCGCACGTGAAGCCGCGCACCGGCACGCGCCGCGGCGCGCTCGGGCCGTTCGCGCTGGCGCTGACCTTGGCGCTGACGCTGGCCCTGGTGGCCGCCCCGGCGGTGCGGGCCCAGGTGGATCGCAGCGAGCAGTTGCGGCTGCAGGCCGCTATCGACGGGGGCCAGCGGCTGCTCGAGTCGCGCCGCGCCGAGATCGCCGCCATCACCCGCGAGCTCGGTGCACTCGACACCAACTTGCGCGAGCAGGTGGCCGAGCGCGATCGGGTCGCGAACCGGATCGTCGACCTCCAGGGCCAGCGCGCAGCGCTCGCGCACGAGGTGGAGCGGCTGTCGGTGGAGCGTGACGCCGCGCTGGAGCGCGTCGCGGCCCTCGAGCGCGACCTGGGGGCGATGGAGGAACGCGTGCGGGGCTTGCTGATCAACCTCCATCGCAGCCGCAGCGGACGCGCCGCGGGCGTGTTGGCGCGGGCCGAAACGTTCCACGATCTGCGCGTCCAACAGTACTACGTCGGCCTGCTGGCGCAGCAAGACGTGGCGGTGGTGCGCGATCTCGACGCGCTGCTGCAGTCCATCGAGGCGGAGCGCGCCGAGCTCGAGGCGCGCATCGACGAGCTCGCGGCGCGCCGCGACGAGCTGGCCACGACCGTGGCCCAGCTCGAGGGGACCCAGGTGCAGCTGGCCACGCTGATCGCCGAGCTGGAATCGACCCAGGCGGGACGCGCGGCGCAGCAGCGGGCGCTGCTGCAGGAGCAAGACGCGCTCGAGAGCGAGTTGCAGCGGCTCGACCAGGCGCTGCTGCAGGAGATCGCGCGGCTCGAGGCCGAGGAGCGGCGGCTGCGCCAGCAGGCGCAGGCGTTCGTGGCCGACCGCGCCCGCGCCGAGGCGCTCAGCGCCCAGGCCGATCAGGCCCGCGCCCGGATCGATAACCTCACCTCTCCCACCCCGACACCGGCGGCCGGCTACGTGTCGCCACTCGACGACGCCGTCGTCACCAGCCGCTTCGGCGAGGGGAACAACAGCTTCGTGTCGCTGCGCGCGAGCAGCGCGGGGGCGGCCGTGCGCGCGGTGCGCGGCGGCGTGGTGATCTCGGTGGCGTCGGGCGGTGTCAACGTCGGCTTCATGGTCGCAGTGCGGCACGACGCGACGCTCACCACCGTCTACACCAACCTGCAGCCGCCGGTGGTGGCCGTCGGCGACGCCGTGGCCGGCGGTGAGGTGGTGGGCTACCTCGGCGGCAGCACCTTCGTGCCGCCCGATGTGCTGCGCTTCTACGTGCGCAGCACCAACGCCGTCGGCACGGCAGTCTTCGTGGACCCCGGACCGGTCCTCGGTTTGTGATCAGGGTGAATGCAGCGCCGCCGCGGGTGGCGGGCCAGGCAGTGCAGCGCAGGCCGTAAGGGATCCGTAAGTGAGCGTTCCTAGACTGCGTGTGATGCGCTGCGCGTCTTGTGCCACCACGGTCGAACCCGGCATGCGTTACTGCGGCATGTGCGGGCGGTCGCTGGCGACCCACGACCGCGAACGCGAACGCCGCCGCGTCAGCGTGCTGTTCATCGATCTGATGGGATTCAGCACGCTCACCCACGACCTCGACCCGGAGGACCTGCGCGACCTCGCCGACGAGGTGCTCACGGTGGTGGCCGGCGTGATCGACGACTACGACGGCTACGTCGACGCCTTCCGCGGCGACGGCCTCATCGCGGTGTTCGGCGCCCCGCACTCCCATCCCGACGATCCCTACCGCGCCGTGGTGGCCGCTGCCGCCGCGCTGCGCGCCATCGAAGCGATCGGCGCCAGCCGCGCGCTCGACCTGCGCGGCCGGGCCGGCGTCACCACCGGCATGGTGGTGGCCGGCAGCATCGGCTCGGGACGGGTGCGCGAGTACACGGTGATGGGCAGCGTCGTCAACCTCGCCAGCCGGCTCGAGACCGCCGCCGCTGCCGGGCAGGTGCTGGTGGGCCACGAGACCTTCGAGGCCACCAGGCATCGGCTCACCTACGAGCGCGTCGACGACCTCAGACTGCCGGGCTTCCCGAGCATCAAGCGCGGCTACGCCTTCGTGGCCGATCGCGAGCGCCGCACCGATCCGTATCGGAGCCTGCCCTTCATCGGCCGCCAGGCCGAGCTCGCGGCGTTGGACGCGGCCTTGGCGCGCGTGCGCGCCTGCGGCCGGGCCGAGCAGCTGTGGCTCGTGGCCGAAGCCGGCGCCGGCAAGACGCGCCTGCTGCGCGAGTTCGCCGAGCGCTGCGACCGCAGCACCACCAGCTTGGTGTGGCTCGCCGCGAGCCGCGTTGACGAGCCCGGCAACGACCGCCTCGATTGGGCCGCCCTCGCCGAGCAGCTCCTGAACGTCCGGGCGAGTGACGACGAGCGGGCACGGCTGCAGCAGGCGCAGGCCCAGCTCGCGCGCTACCTGCCCAACGACGCGCGTTGGCAACGCTTGATCCTCGGCAGCCTGGGGCTCGTTCCCACGCCCTCCTGGACCCGGCTCGAGCGGCGCAAGCTCGATCGCACCATGCTCGCCTGGCGCGACCTGCTGGTCGCCTTCAGCCGCGCGCAGGGCGAGCGTGCGCTCGTGGTCGTGTACGAGAGCGAGGGTTACGCGCCGCGGATCGAGCAGTTCGTCACGTTGCTCGCCGAGGCCGACGCCCCGCTCTTGCTGGTGCGGCCGAGCCGCGGCCGCGATCTCCCCGCCGAGGCGACGACGATGACCCTGCCGCCCCTGTCGCCGGACGACAGCATGCGGCTGCTGGGCCTGGTGGTCGACCCGGTGTTCGCCACGGCAGCGCGCACGCTGGTGGAGCAGGTGGGTGGGGTGCCGGCGTCGATCTTCGAGCTCGCCCGTGCGCTCGCCATCACCCAGGACACGAACGTGTCGAGCTCGCTGGTGTCGCTGCTGCAAGCGCGCCTGGACTGCTTCGAGCCGCCCGCGCGGCGGCTGCTCGCGGTCGCCGCGCTCAGCGGCGAGGACTGCTGGGACGGTCTGCTCACGGCCATGGTGCCCGACGCGGCGCTGCACCTCGCAGCGTTGCGGCAGGCCGACGTGCTGGTGAACGAGAGCGTCAGCGAGATCCCCGGCCAGGGCGCCTACCGCTTCCGCTCCGAGCTGCTGCGCCGCGCCGTGCTGCAGATGATCTCCTTCGCCGACCGGCCCGATCTGCATTTGCGCATCGCCACTTGGCTCGAGCAGCACGCGCCGCTGCCGTTCTCGGTCAGGATCGCGCAGCACTTCGAGAAGGGCGGCGCCACCGACGCGGCCTACGCGCACTACCTGGCAGCCGCCGGCGAGGCCGTCAGCGACGGCGATCGTCAGCGCGCCGAGCGGCTCTACGGGGTGCTGGCGCAGTTGGACGTGGGCGCCTCGGCCCAGGCGCAGTCCGCCCTTGCCCACGCCGAGGCCGCACTCGCCTGGAACGACTGGGACACCGCCATGCGCGAACTCCAGCGCGCCAAGGCGATCATGCAGCGCTGTGAGCCGGACCACTGCGTGGTCATGCGCGCGGCCCTCCATCGGCTCGAGCGCGACGTGTCGACGATCGAGCCGGCGCTGTCGGTCGCCAGCTGATCGGCGGGCGTGCCCGAGCGCTGTCGCCCGTCAGACGCTGTCGCCGGCGCTTCCGAACGTCGCGAACCAGGCCCGGAACGAGGGCTCCACTTCGATCAGCGCGCGCGCCACGTCGCCCCGATGGCGGCCGCGCTCCGCTTCACCGGGTGCGCGCGCGACGCCCGCCACGGCGGCGTGGAGCGCCTGCACGAACGCCCACGGCTCACGGCGGGCGCCGCCCACGAGCTCCCACGCCCGGCGCGTGAACACCCCTTGGAAGTAGGTCGACTGCGCCAGCCGGAGCCGGCCGCGCGGATACTCGAAGGCACCGAGGTCGCGGCGGCTGTCGTCACCGCCGGCAGCCTGGACGTCGGCCCAGGCCAGCACCCGCGCCGCGAGGGCGTCGGCGCCCACATCGCGCAGGGCCGCGAAGTAGATGACCGTGGCGAGGAGCTCGTCGAGCCAGGTGACACGCAGCCGCAGGCCGGCCAGCGTCGCGACCGCATGCCCCCACTCGTGGCCCACGATCAGGTCGAGCAGCTCGCGCACGTCGCCCGAGGGGGCCGGCGCCTCGGTGAGCCCCGGGCCGCGCAGCGGCGCGCCACCGTCGGCGCCGTCAGCGTCGCCGGCGCTGTCAGCTGCCGGTCTGCCACCCGGCGGCGGCGGTCGTACGCCCGCGCGCGCCGCGCGCAGCAACACCTCGTCGAAGCGGCGCAGAAGCCTCGCGGGATGGTCGGCCGGGACGATCATGTCGACGCTCGGGCCGGCGGCGCCGGCCAACGAGGCTCCGGTCGGGCGGCTGCGGGTGAAGGCGAAGCCGTACGGGTAGCGGCACACGCGGCGCCACTCGTCCGCGCCGAGCACGCTCAGGGTGAGGTCGCCGTGCAGCGGCAGGCGCTCACCTGCGAGGGCCTGGAGCGGGCGCAGGAACGCCTGCAGTTGCGCGGTGCGCACGCGCGCGCCGGCAGCATGCCGCGCCGGCACGCGCGGATCGGGCAGCGGGCGCAGGTACACGCCACGCAAGGGCGGTCCGGGTGCGCGTCCCATGGACCTCGAGTGTACGCCGCGCCGGAGCCGCCTCCGGTGGGAAACCGGCCCCTGCCTCGGGCGCCCAGCTTGCCTTCATGAGGACGGCACGCCCCACCGCCGTCCCACTCCGGCGGCGTGGCGCGAGTCCCGTCCCACACGCGAGATTCTCAACAGCCGCGGCTCCGGGCCATGCTAGACTCGAAGGCAACGTGATGCGACGTGATGCGCTCTTCCCCTACGTCCTCCTGGTTGCGCTCATCGTGCTGGGACTCGGCTTCGCACTGGCGCAAGAGCGTCACAACTTCATCGCCATCAACGGCGAACTGCAAGACGAGGTGGGCCCCTACTACTTCGTCGCGCACGGCGACAGCGGCAACGCCTACATGCGCGCCGCCGCCTTCGCGCGCGCCGCGGCGCTGCGGCTCGATTTCGACGACACCCACAAACGGCTGGTCTTCTCCGACGACGTGCAGCGCGTCACGATCGACGCCACCGCCGATGTCGGCGCGGGCCTGCGCAAGCGCCCCGGGGTGGTGCGCTACGGCGGCGGCAGCCTCGAGAGCCCCATGGCCATCTTGGTGAACGGGGTCAGCTACGTGCCCGTGACCCCGATCGTGGCGGCGCTCGGCGGCGAGAGCTCGTGGCACGCGCCCGCCCGGGTGATCACGGTGGAGCTCCCCGACCCCAGCGCCCAGATGCAGCTCGCCGCGCCGCGCACCGGCCTCACCGACGGGGTGAGCCGCGTGGCGATCGATGTCCCCCCCGGCCACCCGTACGAGGTGGCCGTCGACGGCTCGACCCTGGCGGTGCTGCTGCCTGGCGTCCGCGCGCCGTCGTTCGTGCGCGAGCTCGACGATCCCAACGTGCGCTCCGTGGCCTTCGAGTTGATCGACGGCGTGGTCGCGTTGGTCGTGCGAACCACCTTCCCGCTCAGCGCCAGCGGCCAGGGCTTCAGCGTGGGCCAGCTCCAGCGCGAAGGGAACGACGTGCTGTTCGTCGATTTCGCACCGACCTTGCTCGGCGCCGAGGCTTTGGCGCCCATGGCCGACCCGGTGGTGGCTACGCCGAGCCCGCCCGTCCCCGCGCAGCCGGTGGTCCAGGCAAGCCCACGGCGCTACACCGTGGTGCTCGACGCCGGTCACGGCGGCCGGGATCCCGGCGCGGTCGCTCCCTGGGGCACCGAGTCCGAGATCGTCCTCGCGGTGTCGCTCAGGCTCCGCGCCCTGCTCGAGGCGCGCGGCGTGCACGTGATCGTCACGCGCGACGACGACACCTTCCTGTCGCTCCCGCAGCGCTCCACCTTCGCCACCACCGACCGCAACCTGTTCGTGTCACTCCATGCCAACGCCGCCGACAACCGCCGCGCCAACGGCATCGAGACGTGGGTGTTCGGGCGTCCGCTCGACCCCTCGCTGATCGAGCTCGCGATCCTCGAGAACGGCGGCGGCGACGTGGGCACCACCCGCACCGCCGAGGCGGCCAGCATCGCCAGCGACATCACCGGCGACATCCTGCGCGAGACCCAGCTGAACTACTCGTTGGCGCTCGCCAACGTGGTCCAGGAGCGTCTGGTCGGGGCCACCGGAGCGGTCGACCGGGGCGTTCGGAAGAACCTGTTCTACGTGATCCGCAACTCGCGCATCCCGGCCATCTTGGTGGAGCTCGGCTTCGTCAGCCACGCCGAAGAGGGGCCTCGCTTGATGGATCCGCGCTATCAGGAGACGCTGGCGCAGGCGCTGGCCGACGGCATCTGGGAGTTCCTCGAGAACGGCGGCGTCATCGCCGAGCGCTGACGCCAGCAGCAGCAGGCGCCATGCGCTGCGCCGGGACAGCCGACCCGCTCCCCGGAGCCGCGGTGAGCCTAGACTGCTCGGGCCGCTCGGCCCCGTGCTCCGCCAGACGCAAAGTTCGCTCGTGGGCCTGCGGCGCTTGGAGGCAGCATGCATCGGTCTACGACCCATCGGTCAAGCGCCCCACGCCGGCAACGGCGGCTGCTCGTCGGCATCGTCCTGATCACGCTGCTCGGCGCCGCAGCGGCCGCCAGCGGCGTCACCCTCGGTGCGAGCGCCACGATCGACGCCACGGTCCACGACGTGCCGCTCGATCCCGAGTTGCGCGCAGGGCTGGGCACGGTCACCGCACGCTCGCCCGACGGCGACAGGGTCGCGAGGCTGCGGCTCGAGCGCGACGGCGAGCGCGTGGTGTTGCGCGGCGTGCTGCCCGACCTCGCGGGCTCGCCGCTGCTCGAACCGATCACCAGCCTCGAGCTGTGGCCCTGCCCGGTCAACGTCACCAACCGCGCGCATTTCCTCCCCGTGCAACTCCATGCCGACGGCCTCGGCGCAGTGAACCTCGGCACCGCTGCGCCCGCTCCCGACCCCCTCCCCGGCGACGTCTTGCTGGTGTTCGTGTACGCCGACGCGGCCGTGAGCGTCGCCGCGACCTGCAGCGGCGAGCTCGACGAGCCGCTCGTGGTGGACGTGCGCTTGCACAGCGGCTGGAACCTGCTCGCCAGCGAGCTCGTGCACGACGCCGGGGGACGGCACCTGTGGCTGCGAGCGTCCACCGCGACCGAGCGCGCACGAGCCCGCTGGTTCGCCGGCCCCTCGGGCACGACGGGCCCGCGGCGGCTCGATGTGGTACCGCGCGGCGACTGAGCAGCGCCGTCGGCTCGCACGAGGCCCGTCGACGCGCCGCGCGGGGCCCTGCCCATCGATGCAGGGTGCGCCACGGCCGCCAATCCGCAGCGGCCGAGCGTGCGGTGCTAGCATGGCCGCCAGGATGAGCCGCCTCCAGAAACGCAAACGCACACCGATCAGGACGGTCGAAGGGGCAGGCGGCGTGGTGATCAACGGTGCTGGACGCGTGCTGATGATCCGGCACAAGAACGGGACCTGGGTGTTCCCGAAGGGACACATCGAACCCGGCGAGTCCAAGACCCAGACCGCCGAGCGCGAGGTCGCGGAGGAAGCGGGCGTCGCTGCCAGCATCCTCGACCCGCGCATGACCTGGCAGACCGACTACGTGAACCCCCGCCGCGAGGCGCGGCGCATCACCTGGTACCTGCTCACCACCGAGGCCACCTCGACCGTCCAGACCGAGCCTCTCTTCCCCGAGGGGGGCTTCTTCCCGCCCGCCACCGCGATGCGCAAGCTGGCCTTCGACGAGGATCGCGGCGTGCTCCGCGGCGCCCTCAAGGCCGCCGAACGCGCCGGCCTCATCGCGCCCGACGAT
>SLRS01000228.1 GCA_007130855.1 Trueperaceae bacterium | reverse complement strand
CGCGCTCGACCGCCTCGCGGTCGAGGCTGGTGCCCTCGGCCACGTAGTAGCTGACGTCGGCGATGTGCACGCCGACGCGCAGCAGCTGCCCCTTGCCGCGCGCCCCGACGCGCTCGACGGAAAGGGCGTCGTCGAAGTCCTTGGCGTCGGCCCCGTCGATCGTGAAGGTGGGGACCGAGCGGATGTCGGTGCGACCGGCGAGCATCTCGCTATCGACGTTCGGCGGGACCGCCGCAGCCTCGGCCAGCGTCTCCGGATCGAAGGCGTCCTTGAGGCCATACTTGACGATCACGGCGCGCGTCTCGACCACGGGGTCGTCGCCGTCGCCGAGCACCTCGGTCACCTCGGCGAACGGCTCGCGCTCGCCGGAGGTCTCGGGCCACACCATCGTGCCGACGATGCGCATGCCGGCCTCGAGCGTGCCCACCGAATCGGGGAGCAGCAGGATGCGTTCGCGCAGCCGCACCGAGTCGGGCCGCAAGATCGCGTAACCCTGGGCGTACTCGAGCGTGCCGACCACCACGGCGTGCCCTCGCTCGAGGATGCGCACCACCTCGCCGGACGTACGTCCGTTGTCGCTGCGCATCGGCATGGGCCTGGCCAGCACGGTGTCGCCGTCCCAGGCACCGGCCAGGCGCTCGGCCGGCACGAAGAGGTCCTTGACGCCGCCCTCGTCGCTGATCACGAAGCCGTAGCCGCCGGCGGTGACCTGCAGCCGCCCGCGGATCAGGTTCATCTCTTCGGGCAGACCATAGGTGCGGCGCCGGGTGCGCACCAGCCGACCGTCGTCGACCAGCCCCGAGAGCACCTGACGCAAGGCGTCCCGATCCTCGAGTTCGAGTCGCTTCTGTACGTCCTGCACGTGCCACGGCCGTTCAGGGTGCTGCTGGAAGAACTGGAAGACATGTTCGCGGTCGATATCACTCATCGGCGCCAGTGTATCGCGCCTGGCCAACGATCTTGTTCGCGTAGACTCGGGCATGGCCGACGACGTGCTCGCCGTATACCTGACCTTCCCCGACGAGGCCTCGGCGGAGCAGCTCGCGAGGGTGCTCGTGGAGCGCCGCTTGGCGGCTTGCGTGAACGTGATGCCCGGTGCCCGGTCGTGCTACCGCTGGGAGGGGGCGGTGGTCACCGAGGCCGAGGTGCTGGCGGTAGCCAAGACACGCGCCGGCCGCCTCGACGCCTTGGTGGCGGCCGTCCGCGAGTTCCATCCCTTCGATCTCCCCTGCGTGGTGGCGTACCCGTCCGCCGGCGGCGACGCCGCCTACCTCGATTGGATCCGCGACGAGACGCGGGCCGAGGCCTAGCTCAGCCGTTCGAGCTCGGCCCGCGGCAGGACCGTGAGCGCAGCCCGCGCCGCGCCGCCCGGCAGGTGCGCGAGCGCCGCGGTGGCGCGCTCCACCTCGGCGGCGATGGCGAGCTGGGTGCGCCGGTCGCCACCGTGCTCGCGCACGAGCTCGACCATCCGCTCGACGTCGCCCTCGTCCCCGGCATGGCGCCGGACGATGGCCAGCGCCTCGGCGATGCCGTCCTCGATCAGCCCCAGCACCGGCATGGTGACCTTCCCCTCGCGCAGGTCACCGCCCACCGGCTTCCGCAACACCGCGGGATCACCGAGCAGATCGAGGTAGTCGTCTCGCAACTGGAACGCGCGCCCGAACGCCATGCCGTAGTCACGCAAGGCCGCTCGCGCCGCCACGTCGACGTCGGCCACGAGCGCCACGCCCTCGACGGCAGCGGCCATCAGGACCGCCGTCTTGCCTTCGATCACCGTCTCGTACGTCGGCAGGTCCCAGGTCTCCAACGTCGCCATCTGGAACTGCAGCACCTCGCCCTCGCAGATGCGGGCGGCCGTGTCGGACATCAGGGCGGTGAAGGCGCGCGAGTCGATGCGGGCCAGGAGGCCGAGCACCCGCGCCAGCATGTAGTCGCCCGACATCACGCTGACCACGTTGCCGTAACGCCGGAACGCGGCCTTGGCGCCGCGGCGCGTGTCGGCGTCGTCGATCAGGTCGTCGTGGAGCAGCGAGGCGGAGTGGAGCAGCTCGACCGCCAGGGCCACCAACATGGTGTCCTCGTCGTCGGCACCGAGCAGCTCGCCCGCCAAAAAGGCCAGGCTGGGCCGCAGACGTTTGCCGCCGGCTCCGACCAGCTCTGCCCCGATCGCCTCGATGAACGCGACGTTCGAGCGGAGCTCGGCCCCGATGCGCACTTCGAAGGCCGCGAGGCGATGCTCGATCAGCGGCAGCATGACGCGGCACGATAACGCAGCGCGGACGCTCGGTGCGTCCCGCCCGGGACCGCCCCGACGCGGGCCGCGCCACCCTCGATCAACCGTCGATCCCGACCGTGCTCGCGGGACGCCCGCCGAGCGCGAAGGCGAGCCGTTGGAGGCCGCCGACGAAATCGACGCTCTCCACGAAGACGCCGGCTGGAACGTGGATCACCGCCGGCGCGAAGTTCAGCAGCCCGCGCACACCGGCGCCGACCAGGGCCTTGGCAGCGTCCTGTGCGGCGTCGGCCGGGACCGTCAGGAAGGCCATCTCGATGCCGTGCTCGCGCACGACGTCGGGCAAGTCGTCGAGGTGGCGGATCAGGAGCGACCCGGCACGCATGCCAACCTTGGCGGGGTCGACGTCGAACGCCCCGCTGAGGACGAAGTCCTGGCGTCCGAAGTTCGGGTAATCAGCCAGGGCCTGGCCGATGCGGCCCATGCCGACGATCGCCACCGGCCACGAGCGCGTGAGGCCCAGCACACGCCGCAGCTCGCGCTCCAGCGTTGCCACCGTGTAGCCCGAGCCGCGCGTGCCGAAGCGCCCGCACGTGGCCAGATCCTTGCGGACTTGGAAGGCGCTGGTCCCAGCACGCTCGCCGAGCTCATCGGAGGAGACCCGCTCGACGCCGACGGCTGCGAACTCATCGACCACCCGTAGGTAGGTGACCAGCCGGCCGACGGTCGCCGGTGGGATCGACGCCGCCATCAGCGCGGGAAGCTCTGGATGCCCTGCTCGGAGAGCCGCTGGCGGGCGCCGTTCAGGCCGGCCTCGTCGAAGGGGCCGACGAGCAGCTTCACCATGCCGTCCTCCCTCACCTCGCTGGCGGCGAAGCCGAGGCTGGCAAGTCGTTCGCGCAACGGCTGCGCGCTCTGCGGCGAGCCGAAGGCACCGACCTGGAGGAAGCGTCCGCCCGCGGCGCTCACCGGCGGCGCTACCGTCGCCGGCGCGGCGGCCGGCGCGGCCGACGGCGCCGGTGTCGATGCCGGTGTCGGTGCCGGTGTCGCGGGTGCGGCGACCGGCGCAGCCGGCGCCGCGGCGGGCGCAGGCGTCGAGCTCGCCGCCGAGGCCGCGTCGCTCTGGAAACGGTAGATGACCGGATCGACGCCGAAGGCGCCGGAACGGATCCGCGCCGCGACCGTGAGCGCGTCCGCCTCGTCCTGGTAGGGGCCCACCAGCACGATGCTCAGGTTGCCCTGCGTGCCGGTGAACACGGGGTAGCCGGCGTTCCTGAAGATGTCGGCCTGCCGCGCCGCGTTGTCGGCATTGCCGAAGGCACCGACCGAGACGCGGAACGGGGCCTCGGGGTCGGCCGCGGCGCTCGGCAACGGAGCGCTCGGCGCTGCCGGCGCCGGCGCGACGACGGCCGGAGCCGGT
>SLRS01000091.1 GCA_007130855.1 Trueperaceae bacterium | reverse complement strand
GTGGCCGTTCCGGCCGCACGCCGCTTGGCCCGTGAACTGGGGGTCCCCATCGAGCAGGTGGAGGGGAGCGGCCCCAGCGGGCGCGTGCGCGTCCTCGACGTCGAGCGCCACGGCGCCGTCGGGGGCCGTGCCGCGGGTGCCACTATGCCGCCGCCGCCGCGCTACCAGACGCCGCCCGGCTACGCCGAGCGCGAGACGCGCGTGCCGCTACGAGGCCTGCGGCGCGTGATCGCGCAGCACCTCAGCGCCTCGCACCTGCACACGGTGCGCGCCTTGCACGTGGACGAGGCCGACGTGGCGGCGCTGGTGCGGCTGCGCGAGCTGCTGAGGCCCCGCGCCGAAGACCGCGGCATCAAGCTCTCCTACCTGCCGTTCGTGATGAAGGCCGTCGTGAGCGCGTTGCGGGCGTTCCCGATGCTCAACAGCAGCCTCGACGAGGCCACGCAAGAGGTGGTCCACAAGGACTACTTCAACCTGGGCCTGGCGGTGGCGACCGACGCCGGCCTGGTGGTGCCGGTGATCCACGACGCCGACCGGCGCAGCCTGCTCGAGCTCGCAGGCGAGACGCAGCGGCTCGCCGAGTTGGCGCGTCAGGGCGGCCTGGCACCGGCGCACGTGCGCGGGAGCAGCTTCACGCTCACCAACATCGGCAGCATCGGCGGGCTGTTCAGCTTCCCGATCATCAACGCCCCGGACGCCGCCGTGCTGGGGGTGCACAGCATCAGGAAACGTCCGGTGGTGCTGGCGGACGACAGCATCGTCGCGCGACCGATGCTCTACCTGAGCCTGGCCTTCGATCACCGGCTGGTGGACGGCGCCGAGGCGGCGCGCTTCACGTCGCTGGTGATCGAGCTGCTCGAGACGCCCGAGGCCCTGTTGCTCGACGCCTGATGCTGCGGCTCGTAGCCGCCGGCGGGCCCCCGACGTCGACCGGCGGCCGCGCTCGGTAACCTGGGGAGCGTGAAGCTCGCCGACCTCCCCGTCATCCCGACCCAGGCCGGCTGCTACCTCTTCCGCGCGGCCGGTGGCCAGGTGCTCTACGTCGGCAAGGCGCTGAATCTGCGCTCGCGGGTGCGCTCGTACTTCGGACGCGCGGTGGGCCAGAAGGCGCAGTTGATCACGCGCGACGCCGAGGTGCTCGAGTTCATCGTCACCCGCTCCGAGGTGGAGGCGTTGATCCTCGAGGCCAACCTGATCAAGGCCTACAAGCCGCACTACAACGTGCTCCTCAAGGACGACAAGTCCTACCCCTTCCTCAAGCTCACCAACGAGCCCTACCCGATGCTCGAGTTCACCCGCCGGGTGGTGAAGGACGGCGCCCAGTACTTCGGTCCCTACCCCAACCCCGGGGTGGTGCGGCGCGTGCAGGAGCTGGTGGCGTCGGTGTTTCCGCTGCGCCAGAACAGCGGTTCGCCGATGCAGGTCCGCAAGCGTCCCTGCCTGCGCTTCCACATGGGACGCTGCCTGGCCCCGTGCGTGGGCAACACGACGCCCGAGGCCTACGCCGAGGTGGTGGAGCAGGTGCGCACCTTCCTGGAGGGCGGCGTGGAGGCGACCGCGGCCATGCTGGAGCGCGAGATGCGCGTTGCCGCGGCGCGCCAGGACTTCGAGCTCGCGCGGCTGTATCGCGATCGGCTCGAGGCGCTCCGCCGCCTGACGGGCTACGAGTCGAGCGTGGTCTCGTCGGGAGGCGAGGACCTCGACTTCCTGGGCGTGGCGCAGGCCGGCGACCACGCCATGGTGCAGCTGTTCCAGATGCGCCGCGGCCGCGTCGTCGGCCGCGACACGCGGCTCCTCGAGGGCGCCGAGGGCGCCACCACCGCCGAGCTGCTCGAGCCGTTCCTGGTCGAGTACTACGGCCTGGCGACGCACGTGCCGTCGCTGGTGATGCTGCCGGCTTCCGACATCGACGTGGCGATCTGGGAGCGGTTCCTGAGCGAGCGCGCCGGCCGCAAGGTGGAGCTGCGCACGCCCCAGCGGGGCGACAAGGTGGCCCTCCTGGAGCTCGCCGGGCGCAACGCCCGCAGCGGCCTCGACGCGCACGTGGCGCTCCTGGAGCAGCGCGGTGAGGCGCCCGGCGTCAAGGAGCTACAGACCCTCCTGGGGCTCGCGACGCCGCCTTGGCGCATCGAGGGCTTCGACATCTCCAACCTGATGGGGACGCACACGGTCGCCAGCCTGGTGGTCTTCCAGGGCGGCCGGGCGAAGCGGAGCGAGTACCGCCGCGTCCGCATCCGCGGGCTCGACAAGCCCGACGACTTCGCGTCCATGGAGCAGATCCTCACGCGGCGCTTCGCCGGCTCCCTGGCCGACCGCCTCGAGCCGCCCGACCTGATCCTGATCGACGGCGGCAAGGGGCAGCTGAGCTCGGCCCGCAAGGCGTTGGCCGCCATCGGCGTCGACGTGCCGCTGGTCGCGCTGGCCAAGCGGCGCGAGACGATCGTGACGCAGAGCGGCCGCGAGCTGGCGCTGAGCGAGACCCACCCGGCCCTGCGCCTGCTGATCGCCGTGCGCGACGAGGCGCACCGCATCGCGGTGGGCTACAACCGCCTGCGGCGCGGCAAGGCCATGACGCGCTCGCTGCTCGACGACGTGCCGGGCATCGGACCCAAGCGCCGCGACGCGCTGCTGGCGCACTTCGCCTCGATCGACCAGCTGCGCAGTGCCAGCGTGGAGGAGCTCGGCGCCATCGCTGGGGTGGGACCCTCCGCGGCGGCGTCGATCAAGGCCTACTTCGCCGAGGTCGAGGTCGCGCCCGAGGTCGCGCCCGAGGTCGCGGTCGCGCCCGAGGTCGCGGTCGCACCCGCGGCCGACGCCACCGCTGCGGTCGAAGAGCAGGGCGAGGAGCGAGTCGGGGAGCGCCCGCGCTAGCGCGAGTCGGGCCGCGCCGGCTGCAGTACACGCTGCTCACGGCGTCGGAGTCGCTCGAGCCACACGTGCCGCGGCAGGGTCATCAGGACGTCGGTCCGGCCGCCGGCCACGGTCGCACGCCGCACCTCGCGGAAGCCGACCTTGTGGAACGCCGCATGCGCGCGCGGGTTGTCGGCGAACGTGTGGAGCTGCACCACCTGCAGGCCGAGGGCCTCGAAGGCCTCGTCGAGCAGCGCCTCGATCGCCTCCGGCCCGTAGCCGCGACTCCAATGGCTGCGCTCGCCGATGATGATGCCGAGCGTGGCGCGGTCGGTGCGCACGTCGTAGAGCTCGATCGTCCCGATGTAGTCGTCCTGCTCGTCGAGGATGCCGTAGGTGACGCGATCTCGACGCCGCGCGTCGGCCCTGAGCACGCGCCGCAACAACCACAGGGGCAGTCGGTTGGGCGGCGTCCCGTTCAGGAAGGCGATCTCGGGGTCGCGAAAGTGTTGCGCCACGCGGCGCCAAGCGCGGTTGTCGAGCTCGGTGATCGGCTGCAACCGGACCCGACCGTTCGTCAGGCAGCGCGGCGTCGCGAACGCGGCCGTCATGCGCCCCAGTGTACGCTCTCCTGACGCCCTGCTGGGAAGGAACGCGACTCATGGCCGAAGATCCAACCGCTCGCTTCACCACGCCCTACAGACGCCTTCGCGATGCAATCGGTCAGGTCATCCTGGGCCAGACGAGTCTGGTCGACGACCTGCTCGTGGCCGCCTTCGCCCGCGGGCACGTGCTGGTCGAAGGCGCTCCGGGCCTGGGCAAGACACGCCTGGTACGCGCGTTCGCCGACGCGACCGACCTCAGCTTCGGGCGCGTCCAGTTCACCCCCGACCTCATGCCCGCCGACGTCACCGGGACCACCGTGTTCCACGAGGAGGCCGGCGCGCGCCGCTTCGAGTTCCAGGCCGGGCCGGTGTTCCACAACGTGCTGCTCGCCGACGAGATCAACCGCGCCACGCCCAAGACGCAGTCGGCGTTGCTCGAGGCGATGCAGGAACGGGCGGTGACGGTGTCCGGCGAACGTCACGAGCTGCCCGAGCCGTTCATGGTGCTCGCCACGCAGAACCCGATCGAGATGGAGGGCACCTACCCGCTGCCCGAGGCGCAGCTCGACCGCTTCCTCTTCAAGCTCAAGATCGACCGACCCGACGGCCCGACCCTGCGTCGCGTGCTCGAGGCCACCACCGGCGAGGAGGGCGAGGTGCCGCGCGGGGTCGTGAGCCGTGACGAGATGCTGATGCTGCAGCGCCTGCTGCGGGCGGTACCGGTCGCGAGCGCCGCGCTCGACTTCGTGGTGCGCGTGGTCGACGCCACCCACGAGCACCCGTTGGTGCGTCTGGGCGCGAGCCCGCGCGGGGCGCAGTCGATGGTGTTGGCCGCCAAGGGCTTCGCACTGGCCGCCGGGCGGCCGCACGTGGAGCTCGACGACCTGCGCCGCGCCGCCCTGCCGTCCTTGCGGCACCGGCTGCTGCTGTCGTTCGAGGCCGAGGTGGAGGGCGCCGAGGCGGATCAGGTCGTCGCCGAGGTGCTCGAGACCGTCGCCGGCGCCCGCAAGCGCTGAGGCGAGGGCGCACGTGCTGAGCGACGCCACCCGCAAGCTGCTCGACCGCTACGCCCTCGCTTCGAACGCGCTCGCGCGCACCTCGGGGGAGCGCATGGCGCGCGAGGAAGGCCAGTCGGTCGAGTTCCACGACTACCGCCCCTACCAGCCGGGCGACGAGTTGCGGGCCGTCGATTGGCGCGTGTACGCCCGCACCGGTCGGGTGATGACGCGCCTCTACCAGGCCGAGCGGACCATCGACGTGCACGTCCTGCTCGACACCAGCCGCAGCATGGCGGTTGGCGGGAAGCTCCCCTACGCCACCGGCGTGGCGCGGCTGTTGGCCTACGTCGCGCACCGCGACGCCCGCGTCCAGGTGCACGACATCACCGGCGGGCGCAGCGCCGCGGGTATGGGCCGGGGGGCGCTGGCAGCGGCCTGGGGCGCGCTGGACGAGGCCGACACCGGGGCCGACGCGCCCGCCCCCGTGGCCGCCATCCGAGGCTTCGCACTGGGGCTCCCGCGGGTGCGCGGGGCGGGGCTGGTGCTGGTGGTGTCCGACCTGTTCGACCCCGCCCCGCTGCGCCCCGCGCTGCTGGCGCTGCGCGCCCGCGGCCTCGATGCCGCCTTCTTGCACGTCTTGGCCGAGGACGACCTCGACCCGGTGCCGGGACGGCTGGAGCTGATCGACGCCGAGAGCGGCGAACGCATGCTCGCCGGGCCGGCCGAGGTCGAGGCCTACCGTGAGGCGGCCCAGGCCTTCGTGCGCAGGGTCCGCGGCGTGATCCAGCAGGCTGGCTTCGCGCACGTGCTGCTGCGCACCGACGCGGCGCCCGCCGGCGCGGAGTCGGTCGCCTTCGAGCGCGCCGCCTTCATGGCCCTGCGGCGGGCGCGGGTGCTCGTGCAGCGCTGAGGCGCACGACCCCACGAGCGCGCGGGCGCGGCGCACGTCGCGGGCGCGAGGCCCGTCGCCGGCAGTACGATGGGCCGCGTGGACGTCATCGGTCTGCGCCTGGACGACGGTGATCTGGTGATCCGCGAGATCGGGCGGGGGGCCAGGGCCCATGTCCACCTCGTCTCGGACGGGCGGCGTGTGCGCGCGCTCAAGCTGCTGCCGAGCGGCGCTGCCGAGCGCGCGTACCACGAGCTCGACATCGCCGGTGACTTCGACCATCCCCACGTGAACTGCGTCGACGCCGTCGTCGAGCTCGCGGGCAGGCCGGGCGTGCTGATGCCCTACGTGCCGGGCCGGCGCCTGCTGGCCCGCAACCGCAGCCCGCGCGGCCGCGAGGCCTACCTCGACGCCTTCGAAGGCATGCTCGCGGGACTGGCCTACCTGCACGGGCGAGGCGTGATGCACCGCGACCTCAAGCCCGAGAACGTGTTGGTGGACGCGACCGGCTGGACGCGGCTGATCGACTTCGACCTGGCGGCCCGGCTGGCGTCACGCACGCGGCCCGAGCTCGTCGGGACCATCGCCTACCTGAGCCCCGAGCAGGCCCGCGGCGAGCCGTCGCTGCCGGCATCGGACGTGTACGCGGCCGGTGTGATGCTCTTCGGCGCGTTGACCGGTCAGGTGCCCTTCACCGGCACCGTGGCCGAGGTCGTGACGCAGCATCGCGAGGTGCCCGCGGGGCCGCCGTCGTCGATCGATCCCGACTTGGCGGCGTTCGACGAGCTGCTCGCCGGCATGCTCGCCAAGCATGCCGGCGAGCGGCTGCGCGACGGCGCGGCGGCGCTGCAGGCGCTGCGCTGCGCCCGTCAGGCGCTGCAGCGGCCGACGGGCTCGTCCCGGCATGCGACGGGTAGAATGCCCGCGTGAACGAACGGATCGCGATCGTGGGGCTCGCCGCACTCACGCTGCTGAGCCTGTGGCTGGCGCCATGGGCGGCGCTCAACCGTGAGACCGGCGCCCGCAGCGCGATCCTGCTGCTGCCCAATCGGGTCATCGACTTCACCGACCGGACGCCGCCGGTCGAGGTGCCGGGGCAGACGACGGTGCTGGTGCTGTCGCTGGTGGGGCTGGCCGCGATCGTCGTGGCCGGCGCCTTGCCCGATCGCTGGCGGCAGCTGCTGTGGCTCGCTGCTGGTGTCGTGCTCATCGGCACCACCGCCTGGGGGCTGAGCCAGTTCGACACCGCCGTCGACGAGCAACGGCGGCTCTCGGTTCGCGACGACGTGCGCGCCGCCATCGAGCGACCGCGGCCCGCTTACGATCTCGACGTGCTGCAAGCGCTCGTCGACGATCCGGCGGCGTTGACGATCGACGAGACCGTGGCGCGCGCGCGCGAGGGCGGCCTGATCATCCGGCGGCTGCCCTTCACCGGTGCCGCGCTCGGGCCTGCGGCGTTCCTGACGGTGGTGGTCGGGCTCTTCGCGATCCTCTCGGGAGCGCGCCTGGCGCGGGCGGTGAACCGGCCGCTCGATCGGGCGCTCGCCGGTGCCGCCGTGCCGGCCGTCTCGATCGTGTTGGCGCTGGTGGCCGCGGCGGTGGTCATCCTCTTCTTGCAGCCCACCCCGCGGGCGACGAGCTTCGTGGTCGAGGGGCCGCTGGTCGCGCTGGCGGGCCGGCTCGACACCGTCTGGTTCGCGTACTACACCATGTTCGCCGACTCGCTCTCCACCGCCAAGGGGTTCGCGGACGCGCTCTCGTTCACCACGCCGCTGATCTTCACCGGCCTGGCGGTGGGACTCGGCTTCCGCTCCGGGCTGTTCAACATCGGCGCACCCGGGCAGATGATCCTGGGCGCGATCTTCACGATGTTCGTGGGGCTGTACGTGCCGGGGCCGGCCTGGCTGGTGCTGCCGCTCGCGGTGGCCGCCGCGGCCTTCGGTGGGGGGCTGTGGGGGGCGCTGCCGGGGTGGCTCAAGGCCCGTTTCGGCGCCAACGAGGTGATCAACACCATCTTGCTCAACTTCGTGGCCTCGGCCTTGCTGCTGTTCATGCTGTCGTCGAGCCCGACCTTCGCCGCAGCGGCGGTGCGGGTGATCCAGTACTTCGCGGTGGTGCTCGGCGCCGTGCTGGCGGCGCTGTTGATCCCCCCTGCGCGCCGGGCGCTGGGCCGACGGCCGCGGCTGGTGCTCGCGCTGCTCGGGGTGGTGCTGCTCGTGGGGGCGGTGATCGTGTCGCAGCCGCAGCCCGGCGACCGGCCCTACGTGCTCCAGCTGCCGTTCAAGATGCCCGGCTCCGAGCCGAAGTCGTACGAGTTGCAAGAGAGCGTGCGGCTGCCGCGGCTGCCGGCGGTGTTCGGCATCGACCTGCGCCAGACGCCCGGTACCAACGTGGTCCCCGTCGATCTCGCGCTACCCGGCGCGCTCGTGCTGGGTGTGGCGGCGCTGGTGCTCGTCAACCGCCTGCGGCGGCCCGGCCGGCTCGGTGCCCGGCTCGGTGTCGCGGCCGCGGCCGCCCTGGTGGCGTACGGGATCCTGGCCGTGCTCGGTTGGCGCGACGCGCCGCTGGCGATCCCGCCGAGCAACCTCAACCCGTCGTTCCTGATGGCCATCGCGGCGGCGATCTTCGTGCACTTCTTCTTGTTCCGTACCCGCTTCGGTTTCGATCTACGCGCCTCCGGGCTGTCGCCCAAGGCCGCGCAATACGGCGGCGCCAACTTGCCCCGGAACACCGTGATGGCGATGGCGATCAGCGGCGCGCTCGCGGGGCTGACCGCCACCCACTACGTCTTGGGCGGCGCGCTCGAGGATTACGCCTTGCGTCAGTCGATCCCCACCAGCGACGGCTTCGACGGCATCGCCGTCGCGCTGCTGGGCAACAACAGCCCGGTCGGCATCGTGCTCGCGGCGTTCCTGTTCGGGGTCCTGAAGAACGGCGGCTCGCTGCTGAACATCACCTTCGCGAACCTCACGCGCGACGTGGTGTCGATGATCCTGGCGCTGGTGGTGCTGTTCATCGCCGCCAAGGGTTTCCTGCCCGAGCGCTTCACCAATCCGCTGCGGCGCGCCCAGGCACTCGGCGACCTGCCGCCCGAACTGGTGCCGGAGGCGCCGCTGCCGGTCGATCCGGAGGTCGCCGGAGCGGGCTATGAGCCGGGGCCCGCGGGCACCGACGACGAGGCGGAGCACCAGGGCCCGCCCGAGGAGGAGCGCGGCTGATGGAGACCATCGTCATCCTGACCCTGGTGGCATCGGCCGTGCGCGCCACCACCCCGCTGCTGCTCGCGGCGCTCGGCGGGCTCTTCAGCGAGCGCTCGGGCGTGGTCAACATCGCCCTGGAGGGCATCATCCTGTTCGGCGCCTTCAGCGCCGCCATCGTCACCTACTACGTCGAGCAGCCCTTCGTGCGCGACACCCCGGGTGCGGTGGTCTGGTACGCGCCGTGGCTCGGCGTGCTCGCGGCGATGGTCGTGGGCGCCCTGGTGGCAGGCATCCACGCGGTGGTGTCGATCCGCTACAAGGCCGACCAGATCATCTCGGCCGTGGCCATCAACCTGATGGCGATCGGCGTGCCGTCGGTGATCCTCATGGGCCTGTTCGGCAACAGCACCACCAGCGGCACCGTCACCAACCGACTGCCGCTGTGGTCGCTGGGGCCGTTCACCTTCAGCCCGCTGGTGTACCTGGCCTTCGTGCTCGTGCCGGTGGTCTGGTTCGTGGTGTTCCGCACCGCCTTCGGGCTGCGCCTGCGCTCGGTCGGCGAGCATCCCGAGGCGGCCGACTCGGTCGGCATCTCGGTCACCCGCATGCGCTACGCCGGGGTGATGCTGTCGGGCGTGCTGGCCGCGCTCGGCGGGGCCTACCTGTCGATCGGCGCCTTCAACCAGTTCATCACCGAGATGTCGGGCGGTCGCGGCTTCATCGCGCTCGCGGCGCTGATCTTCGGCAAGTGGCACCCGCTCGGCGTGCTGGGCGCCACGCTCTTGTTCGGCGCCTTCCAGGCGCTCGAGACGCAGCTCGGCGGCACCGCCCTGCTCCCGCCGACGGTGGTCCAGAGCATCCCGTTCATCCTGACCATGCTGGTCCTGGCCGGTTTCGTGGGCCGCGCCATCCCGCCCAAGGCGATCGGCAAGCCGTTCATCAAGTCCTGACCGCCGCGCGGTCCCCTGGAGGCCCAGCCCATGCCATTCCCCCGCCAATCCGGCGTCATCCTCCATCCCACCTCGTTGCCGGGCCCATACGGCATCGGTGAACTGGGCTCGCACGCGGAGCGCTGGATCGACTTCCTGGCCAACGCCGGCCAGCGCGCCTGGCAGGTGATGCCGCTGGGCCCCACCGGCTACGGTGACAGCCCCTACCAGTGCTTCTCCACCTTCGCGGGCAATCCCTACCTGATCAGCCTCGAGCGCCTGCAACGGGCCGGCTGGCTCTACCTGGAGGACCTCGAGGGGGTCACCTTCGACGATGCGCGGGTCGATTACGGCCCGGTGATCGCCTTCCGGCTCGACCGGCTGACGCGCGCCGCGCATCGCTTCGCGAGCGCGGCGTCGGACGAGGCGCGAGCCGACTTCGACGCCTTCCGCGAGGCGCACGCCGACTGGCTCGACGACTATGCGCTCTTCATGGCGATCAAGGAGGAGCACGGCGGACGCGCCTGGGACGGCTGGCCGGCGCCGCTGCGCGACCGCGACCCCGACGCGCTGGCCGAGGCACGCGAGCGGCTCGCCGACGGCATCGAGCGGCAGCAGCTGTGGCAGTTCTGGTTCGACCAGCACTGGGCGCAGGTGCGAGCGCACGCCGCGGCCAGCGAGGTGAGCATCATCGGCGACCTGCCGATCTTCGTCGCCTACGACTCGGCCGACACCTGGGCCAATCGCGAGGGGTACTTCTTCGACGAGAAGGGCGTGCCGACGGTGGTGGCGGGCGTGCCACCGGACTACTTCTCCGCCACCGGACAGCGCTGGGGCAACCCGCTCTATCGCTGGAAGCGCATGGCCGAGGACGGCTTCGCCTGGTGGGTGGCGCGCATCCGGCACACGTTGCGGTTCGTGGACGTGATGCGCATCGACCACTTCCGCGGCTTCGCCGCCTACTGGGAGATCCCCGCCAACGAGCCCACCGCCGAGCGGGGACGTTGGGTGAAGGGCCCCGGGCAGGCCTTCTTCGACGCGGTCCACGAGGCCTTGGGCGAACTGCCGATCATCGCCGAGGACCTGGGCGTGATCACGCCCGACGTCGAGGCGCTGCGCGACGACAACGCCTTGCCGGGCATGAAGGTGCTGCAGTTCGCCTTCGCCGCCGACGCCGACGATCCCTACCTGCCCCACAACTACGAGCACAACTGCGTGGTCTACACCGGCACCCACGACAACGACACCACCAACGGCTGGTATGCCCAGGCGCCGGAGGAGGAGCGCGACCTGCTGCGCCGCTACCTCGCGCGCGACGACACCAACGTGGCCTGGGAGCTGTGGCGGCTGGCCTCGGCCTCGGTGGCGGACACCGCCGTGGCGCCGCTGCAGGACCTGCTGGGGCTCGGCTCCGAGGGGCGCATGAACACGCCGGGCGTGGCCGCCGGCAACTGGACCTGGCGACTCACCTGGGACGCGCTGCCGTACTGGCTCGCGCCGCAACTGCGGGAGCTCGCCGAGCTCTACGGCCGCGTGCCGGGCAAGGGCAAGGTCGACACGCCGTACCGCCAGTCGGTGGCGGAGGCCGACGACCAGGATTGATGCCAGTGCCAGACGGACGGGGCGACGGGCCGACGCGTGCGACGAATCAGGTCCTGAAGAGCACGTCCTCGCGCTTGAAGTTGCGCAAGGCGAACGCCAGCAGCGCGGCGATCGCCAGGCTCAGCGAGAGCCAGGTGATCACGACGCCGTTGAGCGTCGCGGCGCCCTTGACCGCGTCGTCCATCAGGACCATGGCATTGAGCATCGGGACCCAGTAGAGCGCCTCGCCGATGCCTATCAGGTCGCGGAACTGCAGCCCGATCGCCGGCAGGATCAGCAGGAACGAGAGCGGCGCCACGTACGTCTGCGCCTCCTTGAACGAGCGCGCGAACATCGCCACCCCGATCAGCACCGCCGCGATCAGCGCCGCGAGCAGCACCGCCGACACCACCAGCAGCGCCACCATCGTGGGCGTGATGGTGAGCTGGCCGCCCATCATGCCGACCATCTCCGCGCTGGCCGCGTCGAGCCCGGGCAGGAACAGCGAACGCAGCACCAGCCCCCCGACGACGAAGCCGATGATGGCCATCACCGCCGCCCACAGGCCGAACAGCGTGGTGGCCAGGAACTTGCCGACCACCACCTCCGCGCGCCGCACCGGCGCCACCAGCAACACCTCGAGCGTGCCGCGCTCCTTCTCGCCGGCGGTGGCGTCGATGGCCGCCATCTGGCCACCGGTCAAGGCCCAGATGGCGATGAAGAAGGGGATCAGCCACGACAGCTGCCCGCTGCTGCGCTCGGCCTCGGTGCTCGCATCGCGGGCCTGGATCCGCAGCGGCTCGAGCAGCGCGGGGTCGATCCCGGCCAGCTCGAGCCGCTCGCTCACCAGCTGCTGACGGTAGCCGGCCACGGCCGCCTCGAGCTTGCCGGCGTTGAGCTCCGAGCGCATGTTGCCGGTCTTGCGGTACACGTCCAGCGTCACCGGCTCGCCCGCGGCGAGCGCCTCGCGTATGCCCTCTGGGATGGCGATCGCGGCGGGGTAGCGGTCCTCGCGCACCGCGGCTTCGGGATCGTCGACGCGCTCCAGCGTGGCGGCTTGCGCCTCGACCAGGGCGATGAGTTCGGCGGGCGCATGCTCGAGCCCGAGCGCCCCGAGCGGCGTGACGGTGGTGGTCTCGCGCAGGAACAGCCCACCGAGCAGGAACGGCAGGCCCAGCATCACCACCGGCAGCAAGATCAGCGGGATCAGCAGGTTCGACACGATCGCGCGCGTGTCGCGCAGGGTCGAGAGGACGTCCTTCCCCGCCACCCGGCGGATCATGCGGGGCCTCACGCCGGCACCGCTTCCGCCTCGCGCTCCGCTAGGCCGGAGCGCTCGACGAGCCTGAAGAACGAGCGCTCGAGGTTGCTCTCGCCGCCCTGCTCGACCAACGCTGCGACGGTCCCCTCGGCCACCAGGCGGCCGCGGTAGAGCACCGCGGCGCGGTCGCACAGCTCCTCGACCTCGCTCATGACGTGGGTGGAGTACACCACCGCGCGCGCCTCGCTCGGGTAGGCGCGCACCACGTCGAGCACCGCTCGCCGCGCCATCACGTCCAGGCCCGAGGTGACCTCGTCGAAGAAGATCACCGGCGGATCGTGCAACACGGCGCGAGCGATCACCACCTTCTGCTTCATGCCGGTGGAGAAGGTGCCGGCGCGCTTGGCGAGCGCGTCACCGAGTCCGAGCAGGGCGTCGAGTTCGAGGATGCGCCGGTCGATGTCGGCCGCGCGCATGTCGTAGAGGCGGCCGAAGTAGTGGAGGATCTCGCGGCCGGTCAGGCGGTCGTAGAGTCCCATGCCGCCGTTCACCACGCCGATCACACGCCGCACCGCCTCGGCCTCCTGCGTCACGTCGTGGCCGGCGACGCGAGCGCTGCCGCCGTCGGGGGCCAGCAACGTCGCCAGCACGCGCAAGGTGGTGGTCTTGCCGGCGCCGTTGGGCCCGAGCAGGCCGAACACCTCGCCGGCAGCGACGGTGAAGGAGACGCCGTCGACCGCGGGGACGCCGCCGAAGCGCTTGCTGAGTGCCTGGACCTCGATCATCCGACCATCGTACGTGCGCGCGTCGCCCGCGGCATGTGCCGGTCGTCCTGGTCGGGCCGCGGGCGGGGACGGTCGCTGAGGCGCGGTAGGGCTGGCAACGCGGCTTGCTAGGCTGGCTACGTGCGCGTCTTCGCCATCGACAAGCCGCTCGGCCTCAGCTCGCACGACGTCGTCGCGCGCGCCCGCCGGCTGCTCGGCACCCGCCGCGTCGGGCACGCGGGCACCCTCGACCCGCTGGCCAGCGGCGTGCTGGTGCTGCTCGTGGACGAAGCCACGAAGCTGGCGCCCTTCCTCAGCGGCGCCGAGAAGGCGTACCTGGCCTGGGTGGCGCTGGGCGTCGGGACACCGACCCTCGACGCCGAGGGACCAATCGACGCGCTCGCCGAGGCGAGCGGGCTCGACGCGCAAGCCATCGAGGCGGCGCTGCCGGCGTTCCTGGCGTTGCGCGAGCAGCGTCCGCCGGCCTACTCGGCCGTGCAGCACGCGGGCGAACGGGCGTATGCGGCGGCCCGCCGCGGAGCGGCGCTCGACCTGCCGCCGCGCCCCGCCGGTTACCACCAGCTCGAGCTGTTGGCGTTGCTGCCGCCGGACGCGCCCCCAGCGCGCGCCTTGACGCGCGCCGCCGATGGCTGGCGCCCCGCGAGCGCGCCCGGCGCCGGCCCTGCGACCATGGCGCTGACGCTGCC
>SLRS01000202.1 GCA_007130855.1 Trueperaceae bacterium | reverse complement strand
GCGACGCCCGGCGGCAGGAGTACGCCGTCGATGACGTGGATGACGCCGTTGGTGGCGAGGATGTCGGTGGGAGCGACGGTGATGGTGTCGTTGAGCATGACGTTGGTGCCGTCGATGGTGGCGGTGATGGTGGCACCGTTGAGGGTCGTGATGGCGGCACTGCCGTCGCCATCGGTGATGAGGGCGAGGATGTCGGCGGCGAGGACTCGGCCGTCGACGACGTGGTACTCGAGGATGTCGAGGAGGTCGTCGCGCTCGAGGAGTTCCGCCGCGGTGATGTCGAGGGCTTCGAGTAGGTCGGCAAAAGCTTGGTCGGTGGGGGCGAAGACGGTGAAGGGGCCGGCGACATCGTCGGCGAAGGGGGCCGCGAGTCCGGCTTCGCCGAGCGCGGCGAGCAGCGTGGTGTAGTCGCCGGCGGCGTCGGCGGTGGCGGCGATGCTGCGGAGTGCGGGGTCCGGATCGGGGACGGGGGGAGTCGTGCAGGCCACGAGGGCTAGCACGAGGACGAGGGTGGCGAAGATCCGACTGGCCATGCGATGCCTCCGACCGGGTGGCTCACGCCGCCGACCGTTGGCCGCGGTTGCCGATGGCAGGCTGCAGCGTTGGCACGGCAGTCGTGAGGCTTCACCTATGCGATCGAGTGTACGGGCGGACAGTTTGGTTGGACTACGAAGTACTCAACTCTTCACACAGTCTGAGTCGCAAGGCGTCGTCGCCTCCGTGGCGCCGTCTGACGATGTGTAGGCGACGCGGGGCGTCCCACCACTCGAACGAGCGGCAGCGTTGGGTCCTGCCTCGCGCCGGCAGTCGCTGGGAGCCCCCGGCGATGTCACGCTCGCGGGTGGCACAGCCGGGAAGACGCCGTCGCCGCGTCATCGCTGCTACACTCTGCGGCACGATTGCCCCACGCTCGGTTGCCGTAGCCTGGGACGCGCGACGGTGAGGGGAGGTGGATCGTGACGCTGTCACGAGAACTCGCGCTGGTCTTCGAGGCGTTCGCACGCAACGCACGGGTCAACCGCGCCCTGTTGGCGACGCTCGACATGCCCATCCTCGAGTACGACGACGGCACGGGCGGGTTCAGCATCGGCCAGCACCTTGCCGACATCGTGAGTTTCCGGCGCGAGTGGCTGAGCCGGGTGTCGCCCGAGCACGCGGAGCGTGTCCCCGAAGCCATCGACATGGGCGCCACCACGTGGCTCGCGGCCAAGAGCGTCGCCGAACTGCAAGCGTCCTTCGAGGCGGGCGACGCCGCCATCACCGAGGCCGTCTCGAGCGCGGTGACCGAGGGGCGTTCCTTCGAGGGCGCGTACGAGTCGCACCCGGCCCAGATCATGGTGCATTGCCTCGTCCACGATGCGCACCACCGGGGGCAGATCATGGCGTTGCTGCGGCAGTCGGGTCGCGGCGCAGAGGAGCGCGAGCGGCTCGAGCAGGAGACCTGGGCGATCTGGCGCGAGTGATCCGTGTGCGTCGCGATCTCCATTCGCCGCGGTAGGATGCTCGTTGCCGACGACCGCCCCGACCGCCATGTGAGGCTGCGGCTCAGCGCAGCGCCGTCCGCCGGGCTGCGGTGGCTAGCTCAGCTTGGCGTGCGCTGGGCCGACGATCGGGCATCGTACCCTCGTACCACGTCGCCTGGTACGTTCTGCGCGGCGGGCACCGGGCGCCGAGCGCGGCCCACCATTGGGCATGGTTCGTAGGTCCGCCGCGAGGCTCGCCGCGGGCATCCTCGCCCCGGTCGCGCTGGGGCTTGCCGGTGCCGTTCCCGAGCCGCTCGCGCTGCGTGGTGCCGGTGGACGCAACGGGACGCAGGTACGGGCTGGCCTGGTATGTCGATTCGGTCGCGGGCCTGCAGCTTCCATGGCACCTCGGGAGCGTGCAGAACGGCGGCTCGCACGTCGTGCTGGTTCCCGAAGCCTCGTTGGCGGTCGGTGTCATGGGCAACGTCTCGCGCCCGCTCGATCCGCGCCACGAGGTGGCCGAGAGCATCACCGCTGCGGCACTGCTGTTCGGCGATGCGCCGCTGGAGGCGCCGCGGACCGTTGTCCTCGCGCCTACGCGGCCGGGCGAGGAGCTGCTGCGCGCGGTGCCCGGGGTCTACGCCTCCGCCGCCGGCCCGGTGAGCGTGACGGCACGTGATGGCGCACTCATGAGCAGCGTGCACGGCCACGCCTTCGAGCTCCTACCCGCGGGCGGCGTTAGTGGCTTGATAGCGATTGATCCCATAGCTTGCCACGCGCTTCGAGCGGAACGGAGCCCGCGGAACGGAGCGCGCAGAACGGAGCCCGCAGAACGGAGCGCGCAGAAGGGAGGTGGTGCCAATCACGAGATTCCGGCTGGAGATGGCTCCTCGCGCGGTCGAACCAACGATCCCACGTTGGGAGCCGCTGTGATGAACGCCGCCGGCCGTCCCCTGAGCAGACTGACCGTTGCGAGCCGTGTATCGCCACCATTGGTCGCACGGTGGCGTAGCCGCCCTTGCTCGTAAGTGTTCGACGAGGAGGTTCAACATGAACTGCACGCTCAAGCTCAACTTGCTGGCGCTCTTGCCCTTCGCCGTTTGGGGCGCCGCGCAGGCCGACACCCATGTTCCGCCCACAGCTGGTGCACCCTACGTGACGAGCGAGGTCACCGCCTTCGATCCGTTCCCCGAGCCTGGAGACGTGGTGGCGGGAGCGGTTGCCTGGCTGGTCGCCACTGAGCACGGCCTCACGGCGATCGTGACGACCTCGGAGTTGCCGCCTGGCGACGCCGTGACGATGTGGTGGGTCGTCTTCAACGACCCCGAGGCCTGCGAGGCCCACCCGGCGCCGTGCGGCATGAACGACCTCGGCGTCGAGGAGGTCGCCGCCGAGGTGACGTACGCGGCGGGTACGGTGATCGACGACGCGGGCAACGGCACCTTCGTCGGCTACCATCCGCTCGGGCATACCGAGCAGGCCTGGTTCGGGCACGGGCTCACCAATCCGTTGGGAGCCGAGGTGCACCTCGTCTTGCGTACGCACGGTCCGGTCATCGAGGACAGACTCGACGCGATGATCGGGACCTTCCGCGATGGCTGCCACAACGTCGATGAGGATCACCCCGCGCATGCCGACGGAGAGACAGGTCCGAACGAGTGTCACGACCTTCAGTTCGCGATCCTGCAACAGCACTGACGGGTGTGCTGCTGGCTCGGCGGGCGAGCGCGAGGAGTCTCGCCCACCGAGCCCTCGGGAGAACGCCGCGTCAAGACCGTCAGCAAGGCAATGCCGTCAGGAGGTCACGCATGGTGCACGCTGCCGAACTCCACCGTAAGCTCTTCGACGCCATTCCGTCCCGAGACTTCGCCACGATTCAGGCGCTCCTCCATCCCGACTGCATCTACCGTGTCGGTGACGGGATCGAGCAGAAGGGACCGGAGGCCGTCATCGACAGCGTGCGGGGCTTCACCACGGCCTTCCCCGACCTGCGTATCGATGTCCAGCGCCAGTTCGCACCGAGCGACGACGTCTCCGTCATCGAGTACGTCTTCGCCGGGACGCATCGAGGCCAGTTGGAGACGTACGCGGCCACAGGGAGGCGCATCGAAGTCGTTGCGTGCAGCATCATCGATGCTCGCGGAGGACGCATCGCGCGGGAACACGACTACTACGACGTCATGGCCATGATGAGCCAGCTCGGCGTCACCGACACCGCATAGTCCAGGGCCTGATCGCGATGTCCGGCGAGGTACGTGCGTAGGGG
>SLRS01000208.1 GCA_007130855.1 Trueperaceae bacterium | reverse complement strand
TGCGCCGGCACGTACGCCCACGCCCGCTGCGCAGCGATCTGCGGGCGCGCCGGCGACGGTGGTACACTTCGCCGGATACGATCCGGGCGGCCGCGCTGACGCCCGCCGCCGGCGGCTCCGACCGTCGCAGCCGCGCGCCGCGTTCAGCACACCCCGACGACCCGAACCACCGATCCAGCAGGAGCTGCGATGCCGCGACGCGACGACCTCGACACCATCTTGATCCTCGGCTCCGGGCCGATCGTCATCGGCCAGGCCGCCGAGTTCGACTACTCCGGCACCCAGGCGTGCAAGGCGCTGCGCGCGGCTGGCTACCGGGTCGTGCTGGTGAACGCCAACCCCGCGACGATCATGACCGACCCCGAAGTCGCCGACCGCACCTACATCGAGCCGCTCACCCCCGCGACGGTCGAGCGCATCATCCAGATCGAGCGCCCCGACGCGCTGCTCCCCACGCTGGGCGGCCAGACGGCGCTCAACCTCGCCAAGGACCTGTTCGAGTCGGGCGTGCTGGAGCGCCACGAGGTGGAGCTGATCGGCGCCAACTACGAGGCCATCCAGAAGGGCGAGGACCGGCAGCGCTTCCAGCAGGCGATGGCGTCGATCGGCATCGCCACGCCGGCGGGGCGCATGGTCGGCACGCTCGAGGAGGCATTGGCCTTCGTCGACGAGATCGGTTACCCCGCCATCATCCGCCCGAGCTTCACCCTCGGCGGCACCGGCGGCGGCATCGGTTACGACGAGGCCGGCTTCCGCCGCGTCGTCCGCCAAGGCCTCCACGACTCACCGGTGCACACGGTGCTGATCGAGCAATCGGTGCTCGGCTGGAAGGAGTACGAGCTCGAGGTGATGCGCGACACGAACGACACCGTCGTGATCATCTGCTCGATCGAGAACCTCGACCCGATGGGCGTCCACACCGGCGACAGCATCACCGTCGCGCCCGCACAGACGCTCTCCGACAAGGAGTACCAGCGCCTACGCGACTACTCCATCGCCATCATCCGCGAGATCGGTGTCGACACCGGCGGTTCCAACATCCAGTTCGCGGTCAACCCCGAGAACGGCGACGTGATGGTGATCGAGATGAACCCGCGCGTCTCACGCAGTTCGGCGCTGGCGTCGAAGGCGACGGGCTACCCGATCGCCAAGATCGCTGCGCTGCTAGCGGTGGGGTACCACCTCGACGAGCTGCCCAACGACATCACCAAGGAGACCAAGGCGGCCTTCGAGCCGTCGATCGACTACGTGGTCACCAAGATCCCCCGCTTCGCCTTCGAGAAGTTCCCCGGCGCCCCCGACGAGCTCGGCACCCAGATGCGCTCGGTCGGCGAGGTGATGGCGATCGGGCGCACCTTCAAGGAGTCGCTCCAGAAGGCGCTCCGCTCGCTCGAGCTCGACGTCCGCAGCGCGACGGCCGAGCTGCCGACGGAGGTGCTCGAGGCGCGCCTCCATGCCAACCCGAAGCGGCTCCCGGCGATCCTCGAACTGCTCCGCCGCGGCCGCTCCACCCAGACGCTGTTCGAACGCACGGCCATCGACCCGTGGTTCCTGGCGCAGCTCGCGGAGATCGTCGAAGCCGAACGGGAGATCCGCTCGCTGGGCGATCCCGAGACCTGGGACTGGGAGGTCTGGCGCGAGATCAAGCGTCTCGGCTTCGCCGACGCCGACGTGGCGCACCTCACCGGCAGCGAGGCCGGACGGATGCGTCGGCTGCGCCTGGCGCAAGGGCAGGCGCCGGTCTACAAGACGGTCGACACCTGCGCCGCCGAGTTCGAGGCGTACACGCCGTACCACTACTCCTCCTACGAGTGGGAGGACGAGGTGACCAGCAGCGAGCGCGACAAGGTGGTCATCCTCGGTTCCGGCCCCAACCGGATCGGGCAGGGTGTCGAGTTCGACTACGCCACCGTGCACGCGGTGTGGGCCTTGCGCGAGGCGGGCTTCGAGACGATCATGGTGAACTCCAACCCGGAGACCGTGTCCACCGACTACGACACCGCCGACCGCCTGTACTTCGAGCCGCTGACGCTCGAAGACGTGCTGAACATCATCGATCGCGAGCGGCCCGTGGGTGTGATCGTGCAGCTCGGCGGGCAGACCCCGCTCAAGCTCGCGCGCGGCCTCGAGGCGGCTGGGGCGCCGGTATGGGGCACCTCGGCTGCGGCGATCCACGCGGCCGAGGATCGCGACAGCTTCCACGCCCTGTGCGCCGAGTTGGGCATCCCCCAACCCGCCGGCGGCGTGGCCCACGATGGCGCCGAGGCCGAGCGCCTCGCCGACGCCATCGGCTACCCGGTGATGGTGCGTCCCTCGTACGTGCTCGGCGGGCGCGCCATGCAGGTGGTCCGCGACGACGCCGAACTCCGCGCCTATCTCGAGGTGGTCTACGCCGAGCTCGAGGGGGCGCCGAGCATCCTCGTCGACGAGTACGTCGAGGGCGCGACCGAGGTCGACGTCGACGCGCTCAGCGACGGCAGGACCACCGTCGTCGCCGGCATCATGGAACACATCGAAGCGGCCGGCATCCATTCCGGCGACTCGGCCTGCATCGTGCCCCCCGTCGGCCTCTCGGCGGAGGTCCAGGCGCGCATCCACGCCCATACGGTGCGGCTCGCCGAGGCCATCGGCGTGCGCGGGCTCATCAACGTGCAGTACGTCATCAAGGGCGACGAGGTGCTCGTGATCGAGGCCAACCCTCGGGCCAGTCGCACGATCCCGTACCTGTCGAAGGCGATCGGGCATCCGCTGGCCAAGTACGCGGCGCTCATCGCCGCGGGCCGCAGCCTCCGCGAACTGGGCTTCACCGAGACGCCCGCGCTGACCATGTTCAGCGCGAAAGAGGTGGTGCTTCCATTCCTCAAGTTCGCCGACGTCATCCCGGTGCTCGGCCCCGAGATGCGTTCGACGGGCGAGTCGATGGGCATCGATGCCGATCCCTACCTCGCCTACGGCAAGGCGCTGGCCGGCGCCAACGTCCATCTCCCGCGCGAGGGGCGCGTGCGCTGCCTCGGCTTCGCGCCCGACGATCCGCTCCCGCGCGCGTTCATGGCCCTCGGCTTCGAGGTCGTCGAGCAGTTGCCGGCGGACCTCGCCGACGTGGCGCACGACGCCCTCTTGGTGGACGTGGCGCACACGCCGGCCCTGCGCCGCGCGCTGGAGGAGGGCGTCCCCTACTTGAGCACCCGCGAGGCGGCGGTCTGGTCACTCGAGGCGCTGCGCCGCGGCCACGGCGTGCGTCCCAGCGTTCACGCCCTGCAAGATCTGCATCCGGTGCGCGCAGCGGGGGTCGCCGGCAGCTGAGGCCGAGCGCGGCGCCACGCCGCCCGGCTCGGCGCAAGGCGGCGGCGAACCGGCGCCGTCAGCGGCGCTTGCCGCGCGCCTTGGGCTTGATCGCCTCGGCGACGTCGACCTCGTCGACGGGGTCGATGCCGAACTCGGCGCCACCGAATCCCTCGCCGAAGAGCACGTCCTGTCCGCCGCGCCGTGCCGGCGCAGCCGCCTCCACCTGGCGTGGCGCGCTCCGACGCGCCGCGTCCTCCGCTCGCGCCGCCGGCTGACCGCTGCCCGGCTGCGCCCGCTGGCGCGGCACCTTCACCGGTTCGCTCTCCGCGGCGCTCTCGGCGTGCTTCTGCTGTAAGGAGGCGAGCCATGCCGCTCCCGACAAGGTGCTCGTCGACTCGGCGCTCTCGTCGTTCTCGTCCGAACTGCTCAGGGCCGGCCGCGCGAGCGTCAC
>SLRS01000168.1 GCA_007130855.1 Trueperaceae bacterium | reverse complement strand
TCGATCAGGGCGTGATCGGCGGGGGCGAGTTCGAGCACGTTGCGATCGCCCATGCCCTCGGCGTACGGTTCCTCCGCCACCACGACGATGCCGACGGGCGCGCGTCCCGTACCGCCGGCGTCGACGTCGAACTCGACCCGAGCACCGGGGCGCCAGCGCCGGAGGCCATCGAGCAACGTCGAACCTGGGGTGATGGCGCCGCGCGCGCCCATCCAGCTGATGGTCCAGCCACCGCACTGGAGCCCGACGTCGTCGGCGCCGGCGCCCGCGACGAGCACCTTCGTCAGCGTCGGCGACAGAGGTAACGCACCGCCGCGGTTGACGAGCAAGACGGGGCTGCGCCGGGCAGCCTCGTGGGCGATGCGGCGGTGTTCGGGACGGCCGACCGTGTGCAGCGGCGGCTCGCGCTCGCTCTCTCCGGCGGGGCCGAACAGGCCGAGGCGCTCCTTCGCCAGGAGCACCCGCCTGACGGCGTCGTCGATGCGCTCGAGCGGCACCGCGCCGCGCTCGACCGCCGCCTCGAGCGTGTCCATGAAGCGCGCATGGTCGAAGGGCACCATCACCATGTCGATACCGGCGTTGATCGCTCGCTCGACGCAGATGGTGAAGTCGTCGTGCAGCTGGTCGATCCCCGCCCAGTCGGTCACCACGAAGCCGGCGAAGCCGAGTTCGCCCTTCAGGACGTCGGTGAGCAGGTAACGATGCGCGTGCATGCGCACGCCGTGCCAGGAACCGTAGGAGGCCATGACGTTGAGCGCGCCGGCGTCGAGCGCCGCGCGGTAGGGCGCCAGGAACACCTCTCGCAGCGTGCGCTCGTCGAGGTCGGTGTCGCCCTGGTCGATCGTCCAGGCGCCGCGCCCGAGGAGGTCGACGAAGCCGTCGTCCAGGTTGGCGTTGGCCAGCGTACGGTCGTCGCGCAGGCTCGCGACCGCGTCGCGGTCCCAGCGCGTCGAGGTGCCCCAGCGGGCCGCGCCGTCGGCGAGGTAGTGCTTCAGTGACGGCAGGACGGCGTCGGGGGCGTCCCAGCGCTCACCGCGCAGGCCCTCCACCAGGGCGACCGCGAGCCGCGAGACCAGCTCGGGGTCCTGGGCGTAGCCTTCGTACGTGCGGCCCCAGCGGACGTCGAGGGGGATGCTCAGCGCCGGCGCGAAGGTCCAGCGCACGCCGGTGGCAGCGACCTCGACGGCGGTGGCGCGGCCGATGCGGCGCACCAAGTCGGGGTCACCGATGGCGCCGAGGCCGATGTTGTGGGGGAAGACGGTGGCACCGACGACGTTGTTGTGCCCGTGCACGGCGTCGACACCATAGAGCAGCGGGATGCCGAGGCGGCTCTCGAGCGCGGCGCGGCGGAAGGCGAGGACCATCTCGCGCCACGCGGCGGGGTCGTTGGGCTCGGGGTTGCCGCCGCCTCCGGAGAGGACCGACCCGAGGCCGTGACGGCGCACCTCGTCGGGCGTGACGCTGTTCTTCTCGGCCTGCGTCATCTGGCCGATCTTGTCGCGCAGCGTCATGCGGGCGAGGAGGGTGTCGACCGGCGCGCGGGCTTGTTCGAGCACCTGGCTCACGTTCGTCCTCCACCAGGCGACGCCGGCTGCGGCTCGTCACCGCGTCGGAGCGTCGTCGCCGGCAGCGACACCTCGATGCGGGCGATGGCACCCGTGCGCTCGAACACCTCGCGGCTCGTCGCGGGATCGAGGAAGGCGCCTGGGAAGCTCAGGACCTCGCCGTCGCGTCGCACCACGGCGACCCGCACGTCGGCGTCCGCCAGCCGGTAGACGACGGGGACCTGGCAGACGGTGAACGCCAGCGTACCGGGCTCCAGACCGAGCGGCACGGGGCCGCCCGCAACCCGGGCCGTCGCGGCGACCGCGGTGTCCAGGAACTCCGCCCGCCACAGCAGGGAGGGCGCGAAGCCGAGGCGACCCTCTTGCACCTCGACGCCCAGCTCGCCCAGCCGCGCGAGCACGTCCTCCTTGACCTGTCCGGTCATGCCGGGCTGCTGCGCGCCGGCGTGGGCCGGCGTGTGCGAATACGGATCGGTCGGGAAGGCACCGAACTCGGTGGGGGTCTTGTGGAACCCCAAGCCCGCGCGGACGTCGTCATAAGCGGCCGCCAGCGCGGCGACGCGCTCGGGCGGCTCGCCCATCTCCTGGGCGCGACGGTAGGACTCCTGCACCGCCAGCAGGAGCTTCGACACCATGTGCCAGTAGATGCTGCCGAGGCCCTCGTAGGCGAAGAAGGTGCCGGAGCGGCCGGTGAACGAGGTGTGGTCGAAGACCTCCTCGAAGAGCGCGGCGACGCTGTCGCCACCCTCCGCGACCAGCCCGGCCCAGGCAGCCTCGTGTGCGAGGTCGGCCAACGCCCCGCGCACGCTCTTGGCGTTGCGGAAGCCGCCGTTGAAGCGCACGTCGCCGTTCTCGTCGCGCACCACGATCCGGCTGTCGCCGCGCTCCACCAGCGCCGACAGCAGCGGCGAGGCGCGCACGCGCTCGGGCGGGATCCGGTTCTTGTCCAAGAACCCAGGCAGGTCACGATCGGGGTACAGGACGTAGCTGTGCTGGTCCGCCCGGTAGAGCCGGCCGCCTCGCAGGCTCGCCAGCAGCTCGAGGCTCTCGGACGCGCTCAGCAACCCCGACGACAAGATGGCGACCTGGCCCTCGAGCATCTCGTCGAGGCGCTGCAGCGCGGCTCGGTCGCGCTCGAGCGCGATGACGTTGTAGGCGTGGTAGAGCCCGTCGGGTCGCCGGTTGGCGCGCAGCGTGTGCTCGAGGTAGCTCCGGGCGAGCTCCAGGAACGCCCTCAGCGTCGCGCCGTCGAGCTCGGTCGTGGCGCCCGAGACCCCGTGCTCGTAGAGCGATCGGCGGTAGGCGCTGCCCGCGCCGCCGAGCGCGTCCATGAACGCGCGCCGCGTGCGGTCGTCGAACGAGCCGGTGAGCGCCCCCTCGTGCGCGCGCAGGCCCGCGTGGACGGCGTCGAAGAAGGAGCGCACCTCGCAGTCGAGGACGACGGTCGACCGCGGCGCGAGGAGCCCCTGCAGGAAGACCACGCTGCGGTACAAGTAGGCGGTGGTGACGACGGACAAGCCCTTGCCCACCAGGGCGTTGTTGGCATCGTTCCACTCCGGCCGCTGGGTGTTCATCCAGATGCCGCCCTCGGGCACCAGGTTGGCGAGCTTGACGAGCAACAACAGCAGCAACTTCTCCGCCATCGAGACGTGGCAGACCGCGCCGTCGGGCCCCTTCAGCAGACGTGCGTCGGTCCCATCGGTCGCCACTGCCGCCTCGATGCGGCGGTGCAGCTCGGCGTCGAAGGCGATGGTGTCGAAGGCATCTTCGAGCATGGCCTCGTAGGGCTCGATGCGGTAGGGAACGTTCGCGTGGCTGAAGACCCTGCGGTCGAGCAGCGCCTCGAGCGCGCCGGGATCGAAGCGCCGCGCGAGCTCCAGCAGCTTCTGCAGGTAGACGACCTGGTGGTCGCTCCAGTAGCCGATGTTCGACCACGGATGCCCCGGGTCGGGCACCTCCCACTCGATGCCGTCGCGGGTGATGCGATACGGGTTGTAGCCGTCGGCGGTGGTCGCGCCCAGGAAGACACCGACCATCCCGGTCACGTACTCGGGGAAGGCGTTGGCCAGGGCCTCCCAGTTCTGGAAGATGTCGCGCCAGTTGCCCTGGTAGTCGAGGCGCGGTCGGCCGTCGGCGCCGCGGACGTTGATGGTGAAGCGGTTCCAGGGTCGGCTGGGGTCGCCGTGGC
>SLRS01000104.1 GCA_007130855.1 Trueperaceae bacterium | reverse complement strand
GGCGGCCCGCCGACCGCATCCACCGCGCCTGCCAGATCGGCGCTGCGCAACGGCCGCTCGGCGCCATCGGCGAGCTGCTCGCGACGCCACACGGCGCTGGCGCCGAGCGCGCGGAGGCGCTCGGCCTGCTCTTCGCTGCGGCCGCTCACCGCGATCACCTCGTAGCCAGCGGCCGCCAAGAGGGCGACCGCACAGCTCCCCACGCCGCCGGCCGCCCCGGTGACCGCGATCGGCCCCGCCGCGGGGGCCGATCCGGCCGCCTCCAGCCGCGCCAGCGCCAGCGCGGCGGTCAGCCCGGCCGTACCGAAGGTCATGGCGGCGTGGGCGTCCCATCCCTCCGGCATCGGCACGGGCCACGCGGCAGGGACCCGGATCAGGGCCCCCAGGCCGCCCGGCGTGCCCATGCCGAGGTCGTACGACGTCACGATGACCGCGTCACCAGCGCGCCACGCCGGGTCGCTCGAGGCCAGCACGGTGCCGGCGGCATCGATGCCGGGCGTTCCCGGGTAGCGCCGCATCACCCCTGGCCGGCCGGCCGCCGCCAGCGCATCCTTGTAGTTGAGCGACGACGCCTCGACCCGCACGGTCACCGGGTGATCCGGCAGGTCGGCGCTGGCGAGCACCTGGGGCCGCAGGTACGGACGGCGGCCATCACCGACCGTGACCAGGGCGCGGTACCGGCTCGGGATCGCGGTGTGCGTCTGGCTCGTCACATTCACCACGATACCGCCAACCAGGGCGCGATTCGGTACCCTACCGCCCATGACCAAACGTCGCGCGACGACGACTCGTCCCGGCCGGCGTGCCACGCGCCGACGCTCGAACCCCTGGCCCTGGGTGATCGGCGTCGGCGGCGTGCTCCTGCTGGTGGGGATCCAGCTGGGCGTCAACGCCTACCAGGAGGCGCAACGCCCCGGCGAGCGCTTCCGCAGCCAGGGCAACGTCCACGTCCGGCTCGGCGCCAGCACGCCGGCCTACAACTCGGAACCGCCCACCTCGGGCTGGCACACGGCGCAACTCGCGCCCTGGGGCACCCATCTCGACGAGCCGCCGCACGACCAGCTGCTGGTGCACAACATGGAGGACGGCGGCGTGATCCTGTGGTACCGGGCCGGCACCGCCGCCGAGAACGCGGAGCGCGCGGCCGCGTTGGAGGAAGTGGTGGGCACGCGCTGGCCGCAGACCGTGATCGTGCCGCGCGAGGGGCTCGAGACCACCTACACGCTCACGGCTTGGACCCGCCTGCAACGCTTCGACGCGCTCGACGTCGACGGCAAACGCACGTTCCTGGAGGCCTATCATGGGATCGACCATCACCCGGGGTTCTGACGCCGGCACGCTCGCATGGTGCGCCGCCGTACCAGTAGACTGGCGCGCATGACCCCGCAGAAGCTCACCATCGGCACGATCGTGGTCGCGCTGGTCGCAGTCGCGGCCATCCTGATCGCGCCGCGGCTCGGCGGCACGCAGGCCGCCGCGCTCGACCTCGACGCTCATCCACGCCTGGGCTCGGCGGCTGCGCCCGTCTCGATCGCGATCTTCGAGGACTTCCGTTGCCCAGCGTGCGCCCAGTTCGACGCCTCGGTGGTGCCCAACGTGAAGCGCGAGTTCGTCGATACCGGCCAGGCGAGCCTGGTGTTCGTGCACTTCCCCGTGCTCGGCCCGGCCTCGGAGCACGTGGCGCGCATCGGCGAATGCGTCTTCCAGCAGAGCAACGACGCCTTCTGGGACATGAAGTCGCCGCTCTACCGCGCCCAGGGCGAGCTCGACAACGCCCGGCGGGCGGAGGAACTCGCGCTCACCTACGCTCCGGGGATCGACGAGGCCACCTTCCGCGCCTGCCTCGCCTCGGAGGAGAGCATGGCGCGCGTGCGCGCCGACCGCACGATCGCCACCGACCTGAACCTGCGCGGCACCCCATCGGTGGTCGTCAACGGCCAGGTGTTGGCCTCCGCAACCGTCCCCGAAGTGCGTCGAGCCGTCGAGGCGGCCCTGCGCTGAGTGTCGACGCCCAGGCTGGGGACGCCGGCGCACTGCGCGAGGCGCGTGCGCAGGCGGTGACGCCGGCGCTGGCGCGCACGTACGTCGCCTGGCTCGTGGCGATCGTCGCCACCGCCGGCTCGCTCTACTTCTCCGAGGTCCGCTTCTTCGTGCCCTGTGCGCTGTGCTGGTGGCAACGCATCTTCATGTACCCGCTGGTGGGCCTGCTGGCGGTGGCGCTGTTCACGCGCGATCGTCACGTCTGGCGCTACGCCCTGCCACTCGCCCTGCTCGGTACCGGTACCGCCTGGTACCACTACCTGATCCAACGCGTCCCGTCGCTCGCCGCGCCGGGCGTGTGCCGCGGCGGCGTGCCGTGCAACGTGCAGTACATCGAGTGGTTCGGCTTCGTGACCATCCCGTTCCTGGCCGGCACCGCATTCGCGATCATCACGGTACTGCTGGGCTGGAACGCGCTGACGGAGCGCCGATCCGCCACGCCGCGAGCAGGCTGAGTCCGACCGCAGCCAAGCCCACGCCGTAGGCCGCGCCGATACCGATCGCGAGACCCCACGACGGCGCCAGCAGCGCCAGCAGTGCGCCGCCCACACCCGTGGCGACCGCCGCCCCGACGCCGTCGGCGAGCTGCAGCGCCGCCGAGACGGCCCCCGGCTCCACCCCCTCGAGCTCGGCACGCTCGAACGCCAACACGCTGGAACCGGCGTGCGCGAAGCCGATGCCGAGACCCGCCACGAGCCAACCGCAGAGCGCCACCGCGAGCGCCGCCGCCACCTTGCCGGCGGGCACGGTCGCGGGACCGGCCACGCCGAGCGCCACGAGTTGCAACGCCAGACCGACGCTCAGCACGAGCACCCCGAGCAGCACGCGGCGCTCGCGGCGCTGCGCCAGGTCGCCCCAGCGCGAGCGCCCAGATGGCTCGTCGCGGACCCGGTCGAGCCGCGCCTGCGCCCACGACCCGAGCGTCCACACCAGCGCACCCGAGGCGATCACCAGGCCGGTCACCGCCGAGGACAGGCTCAGGAGCTCGGTGAGCAGCAGCGCCAGGTAGACCTCCACGGCGACGAAGCCGGCGAAGAACAGGCCTCGGGCGGCGACGACCGCGGCCAAGCCGGGCGCCAGCGACAGCGTGCGTGCGGGCGTCAAGCGCTGCAGCGTCCAGGGCGCGAGCGCGAGCGCGGCGGCGGCCAACAGCCGCAGCACCAGCGGCGCCGCCGCCGTCAACGACCACAGCCCGGCACCGACCGCCGCGGCCAGCAGCAGGGCATGCCACAAGCGGGCGCCGTGGTGTGCGGGCGCGCCCGCCGTGCGCCCAGCCAGACCCAGGAAGCTGGGCACGCTCAGGAGCGCCACGAGGCTGGCGAGCGGGACCAGCGCCGCGAACACCCAGCGCCACGAGGCCAGCTCCGCCACCACGCCGGCGGCGGCCGGTCCGACCAACGCCGGCAACACCCAGGCCGACGACAACAGCGCCATCACGCGCGCACGCGCCCGATCGGGGTAGGCCAGCGTCACCACCACGTAGATGCAGGTGACCACGGCGCCGCTCCCGAGCCCCTGCAGCGCCCGCGCCACGATCACCGCCGCCATCGAGGGGGCCAAGGCGCCCAGCGCCGAGCCGAGCACGAAGACGGCAAGCCCCAGCACGAAGGCCCTGCCGGGACCATGGCGGTCGGCCTGCGCGCCGCCCCACACGGTGCCGACGAGGCTCGCGAGCAAGTTGGCCGAGAAGATCCAGCCGTAGTACTCGAGCCCGCCGAGCTCGGCCGGGATGCGCGGCGCCACGGTCACCACCGCCAGGGCGCCGAAGGCCATGACGGTCACGCCCAGCACGATGCCCACCGTGAGCGCCTTGCTGGGCGGTCCGGGCGGCGGCTCGCTCACGCGCCCGGCGGCGCGACGCTCGCGCTCTCGCGCGGCCACGGGGCGATCGGGCCGAAGCGCTCGGGGTGGCGCGCTACGAAGCGCGCCCAGCTCTCCTCGCCCAGCGGCTCGCCCTGGGCGGTGGCCCACATCTGGTACGGCACGAGGTACGAGCGAGCATCGCGCACCTCGTCACGGAAGAGTCGCGCGAGCAGCCCGGCGTCGGCCAGGTAGCCGTCGCGCTCGAACGCGGCCAGCGCCGCCTCCTGGTCGTACGCGACGCGCCGGAAGGTCGGGTTCCAGGCGCCGTCGACGAGCTCGAGCAGCAGGTACTGGGCACGGCCGTCGCGGTTGAAGGGGACGCCGACGGCACCGGTGTTGATCACCGTCAGGCGGCCCCAGCGCCGCAGCATGGGCTGATGCGTGTGGGAACCCACGAACACGTCGGCCGGGTGCATCTGGTTGATCTCGGAGACCACCTCGTCGTCGAGATGGGGCCCGTAGCCCTCGCGGAAGTGGCGTGGACTACCGTGACTCACCAGCACGCTCGGCGCACCCGGGGGCGCGATGCGGACCGTCATCGGCGCCGCCCGCAAGGCGGCCAGCGCCTCGCACCGTGCCAACGCGCGCGCGCACCAGCGATTCGCCTCCCAGAAGGGCTCGACATGGAAGGCCTCGGGCAGGCTGGCATCGCGCTCGATCAACGCTCGCATCAGGTCGTCGTGGTTGCCCATGGTCAACTCGGCGCCGAGTGCGCGCACCCGCCGCACCACGGCCACGCCGTCGGGACCCCGGTTGACGAGGTCGCCGTTGACCACCACACGGTCGACTCGATGCGCTGCCACGTCGACCAGGACGGCCTCGAGCGCCGGCAAGTTGCCATGGATGTCGGCCAGGATCGCGACTCGCACGGCGCGAGTGTACCAGCGTGCGAAGCACCCTCCTGGCGCCGCCACGGCGTGGGCGGAGAGCGCAGCACGTACACTCTGGGTGCCTCATGGACGAGACCGCCGTCCTCATCGCCACCATGCACCACCGCCGCAAGGCCCTCGAGCAGGCGCTGACCCGAGTCGGCTGGCGGCTCGTCACCTTCCACGACGTCGCCGCCGCGCTCGAGCACCTGCGCACGCGGCCCTACGGAGCGGTGTTCTGCGACGAGTACCTGCGCGGTGCCAGCGCCGGCGGCTTCCTCGTCTGGAGCCGCCGCATCGCGCCCGAGGTGCCGTTCTACGTGATCGCCATGACGGGCGACAGGGCGAGCCTCGGCGCGAGCCACCAGCCGGACGGGGTCATCACCTTCCCCCCGGCGGAGGCCAAGCTCCCCTCACCGGCCAAGGCCAGCCTGTGGGACGCGCCCCCGCCCGAATCGCGCGAGCTACCGCTCGAAGGGCGCACCTCGACGGTGCGCCTCGCCGACCTGATCGAGATGGTGGCCCTCGGTAGCGGCAGCAGCCTGATCGCGCTGGGCGGTGGCCTCGTCGGACGCGTCTACCTCCGCGAGGGCCTGCTCGAGCACGCCGTGAGCAGAGTCGAGGACGGCGAGCGCAGCGGCGTTCGCGCCCTGGCTCAGCTGCTCGACCTCGACGACGTCGACTTCCAGATCCTGCCGTATCGCGCCCCGAGCCAACGCACCGTCCACGTCCCGAGCGCGGCCGCGCTCGTCGAGGCGGCGCGGCTCGTGGACGAGCGGCGCCGCGACGTGGCCTTGCTCGACGCTGTGGTGGCCGCCTGTGCCGACCTCAGCGGCGTCGCCGTGGGCTACTCGCTCGGTCAGCAGGCGTCCGAGGTACGCGGCGACGGTGTCGCGGCCTTCGCGCTGGGGGTGGAACTGCTCGCCGCACTCAGGCCGCTCGCCGGTCAGGTCAGCCACCTGGCGCTCGAACGCGAGGGGCAGGCCGTCGCGGTGGCACGGCTCGGCGACGACCGGGTGCTGGCCGGGATCGCCCCGCGCGGCCGCAGCATGGTGCTCCTCTCGGCGTTGGTCAAGGCGGTGAAGCAGCACAGGCGCTAGGACGGCAGCGATGGTGGCGACGGTTCGCCGGCGGCGAGCGCCCCTTCGACCGCGGCACGCATCACCTCGAGCGGCGGCTGATGGCCGGTCCAGGCCAGGAATGCGGCCGCGCCCTGGTGGACCAGCATCGCCACCCCGTCCTGGATCGGCAGACCCGCCGCGCGCGCGGCCGCGAGCAGCGGCGTGGGCCGAGGGCGGTACACCAGGTCCATCACCGCGCCCGCGGCCGGCAGCATTCCCGCGGGGAGCGGGCTCCCTGGTGGGCCGCCCTGCATGCCGACGGTGGTCGCGTTCACCAGCCAATCGGCACGCAGGGCGGCGTCGCGCAGGCCGACCGCGTCCACCACCCCCAGTTCGCCCTCGCACTGCCAGTCGGCCACCAACGCGGCGGCGCGCGCAGGATCGCGGTTGTACACCAGCACCGAGCTGCCCACCGCCAGCAGCGCCGCCACCGCCGCGCGCGCAGCGCCGCCGGCACCGAGCACCAGCGCCCGTCCCGGGCCGGGAGGCCGCTCCAGCTCCGCCATCGCGGCCGCGAAGCCGTAGGCGTCGGTGTTGTCGCCCAGCAGGGTGCGGCCGCGTCGCACGATCGTGTTCACGGCGCCAAGCCGGCGAGCGGCCGGCGTCAACTCGTCGAGCAACGCGACGACAGCCTCCTTGTGCGGCACGCTCACGTTGGCGCCCAACAGCACGCTGCTGCTGCGGATGCCGTCGAGCGCGCCCGCGAGTCCCGCGCTCGGCACGTCCCAGGCCTCGTAACGGCCATCGAGGCCCAGCGCCTCGAACGCGGCGTCGTGCATGGCCGGGCTCAGGCTGTGGCCCGCCGGGTGGGCGAGCAGCACGGCGCGCGAGACTCTCTCGGCGCTGAAAGGGAGCGTCATGCCGGTGCGAACGCGAGCCGCTCGAGGGCACGCCCCGCGCGCTCGAGGGCTCGCTCGACATCGCCGTCGCGGAGGTCGGCGTGGGTGACGAGGCGTACGCTGCCCGGGCCCAACGCGTTGACGAGGACCCCCTCCTCGGCGAGTGCCGCCGCGAAGCCGGGGCCGTCGCGCACGCCGGCATAGACCATGTTCGTCTGCACCGAGGCGAGCTCGATCGAGACGCCGGGGAGATACGCCAGCCCTTCCGCGAGCCGCCGGGCCCGCGCGTGGTCCTCGACCAGGCGCTCGGTCATCGTCTCGACCGCAACGATCGCGGCCGCCGCCAGCACGCCCGCCTGCCGCATGCCGCCGCCGAGGAGCTTGCGGTAGCGGTGGGCGGCGTGCCTGAAGGCCCGCGATCCCACCAAGACGCTCCCGACCGGGGCGCCGAGGCCCTTGCTCAGGCAGAGCGAGACGCTGTCGAAGGGCGCGCACACCTCGTCCAACGCGACGCCCAAGGCGGCGGCAGCGTTCCAGGCGCGGGCCCCGTCGAGATGGAAGGGCAGCCCGGCCGCGCGCGCCACGGCGCCGATGGCGTGCGCCACCTCGAGCGGCACCACGGTGCCGCCGGCGCGATTGTGGGTGTTCTCGAGCACCACCAGGGCGCTCGGCGCCACGTGCACCGAGTCGCTGACGGCCGCACGCACGTCCTCGGGACGGGGGACGCCGTGCGGCGCCGCGACGAAGCGCGGCACCACGCCGGCGATGACGGCCATCGCGCCGAGCTCGTACTCGTAGACGTGCGCACGCTCCGGCACGATCACCTCGCTGCCGCGCTGGGCGTGCACGGCGAGAGCCACCTGATTGCCCATGGTGCCGGAGGGGACGAACAGGCCCGCCTCGCAGCCGGCGCGTTCGGCCACCAGGCCTTCGAGCCGCGCGACGGTGGGGTCCTCGCCGTAGACGTCGTCGCCGACTTCGGCGTCGTGCATGGCGCGGCGCATGGCGGGCGTGGGGCGGGTGACGGTGTCCGAGCGGAGGTCGATGACGGGGCCTGGCATGGCGCCGACGGTACTACACCTGCCCCGTGCCGTCCGCCTCGAAGCCGCCGACGCCACCGACGAGCCCCGCTCCCGCGCCCGCCCGCAGCTCGCCCAACCAACTCACGAACGCGTCGAGCCCCTGCTGGAAGGCCTGCTCGCGGCGCTCGCGCTTGCCGGGTCCACGCCGCTCCTTGGGGGGGACGGGCACCAGTCCCCAGTTCGCGTTCATCGGCTGGAAGTCGTCGGGCTGGGCCGTGGCCAGGAAGCGCACCAGGCCGCCGAGCATGCTGGCCACGGGCGGCACCACGGCCGGCAGCCGGAGGAGCCGCCGCGCGGCGTTGGTACCGGCCAGCCAGCCGGTGGCCGACGACTCGAGGTAGCCCTCGGTTCCCGCCAGCACGCCGGCCACGAACAGGTCGGGGTGCCGCCTGAGGGCCAGTGTCGCATCGAGCAGGCGTGGGGCGCAGAGGTACGTGTTGCGGTGCATCACACCGTATCGGACGATGTCGGCCTCGTGCAGGCCTGGGATCAACCGCACGACGGCCTGCTGGTCGCCCCACTTGAGGCCGGTCTGGAAGCCCACCAGGCTCCACATCCGGCCCGCGACGTCCTCCTGGCGCAGCTGCGCCACGGCGAAGAAGCGCTCACCGGTCTCGGGGTGCTCGAGGCCTACGGGCTTCATCGGGCCGAAGCGGGGGGTGTCGAAGCCCCGCCGCGCGAGCTCCTCGATGGGGATGCAGCCCTCGAAGAACTCGAGCTTCTCCCACGCGTGGGGTACGTGCTGGCGTGCGGCGGCGAGCGCCTCGATGAAGCGCTCGTACTGCTCGCGCGTGAACGGGAGGTTGAGGTAGTCGGCCGCCTGGCCGTAGCGCCCCTTGCGGTAGGCCACGCCGTGGTCGATGCTCTCACCGTCGATCACCGGTGCGGCGGCGTCGTAGAAGCCCAGGAACGGCTCGCCCACGCGTTCGCGCAGGCGTTCGGCCAGGGCGTCGCTGGTCAGCGGCCCCGAGGCGATCACGACGACGCCGTCCGGCAGCTCGGTGACCTCCTCGGTGTGGACCGTGACGAGCGGGTGCTCGCGCAGCATTCGGGTGACGAGCTCGCTGAAGCGCTCGCGATCGACCGCCACCGCGCCACCGGCGGGGACCCGCGTGGCCGCCGCGGCCGACATGACCATGCCGCCAGCCGCCAGCATCTCGGCTTGCAGCAACCCCTTGGCGTTGCTGCGCGCGTCGCCGCCGAAGCTGTTGCTGCACACGAGCTCGGCGAAGTGCCCGCTGTGGTGCGCCGGGGTGGTCTTCACGGGGCGCATCTCGAAGAGGTCGACGGCCACCCCGAGCTGCGCCGCCGCCCACGCGGCGTCGGAGCCGGCCATGCCGGCGCCGATCACGGTGAGGCGGGGCCGCGGGTACAGCGTCATCCGCGGAGTCTAGCAGCGCGCCGGCCTCGCTCCGGTCCAGCGCCGCGACCCGGGGCGCGGCTCAGAAGCGCCCGCGCCGTGCAGGCCGCAGCTGGGCCCCCAACCAACCAGTCAAGCCGATGAGGACGAAGGCCGCGCCGATGCCGGCCGGCACCAGGTGCGCCCACAACACCGTCTCCGCGGCGGCCGGACCGATCTGCCCCAACGTCAGGCGGACCGTGTCGACCAGGCTCGCCCACGCCCCCCCCACCGCCGCGCTCGCCGGCCACGCCTCGGTGGGCTGGAGTTCACGCCAGAACCACGCTGCCGCGAGGCCCGGAGTGGCACCGAGGAGCCAGGCGAGCCCGGGCCAGGTGACCCGGCCGAAGCCCGATGCGGTGAGCACCACGATGATGGTGAGCACGGCGGCGACCACCCCCAACGCCCAGGCCCAGGTGCGCGCCTGCCGATGCGCGCCGCGGTCGAGGACGTCGAGGATCGGCGCCGCGCGGACCATGCGCTCGCGCACGCCCGACTCGGGCAAAGCCGCCAGCACCGCCTGGCTGCCGCCGAGCACGGCGCGCTGTGACAGCTCGTGCAGCACGCGCTCGCGACGCTCGGCCGTGTCGAGCCGTCCCAGGTCGGCGGAATCGACCAGCCCGGCCCAGGGGTCGCTCGAGGGGGTGTTCCCCGCCATCACGTCACGGGCATCGGCCAGCCGGGCGGCGATCTCGCCCTCACGGCTCGTCACGACCGCCTGCAGCGCCCCGTGGAGGGTCTCGCGCACCGGACCGGCGAGGGCCGCGTCCAGCGCCGCGGCGACATTCGGGTTGGTCACCAACGCCCGCGCGGCGTCGGCCCCCTCGTTCGCCACCACCGCCGCGAGCTCGGCCACCACCAGCTCGCCGACCTCGCGGGCGTTGCGACCTTGCAGCGCCAGCGGTGGCACGGTCACGAACACGCCGACCAACGGCTGCACCGGCTGGCCGGGGTTCCGCGCCGCCTGCTGCGGCCAGTTCGCGATCCGCGTGCCGTCGCCGACACCGACGCCGAACAGCGGTCCCTGCAGGGTGCTGACGAGCAACGGTCGCAGCACCGCCACGTCCACGCGCTCGAGAACCGAGCGCCAGGCCTCGTCCTCGATCGCAGCCCAGGTCGCGGGCCCGCCCACGCTGACGTAGCGCTCGGCCCAGACGCCGGCCAGGCGCGACACGGCCGAGTCGACGTCGAAGCCCGGGATCTCGCTCGGATCGGCCTCCACCGGGACGCCGGGGAGCAAGGCCAGGGCGCTGCCAGGCTGGTAGCCGGCGCTGCTCGGCGCGAGCCGCACCACGTCGTCGGTCGGTCCGACGGCCAACGTCAGCACCTGACGCGAGAGCGGTTCGATGCGCACCGCGGCGGTGAGCCGCGCCAGGCTCGAAGCCGCCGCGGCGGCGGCGACCACCACGACGAGCAGCAACGCGGCCAACCAGCGCACGTCGTGCTGCCAGGTCGGGCGTCGATCGTTGGTGCGCATCCAGACCTCCCTCCCGCCACGGCGGGGGCACGGCGACGGGTCGTCCACTCTACCGCGGGCACCGATGGCGTCGAGCCACGAAGACGGCTGCGCCGGCTCGGTACCATGCCGCCATGCCGAGACACCCGCGTGTGACGCTCCTTCCCCTCGCAGCGGGCCTCCACCTGCGCTGGCCGCGCTTCAATGCGGCGGTCCTGGCCTCGCTGTTGCGACACGAGGCGCCCGACGCCCTGGCGCTCGAGCCGCTCGGCTGCGACTTCGAGCGTGACCCACACTGGCAAGATCACGACGAGTTGCTGATCCCCTGGGTCGCGGTCCCCTGGGCGCGCCGCGCCGGCGTGCGCGTGCACGGCGTGCACGAGCCCTCGCCCGACCCGAGCGCCGCTGCCGACCTGCCCCGCTACCTGGAGGGCTACCCGGCGGCGCGCAGCGTCCTCGACGCGATCGGCGCGCTCGAGCGCGGGCTGCCGGAGCTGCTGGCCGGCGCGCTCACGCTCACGCGCGTCCTCGACGAGGTGGTGCCGCTGCTGGAGGCGAGCCGCACGGCTCGCCTCGAGGCGTTCGGCGACGGACCGGCCAGCGACTGGGCGGAGGCGCGCGCCGCGGTCGCGGCCCGCAGGATCCTGGCCCTGGGCGAAGCCCACGTACTGGCGCTGGTGGCGCTCGATCGCTACGGCAGCCTGCGCGACGCGCTGGTCGATGCCGGTGCCGAGGTGCGCCGCGCCGCCGAACCGCCGCTCGACGACGAGGCCCAGGCACGCGCCCGCGAGCGTGCGCTGCTCGACCTCGCCTGGCGCGGCGAAGGCGACGACGTCGGCGCGCTGGTGGCCAACTTGCGCCAGCTCGGGCATGCCGAGGCGCGCTACCACGCGGCTGGCTTGCTGTTGGCGCACGCCCATCCGGCCGAGGCGCTCGCGGAGCTCGAGGGGGCGTTGCGGCTCGACTTCGCCGAGCCGTGGTACCTGCCTGGCTCGCTGTTGGCCCGGCTCGGGCAGCTGCGTGACCTGGCCGGCCGGCGCCCGGAGGCGCTCAAGGCCTACCGCGGGGTGCTGGCGCTGGACTGGGCGCCGCAGGCTGCGAGCGCCAGCGCCCGCGCCGGGCTCGAGCGGCCCTTCACGTTGGCGAGCGCGACCTCGTGAACACCTCCGGGCGTCGCCGCGGCGGGCCGCGGCGCCACCGTCCCGGCGATCCCGAGACCTACGCGCTGGGCGAGTGGCCCGTGCTGGAGGCGCTGCGCCACCGTCCACGGCTCGTGCGTGAGGTGTTGCTGCACCCCACCTTGCGCGGCGAGCGGCGCGAGCGGTTGGAGCGGTCCGCCGCCGCGGCGGGCGTCGCGTGCCGCGACGACGAGCGCACCCTCCACGCGCTGCGGCACCGCAGCGACGCGCGCGCCTTGGCGCTCGTGCGCACCGAGGACGACGCGCTGCGGCGCGAGCACGACCACCTGGCGCTGCTCGGCACCCGTGCCGCGGGCAACCTGGGCGTGGTGCTGCGCAGCGCGTTGGGGTTCGACCTGCGCGACGTCGCGCTGATCGGTTCGCCACTCGACCCCTGGTCGCCGCACGTGCTACGCGCCTCGCAAGGGGCGCGGTTCGCCCTGCGCGTCGAGCGCTTCAGCTGCTGGGATGATTATCGCGCCTCCCATGTGGCGCGCGACCTGGCGTGGTTCGCTGCGCCCCGGCCGGGTTCCGAGCGCGTGCCCCTGTCGGCGCTGCAGCTGGCGCGCCCCGCCACCTTGGCGTTCGGCCCCGAGTGGCATGACGGTGACGCTGCGCCGCCGCCGACCTCGACGGCCGTCGGCATCCCGCAGCACCCGGACCTCGAGAGCCACAACCTGGCGGTGGCGGTCGCGATCGCCCTCTATGCCCTGCACGAACGGCGCGACGCACGTCCGGCGGCGTGCTAGCGTCCCCGCATGGGACGTGTCACGCGGCGTCTGGGGCTCGGCATCGGTGCCGCTGAGATCGGCGCCTCGCTGGCCTTCGTGGCCATCAACACCTGGCTGCTCTACTACCTGATCAACGTCGCCCGCGTGCCGGCGCTGCTCGCGGGCCTGGTGTTCGTGGCCGGGCGCGTGGTGGACGCCTTCACCGATCCGCTGATGGGGACCTTCATCGACCGCACCCGGCGGCGGTTGCCGCGGCTGCGCTGGGTCCGCTGGGGCGCGCTGCCGCTGGGCGCCGCCTTCGCACTCCTGTGGTGGGCGCCCGCCGCGGCCGGCGAGGCGGCCACCTGGGTCGCCCTGGTTGCGTTGCTGCTGACTTCCTTGCTCTACACGGTGGTCCAGGTGCCGGTCCTGTCGCTGACCCCCGACCTGGTGCCGGACTACGACGACCGCACCAGCCTCACCGCGATCCGCACCGCCTTCGCGGTGCTGGCCTCGATGCTGGCCGTCGCGCTGCCACCGATGATCGTGTTGGCGTTCTCGGGCGGCGGCGACCTCGCCGCCAGCGCACCGCTCGGCTGGGCCTGGATGGGCGTGCTGTTCGGGGCGGTGGTCGCCGCCGGCTACTCGCTGCTGCCGCGCCTGGTGCGCGAGCCGCCGGCGGCCCGCGAGGCGCTCGGCGGTGGCGCCGCTACCTGGTGGACCGTGCTCCGCGCACCGGGCTTCGTACCGGTGTTGAGCACCTTCCTGGTCGTCACCGTGGGCATCATGCTGGTGAACTCGCTGCTGCCGTTCGCGCTGGAATCGGTGCTGCTGGTACCGGCCGCGCACCAGACCCCGATGCTGGCACTGCTGTTCGGGACCGCCGTGCTCAGCTTCCCCGGTTGGGCCTGGCTGACGGGTCGGCTCGGCAAGCGCGGCGCGCTCACGCTGGGCGCGCTCACGCTCGGTGGCGCCCTGCTGGGGCTGATGCACGGCGGCGTCGGCGCCGGCGCCAGTCCGGCGACGCTGGCCTGGACGGCCCTCGCCGGCGTGGGCCTGGCCGCGGTGATGGCCCTGCCGTGGGCGATGCTGCCCGACGTGGTCGAGTTCGACGCCTTGCGCTCGGGCGAGCACCGCGAGGGGCTGCTCTACGCGGTCTTCACGTTCGGTCAGAAGCTCGCGGGCTCGCTGGGCGTGTTCGCCAATGCCCTGGCCACGACCCTGCTCGGCTACGTGCCCGGCACGGCGCTGCAGGCCGATCACACCGTCCGCGGCCTGCAGACGCTGCTCGGGCCCGTGGCGGCGGCGATCTTCGTGGTCGCCGCCGTGTTGACCTGGAGCTCGCCGATCACCCGCGAGCGCCACGGCGAGGCGCGCCGGGCGCTGGCCGAGCGCGACGCGAGCGGCGCGGAGGGGCGCACGGGCGCCCCCGCGAACGCAGCCGACAGGGCCGGCCCGACCACGCCG
>SLRS01000192.1 GCA_007130855.1 Trueperaceae bacterium | reverse complement strand
CGCGCTGACGCGACGGCCGCGCCGCTGGCGCCCTCCCTACGGCCGCTGGCGCCCTCCCTACGAAGGTGGCGCTGCGTCGTTGCCGGCGAGCGCCGCCCATAGGAACGCGAGCACGTCGCTCGCCTCTTCGATGATCTTGGCCGTCGGCTTGCCGAGGCCATGCCCCGCCTTGCGCTCGACTCGGAGCAGCAGCGGCCTGCCGCCCGCGTCGGCCGCTTGCAACGCCGCGGCGAACTTGCGGGCGTGCAGTGGGACCACCCGGTCGTCGGTGTCCGCGGTGGTGATGAGCGTGGCCGGGTAGCGCTCGCCGGGGCGGACGTTGTGAAGCGGCGAGTAGGCGAGCAGCGCACGGAAGGCCTCGGGGTCGTCCTCGGCGTTGCCGTACTCGGGGACCCAGTAGCGACCGGCCGTGAAGCGGTGGTAGCGCAGCATGTCGATCACCGGTACGGCGCAGTGGACGGCACCGAACAGTTCGGGACGCTGCGTCATGCAGGCGGCCACCAGTAGGCCGCCGTTGCTGCGCCCCTCGATCGCCAATCGTTCCGGGCGGGTGTAGCCGCTGGTCACGAGGAAGCGGGCGGCGGCGGCGAAGTCGTCGAACACGCGCTGCTTGTGGGTGAGCATGCCGGCCTGGTGCCACGCCTCGCCATACTCGCCGCCACCGCGCAGGACGGCCTGGGCGAAGATGCCGCCGCGCTCGAGCCACGCGAGCCGGGAGGGGCTGAACAGCGGCGTCATGTTGACGCCGAAACCGCCATAGCCATACAGGAGCGTACGGTGGTCGCCGTCGGGTTCGAGCCCGCGCCGGTGGGTCAAGAACAGGGGCACGCGGGTGCCGTCGGCGCTGGTGGCGGACACCTGTCGGGTCTCGTAGGCGCTGGCGTCGAAGTCGAGCGCGCCTTCGTGGAACGGCCTCGAGGTGGCACCCGCGACGTCGATGCGGAGCACCGTCGGCGGCTGCACGAACGTCTGGAAGACGACGAACGCGGCCTCGTCCTGGCCCCTCCCGGACAGCGTCTCGAGGGTGCCGATCCCGGGCAGTTCGACGTCGGGCAGGGGCGTGCCGTCGCGCTCGAACAGGCGCAGCCGATGGTGGGCGTGGTGGAGATAGGCCACGACCAAGCGACCGGCCACCATGAGGCTGACGTCGATCGCCTCGTCGCCCTCGGGGACGATCTCGCGCCAGCGCACGCGCGCATCGCCACGGCCGTGCTCGCGCACGTCGGTCGCGACGAGGCGGCCGTTGGGTGCGTCGAGGTCGGTCAGGAAGTAGAACACCGGGCCGTCATTGGCGATGAACGTGTAGCCCGCGTCGTGCTCGTCGAGCAGGCGCACGAACTCGCCGTCGCCGCCGACCTCGCGGTAGTACACGCGGTTGCGCCTATCGGTACCCTGCCACACGTGGAGCAGCAGGTAGTGACCGTCGTCGGTCAGGATCGGCTCGAAGCCCAGGTCGGGCGCGTCGGGCCGCGCATAGGCCAGCCGATCGGCCTGCTGCGGCGTGCCGAGCCGGTGGAAGTAGACGCGCTGGTGCGTGCTCGGGGCCGCGTCCGGCAGTTCACCGGGCGCCGGATAGCGGGCGTAGAAGAAGCCGCTGGCGTCGGGCAGCCAGGCGGCGGCACCGAACTTGCACCACTCGATCACGTCGGGCAGCGTCTCGCCGGTAGCGACGTCGAGCACTTCGATGCGCTGCCAGTCGCTGCCGCTGCGTGCCGAGTTGTAGGCCAGCAGGCGCCCGTCGTCGCTGAAGCTGGTCACGGTGACGGCCGTCGTCCCGTCCTCGCTCAGCGTGTTCGGATCGAGCACCACGGTCCGCGCGGCGCCGAGCTCCGAATCGGCGCCGGCGTGCTGGCGGTAGAGCACGGCCTGGTTCTGGAGACCCTCGTTCAGGCGGAAGAAGAGCCACTCGCCGCGACGCTCGGGCGCGGTGCAGCGCGGGTGATCCCACAACCGCTCGAGCCGCTGGCGGAAGCGCTCACGTTGCGGGAGCGCCGCCAGGTAACGCCCGCTCAGCGCCTGTTGTGCCGCGATCCAGGCCTGGGTCTCGGCCGTCCCGTCAGCCTCCAGGGGTCGGTACGGGTCGGGTACGCGCACACCGTGGAAGTCGTCGACGTGGTCGGCTCGAGGCGCGATCGGATACGTCCAGGACGCGCTGGCGTTGGTGCGCTCGGGATCCACGGGCGGACGATACCGCATGCCCGGGCGACGATCGAGCGCCCGCACGGCCCTCGCGGTCGCGGGGCCGACGCCGGTCGCTCCGCCTCATCGATACCGTGAGGCCATACCCAAGGCGATCATGGTCTCCAGCGGCCAGTCGCGGAGCGCCGATGGCCGCCCTCCAAGGCCATGGCTTCGTTGCCGGCGCGGCAGTCGCCTGTGGACCACGACAGAGACACCCTTGGGAGGTCAAGGAGGCACGATGTCAACCCGTCCCACGAGACTTCCGAAGAGGCTGGTCCTCGGCGCCGTCGCGGCCGTGCTCGCGCTCGGATCGATCGCCTACGCGCAGGACGATCCCAATGTCGGCGGCACGCTCATCGTCGGCTTCCACGCTTCGCTCGAGGTGATGGACGTCATGGGCGTCACCGCCACGCGCGACGAGATCTGGCAGATGGTGTTCGAGCCGCTCGTCACCATGAACGCCGGGCTCGAGCCGGTGGGGGTCCTCGCCGACTCGTGGAGCGTCAGTGACGACGGCCTGGAGTGGACGTTCGCGCTCCGGCAGGGCGTGACGTTCCACGATGGTGAGCCCATGACCGCGGCCGACGTGGCGGCCTCGTACGAGCGCTTGATGCGCATCGGCGCGCGCCGCAGCGAGTTCGTTCGCATCACCGCCCTCGAGGTGATCGACGAGCACACCGTGGTGTTCCGCACCGACGAACCCTGGGGCGCGCTGCCCGAGACCTTCTCGATGCCGTCCGGGGCCTTCGTCGTGTACCCCGAGAGGGTGGTCGAAGCGCTCGGCGAGGACCTGATGGGGATCACCGATGTCGAGCTGATGATCGGTACCGGCCCGTACCAGGTCGAGGAGATCGTGCCGGGAGAACGGCTCGTGTTCACCCGCTTCGAGGACTACACGCAGCCGCACGGTGAGGCCAGTGGTTGGGCGGGCCCGCGCGGCCAGTACCTCGACGAGATCGTGGTGCTGCCGATCACCGACGAGGCGACGCGCTCGTTGGCGCTGTTCGCGGGCGAGGTCCACATCGCCGACCAGCTGCCGCCCGAAGACGTGGTGCGGCTCGATGCCGACCCCAACACCGTCGCGGCCTATCGCGAGCCGGGTCGTCGGACGTACCTGAAGATGAACGACAAGCACGGGCCCTTCACGGATCACCTGCTGCGCCAGGCCGTCCAGATCGCGATCGACCTGGAGGAGGCGATGTTCACGCAGGGGCCGGAGGAGTCCTGGCGCGTCAACCCCTTCGTCCGTTACCAAGAGGGGCAGTGGATGTGGGACGGCGAGGTGATGGCCCCGTACTATCAGGCCGACCTCGAGCGTGGCCGCGAACTCGTGGCCGAGTCGACCTACGACGGCGAGCTCATCCGCTACCTGACGCGGCCGGATCTCCCCGACCAGTACCGGCCGACGAGCGTGGTGCTCGAGTTGCTGCAGGACCTCGGTCTCAACGCCGAACTGATGGTCGTCGACGGCGCCACCTTCACCGACGTGCGCCGCGACCTGACGGGCTGGGAGATCAAGAGCGCGGGCGGCGGCTCGGTGGTCCCGCTCTCGTACCTCGACGCCAGCGGCATCGACCGCAACGGCGAGCCGTGGAACTGGGTTGGCGACGACTGGTTCGAGCAGCTCGAGATCATCGCCAACGAACTCGACGAGGACATCCGGCGTGAGGCAGTCCTCGAGCTCAACCGCATCAGCGCCGAGGCGGCAGGGGAGATCTGGCTCGGCGACCTGTTCTCGGTCGTCGGCGTGCGCGACAACGTCCGCAACATCCCCGATTGGCACTACATGCGCCTGTTCGACGTCTGGCTCGACTGAGCGGCAGCTCGGTCCCGGTCGCCTGCAGGGCGATCGCGTCCGCTTCGTTGTTCCTCGGGCCCGCCGCGCACTGCGCGGCGGGCCGCGCGCCATCTCAGCCGTGAGAGCCTGCTACGCTTGGAGCGACCGTGACGATCTTCATCATCCGCCGGCTGATCGTGACCATCCCGGTGGTCCTGCTCGTCGGCATCGCTGCGTTCCTGCTGGTTCACCTGACGCCGGGCGATCCTGCCGACTTCTTCCTCGATCCCGACTCGCCGGTCGAGGAGATCGAGCGCATCCGTGCCCGCCTCGGCTTGGACCAGCCGCTGCCGGTGCAGTTCGTCAACTGGTTCGGCGGCGTGATCCGGGGCGATCTGGGTCAGTCCTTCCACCAGCGTCGGCCGGTGCTCGAGATGTTCGGGCGTGCCTTCCCGCCGACGATCTACCTGACCGTCACGAGCCTCCTCTTGGCCCTGATCATCGCGATTCCCATCGGTATCTTCTCCGCGATCCGGCAAGACAGCCTGTTGGACCGCTTCGCCAGCGTGTTCGTGCTGATCGGCGTGGCCACTCCGAACTTCTGGTTGGGGTTGCTGCTGATCCAGCTCTTCGCGGTGCAGCTCGGCTGGCTGCCGGCGCAGGGGTTCGTGCGCCCCGAGGCCGACGTCTGGGGCAGCCTCCGATCGTTGATCCTGCCATCGATCGCGCTCGGCTACTCGGGTGCCGCGCTGATCGCCCGAATGACCCGCTCGGGCATGCTCGAGGTGTTGCGCCAGGACTTCATCCGCACGGCTCGTGCCAAGGGGATTGCCGAGAACCGCGTCAACTACGTGCACGCATTGCGCAACGCCTTCAACCCGATCCTCACCGTCATCGGCCTGGCCGTGGCGTCGCTGATCTCGGGCAGCCTGGTGGTGGAGCTGGTGTTCAACTTCCCGGGTGTCGGAAGGCTCGTGGTCGATTCGGTGTTCCGGCGTGATTACCCGGTGATCCAGGGCTCGTTGCTGCTGATCGCCGGCATCACTATCGTGGTGAACCTCGTCATCGACATGCTCTACGCCGTGACCGATCCGAGGATCCGCTATGCCTGACGTGCCTCGAGCCGCGGCGCCCGGTCCGCACGACCCGCGCGAGGGCGAGCGCGAAGACCTAGGGCGGCACCGCAAGGGGCTGCTGCAGCGCCTCAGGGAGATCCTGTTCCGCAACCAGCTGACCAGCATCGGTACGGTGCTGACGGGCGCGATCTTGCTGATGGCGGTGTTCGCGCCGTTCCTCGCGACGCACGACCCGCTGCGTACGAACGTCCGCAACCGGCTGCAGCCACCGAGCGCCGAGCACTGGATGGGCACCGACGACGCCGGGCGTGACATCTACAGCCGCGCCATCTTCGGATCGCGTGTGTCGGTCCGAGTCGGGTACTCGGTGGTCGTGCTCACCACCGTCTTCGGCCTCGCCATCGGCGTCGCGGCAGGCTACTATCGCTGGCTCGACGGCATCCTCATGCGCACGATGGACGCCTTGATGGCGTTCCCATCGATCTTCCTGGCGATCGCCATCCTGGCCGCGCTGGGACCGGCGGAGAGCAACGTCATCTGGGCCCTTTCCGTCACCCTCACGCCGGGGACCGCCCGCATCGTCCGAGGTGTGGTGCTCTCGCTCAAGGAGCGCGACTTCATCGCCGCCGCGCGTGGCCTGGGCGCGCGCGACCTACGGATCCTCCGGCGGCACGTGGTCCCGAACTCGCTGGCGCCGCTGATCGTCCAGAGCACCTTCGTGCTGGGCGTCGCCATCCTCTCAGAGGCCGGCCTCAGCTTCGTCGGGGCCGGCATCCAGCCGCCGACGCCCAGTTGGGGGAACATGCTCGCCGACGCCAAGCGCTACTTGTTCGTGGCTCCCTGGATGAGCTACTTCCCGGGCCTCTTCATCGTGTTCGGCGTGCTCGGGCTCAACCTCTTGGGTGACGGCCTGCGCGACGCCTTCGACCCGCGCATGCGCGGAGGTTGAGCGAGAGCGCGGCGCGCCGCCGCGCTCCGCCGGAGGAGCAGCCATGACCGACGACGATCGTCGCGCCCTGCGCTGGCAGCGCGAGCCCGGCCAGGCGCCCGCCCTGATCATCGATGGTCACCTGGATCTGGCGCTGAACGCGCTGTCGTGGAACCGCGACCTGACGCAAGACGTCGATGCGCTTCGCGGCCAGGAGCGCCGCGAAGGCGAGGTGGGGCCGGGTCGCGGCCGGAACACGGTGACGATCCCGGAGTTGCGCCGCGCCGCGGTGGGCCTGTCGTTGGCTACGGTGCTGGCTCGCACCGGCGGTGCACCGACGCCAGCGCTGCCGCGCTACGCCACGGCCGAGATCGCTTACGGCATGGCGCAGGGTCAGCTCGCCTACTACCGGATGCTGGAGCGGCAGGGGCACCTTCGCATGGTGCGCGATCGGGACGCGCTGCGCGACCATTGGACCGCCTGGAGCGCCTGGCACGATGCGGGTGGGCCGCCGGGCCAAGAGCCTCCGCACGGCATCGTGCTGCTGATGGAGGGCGCCGATGCCGTGCCGGCACCCGAGCACCTGGCCGGCTGGTTCGATGACGGCCTGCGTGTGTTGGGCCTGACGCACTACATGGATAGCACCTACGCCCATGGGACCGGCACCGAGGGTGGGCTCAAGCCTGACGGGCCGGAGCTGCTGGCCGCGATGCAGACGCTGGGCATGGTGCTCGACGTCACCCATCTGGCCGATCAGAGCTTCTGGGAGGCGCTCGAGTCGTGGGACGGCCCGGTTCTCGCGAGCCATCAGAACGCCCGTGCCCTCGTGCCCGGCCAGCGTCAGTTCGACGACGATCAGCTGCGCGCGCTCATCGAGCGCGGCGCCGTGATCGGTGCGGCGCTGGACGCTTGGATGCTGGTGCCGGGCTGGATACGCGGCGAGACGAGTCCCGACGTGGTCGGGCTTGACGCGCTCGTCGACCACCTCGCGCACGTCTGTACGTTGGCGGGCGATACCGCCCACGTGGCCATCGGCAGCGATCTCGACGGCGGTTACGGCACCGAGCAGACGCCGCGCGACCTCGACACGATCGCCGACCTGCAGAAGCTGCCGGCGTTGCTCGCTGAGCGTGGCTTCGCGCCGGCCGATGTCGACGCCGTCATGCACGGCAACTGGTTGCGCTTCCTGGCGGCGGCGCTGAGCGCGCCTCGAGCCTGGGTCGGGCGCGAGCCACCCGCAATGAGCGGACGATGACGAGCGGCGCGCTGCCCAGCGATCGCGCCGCCTCCCGATGGGAGGCGGCGCGTCATGAGCGAGGTTCGTCGAGCGGCTGCGAGGCGGCGGGTCAGAAGCGCCTGATCAGCTCCGGGTCGATGGTCGAGCCGACGCCGACGCCGAAGCGCTCGAGCGTGCCGGCCTTGGCCGCGATCAGCCACTGGTGCCGATCGGCGATCGAGACGCGCGTGGCCGCCGGGGCGCTCACGTCGATGGAGACGACGGTGCCGCTGGCATCGATGGCGGCGAACTCGATGGGGGCGCGGGCGCCCTCGACGGAGTAACTGGTGCGGGCCGTGGTCTCACGGGCGAGCGGGTAGAGCAGGAAGGCGTTGTCGAGCGCCTGCTCGCCGACACCCTTGAAGCCGAGGTTCCGCGCCGCGCTGGTGTCGGCGATCCGAACGGGCAGGAGCGCGCCGCTGCCGTCTTCGTTCAGCACGAACACCGAGCCGGTCGGGAGGGCGGCGTAGGTCAGCGGCAGATAGGTGGGCTGGTTCGCCGCCATACGGGGCGCCATGACGTACGTGCCGAGCAGATAGGCGATGGCTGCGATCACCAGCACGATCAGTGCGGGCTTGAGCCGCTCGTTCCACTTGATCCGTTCCGCGAAGGTGACGGTCGCTGTTGCCTGTGCCATGTATGTCCCCTTTCAGGACGTTGTCTTGTCGCAAAGGTAGGCTGATGGCGTTAAGCGGACGTGAAACGCGCGCGGGCGACGGATGTGACCGTTTCATCGTGGCTTCATCGCCCCTTCATAGCGTGCGTCTCGCGAGCCGGCAGGCACGAGGGGAGAGCATGCGCATTCTGATCGTCGAGGATGACCTGAGCTTGGCGGTGACGCTGCGCGAGAGCCTGCAGGCTCACGGGTTCACCGTGCTGCTGGCCCACGATCGCGAGGCTGCCTGGGACCTGGCCTGGCGCGAGGCGTTCGACGTGGTGGTGCTCGACGTGATGCTGCCGGGTGACGACGAGGCCGGGTTCCATCTGGCCGCAGACCTGCGCGAGGCCGAGTTCCGCCAGCCGATCCTCTTCCTGAGTGCGCGTGACGCCGTTCCCGACCGGGTTCGCGGTCTGGACCTGGGTGACGACTACCTGCCCAAGCCGTTCGCGCTCGACGAGCTCTTGGCGCGCCTCAAGGCCCTCTTCCGCCGCGGCGAGGTGCGCAGCAAGGTGCTGCAATGGCGCGATGTGGAGGTGCTGGTGTTGGAGCGGTTGGTGAAGCGTGCTGGTGCCGCGGTCAAGTTGACGAGCAAGGAGTTCGAGGTCCTGGCGCTGTTGATGGGGAGTCCCGGCCGCGCCTTCACCCGCGCGGAGATCCTCGACCGGGTCTGGGGCCTCGGCTTCGAGCACAGCTCCAACGTCCTCGACGTCTACGTGAGCAACTTGCGCGCCAAGCTCGGCGACGAGGTCGTTGAGACGGTCAGGGGGATCGGGTACCGTGCTCCGGCCTGATGGCGTGCCCGCATGATCCTGCGCACCAGGCTCGCGCTGGTCGCGGCTGGGTTGACGCTGCTCGGGACCGTCCTGGGCTTGTCGCTCACGTACCTGGGGCTCCTGAACCTGCGCATGGCCAGCTTCGACGGCGAGAATCGGCTGCTCGCCAATCTGATCGCCGAGGTCGCGGTGCTGCGCGAGGACCAGGCGGTGCGCGTGCCGGTGGTGGTCGGCAGCTACCTGACCGGCGAGCGCAGCAACAGCGCGGCGCACGTCTACGTCGATGGGCAGCTGATCTGGACGGGCGGCGCGGTGGCGGCGCCGCGGCCGCTCGACGCCGAGCGGGTGCTGAGCGGCGGCGGCAGTTATACCGTCCAGGAGTGGCGGGTGTACACCATGCGCGATGAGGATGCCGGCGTGGTGGTCCAGGTGGGCCGTCCCCTGCTCGGTCTGCGCGAGGTGCTCGGGCCCTTCCCGGGGCTCGCGTTGGGTGTGGCGGCGCTCGTGACGCTGCTGTCGGGAGCGCTGGCGTTCTGGATCGTCGGCCTGGCGCTCGCGCCACTGCGGCGCCTGTCGGAGGCCACCGAGCGCTTCACCAGCGCCGACGACGTCCCGGTCATCCCCGGTCGTGACGAGCCGGCGCGCCTGGCGCGGGCCTTCGCCGAGCTGTTGAAGCGCCTCAAGGCGGAGCGCGAGCGCGAGCACCGCTTCATGGCCTACGCCGCGCACGAGCTGCGAACGCCGCTATCGGCCCTGCGTGCGGGGCTCGAGGCCGTCAACGCGGGCCGCCTCACGCTCGGTCCGGAGCTCGTGCAGCGCCTGCACCGCGAGGCGACCCGGATCGAGGGTCTGGCGCAGAACCTGTTGGCGCTGTCGTCGGCGGAGGTCGGCGACGCCTCCTTCGAGCAGGTGGACCTCGAGCAGATCGCCGCCGACGCCTACGATCGCTACTTGCCGCTGGCGCTGGAGAAGGGTCTGACGCTGGAGTTGGAGTCGGCCCCCGCGGTCGTCAGTGGCGACGCGCGCCTGCTCGACCAGGCCCTCGGCAACCTGATGTCGAACGCCCTGAAGGCCACCCGCAAGGGCGGCATCGTGATCCGGACGGGCACCGCCGTCCGCGACGGCCTCAGCATGGCCTTCCTGGAGGTGGCGGACTCGGGCACGGGCATCAAGGACCAGGCGGAGGGCAAGGGGCTCGGCCTGCGGGTGGTGCGCGCCGTCGCGGGCGTGCACGGTGGCTGGCTCGAGTTCGCTGGCGCAAACGGTACCCAGGCGCGCTTGTGGCTCCCCCCGGCGCCGTAGGAGCGAGGCCGCCCGGCCGTCGGCGTTGCTCGGGAGACGGCCGGTGGCGTCGGCGAAACCTACCGTAGCCGGTGAAGCGGGTGCCGGAACGCCATGCCATGGCGGGAAGGGGTCATCATGCGCACGCTCGTCTTCGGAGCCGGACCGCTCGGCTCGCTCCTGGCCGCAAGGCTCCACGAAGCCGGACAGGACGTCTCGCTGCTCGCGCGCGGGCAGCGCCTCGCCGATCTGCGCGAGCACGGCGTGGTGCTCGAGTATCCCGATCGCTCGCGTGAGGTGCGTCACGTCCCGGTGGTCGAGGAGCTCGCGGAGGACGGTCGCTACGACCTCGTCCTCGTGGTGATGCGCAAGCCCCAGGCACGCGCGATCCTGCCGACGCTGGCGCGCAACCGGCATGCCGAGACGGTCTTGTTCCTGATGAACGATGCGGCCGGCCCCGGCGAGCTGGTGCGTGCGGTGGGCGCCGAGCGCGTGATGATCGGGTTCCCGAGCGCCGGCGGGACCCGCGACGGGCACGTCGTGCGGGCGTTGCCGCTCAGCGGCTGGGCGATCCCCATCGGCGAGGTCGACGGGCGCGTCACCGAGCGCACCCGACGAGTCGCGGCACTGTTGGGCACCATGCGCGACAAGCGCGTGCAGATCCGTCGTGACATGGACGCCTGGCTCGTGACGCACGTCGCCGGCATCATCGGCATGCTCGGTATCTACGCTGCGGGACTCGACCCGGACCGGTTCAGCCGCACCCGCGACGCGGTGGTGCTGGGCGTGCGGGCTCGTGATGAGGCGCTGCGCGCGCAACGTGCGGCGGGGATCCCGATCAGCCCTCCCTACTACCGCGCACTGCCGTGGATCCCCGAGCCGCTGACGGTGGCGATCGTGCGGCCCTTCGCCCGCAGCGAGACGGCTGCGGTCGGGCTCTTCGGCCACGCCGCCGCGGCTCGCGATGAGAGCCGCCACCTGCTCGACGAGTTCCGCGCCAGGGTGGCCCCCGCGGGCGTACCGACGCCGGCGCTCGACGAACTGGCTGCCTACGTCGCCGCGGAAGAGAGGCTCATGCGCGACGGCCGGAGCGAGGTACCCCTGCGCTGGGACGGCGTGATCGGGCTCGCCGCCGCGGCGCTGGGGATCGCCGGGCTGGTCGTGCTGACGCGCTCGCGGCCGCGACGCCGCTGAGGCGCGGCCGCACCCCGAGTCAGTAGAACAGCGCCAGCACCGCCGTCATCACCGCCAGGAACACCAGCGTCATGATGCCCCCGGCGCGCACGAAATCGCGCACGCGGTAGCCGCCGGGGGTCATGATCAGTGCGTTCACCTGGTGGGTGGGGATGACGAAGGCGTTGGACGTCGCCACGGCCACGGTCAGCGCCGCCAGGCGCGCGTCGAGCTGCACGGCAACCGCGAGGTTGATCGCCAGCGGCACCAGCAGCACGGTGGCGCCCACGTTCGACATCACCAGCGAGAAGACCGTCGCGAGCGCGCCGAGCACCAAGATCAGCGTCCAGCCGGGGATGTCACCGACCACGAGCAGGGTCTGCTGGGCGATCCAGGCGGCGGTGCCGCTCCGTTCGACGGCGAGCCCGAGCGGGAGCAACGCCGCGAGCAGGAACACCGTCTTCCAGCTCACCGCCCGGTAGGCCTCGTCCATGCTCAGCACGCCGCTCACCACCATGCCGATGGCACCGGTCATCAGTGCCAGCGAGAGTTGCAGGTCGGTGAAGATCACCAGCACGAGAGCGAGCGCGAAGAAGAACAGGGCGCGCGGCAGCCGCTGGTAGCGCGGTTGCTCGCGCGGGTAGCTGCCGAGCGCCACGAAGTGACCCGTGGCCTCGAGGCGCTGGAGATCGGCCCAGCGGCTGTAGACGATCAGGATGTCGCCGGCCTGGAACGGCACGTCGCGGAGCTGCTCGCGCAGCACCTGTGAACCGCGGTTGATCGCGACGATGTTGACGCCGTACACCTGCCGCGGTGCGACGTCGCGCACGCGCTTGCCGATCACCTCGGCACCGGGGCGGACCACCACCTCCATGATGCCGGCGTCGCTCGGCCCGAGCGCGTCGGCGAAGACCGCCAGGCCCTCGCGGAGGCCCGTGAGGCCGAACCGTTGCCCGAAGGCGCGGACGGCGTCGGCGTGGCCGATGAGGGCCACCGTCTGGCCCGAGCGCAGCACCACGTCGCGGCCCGGCGCGACCCGTAACTGCTCGGCGTCGCGCGTGGCCAGGATGAACACGTCGCCGCGCGCCTCGAGGTCCTCGACCCGCGCGCCCACGGCCGCGCAGTCCTCGGCGAGCGTCGCTTCGAACAGGTCGCCGCGCACGCCGTAGGTCTCCATCACGAAGCGCAAGATGTCGGCCTGCGGCTCGCGATGCGCGACGGCCGGCAGCACCCAACGGCCGAACAGCACGAAGTAGGCGATGCCGGCCGCGAGCAGGCTGAGGCCGACGGGGGTGACGTCGAAGAGGCCGAAGGGGCGCAGATCGGTGCCCGGAAGCTGCTGCGCGGAGGTGGCCATGAGGTCGTTGAGCAAGATCAGCGGGCCGGAGCCGACCAGCGTGAGGGTGCCGCCCAGGATCGCCGCGAAGCCCATGGGCATCAACAGGCGTGAGACCGGCATGCCGGTGCGCGCCGCGATGCGCGTGACCACCGGCACGAACAGGGCGGCCGCGCCGATGTTCTGCATGAAGCCCGAGATCACGCCGACGCTGCCGGCGATCATGGCGTTGACACGCCGCTCGCTCGTGCCCACGTGACCCAGGATGAACTGCGCCACGCGGTTCATCACGCCGGTCTTGTCGAGCCCCGAACCGATGATCATCACCGCGATGATCGAGATGACCGCGTTGCTGGCGAAGCCGCCGAACAACTCCGCCGCGGCCACGAGGCCGGTGAGGCCCAGGATCACCATCACCAGCACGGCCGTGACGTCTACGCGCAGCTTCTCGCTGACGAACAGGCCGACCGTGAGCGCGAGCAGCGCCAAGACGAAGGCCATCTCGGTGGTGAAGGGGACGGCAGCCATGTCGCTCTCCGCTCCGGTGCGCGCCGAGCACCTCGCGAAGGCTACCATCGGCCCGACCCCTGCCGTCCTGCCCGGGCCCGAGAAACCTTCGGCGACGACGCAATGCGCGGCACTACCGCGCTATCATGGGCGCCCCGGCCCCGGACGCCCCCGTGCCCGTGCGGCCAGCCCAGCGGCGCCCGTCGCGGCGCCCCTGGAGCGCGAGGTGTCGATGGAACGATTGCGCGCGTACCGTGCCAAACGCAACTTCGACCGCACGTCGGAGCCGGCCGGCGAGGCTCGGAAAGGGGCCGCGGGAGCGCGGCGCTTCGTGGTGCACAAGCACGCCGCCCGGCGCCTGCACTACGACCTGCGGCTGGAGCAAGACGGGGTGCTGCGGAGTTGGGCGTTGCCGAAGGGGCCGAGCCTCGCCGAGGGCGAGAAGCGCTTGGCCGTCGAGGTGGAGGACCACCCCCTGGACTATGCCGACTTCGAGGGGACCATTCCCGCCGGTGAGTACGGTGCCGGGACGGTGATGCTGTGGGACCGCGGGCACTGGACTCCGGTGGGTGAAGGCGAGCGCGCCGGACGGCTCGACTTCGCGCTCGAAGGCACCAAGCTGCGCGGCACGTGGACGCTGACGCGCATGGGCGGCAAGGGCGGCGAGGACGACAAGCACTGGCTCATGATCAAGCGCAGCGACGCCGATCGGGAGCCGCTCGAACCAGACGAGACGAGCGTGCTCAGCGGCAGGACGATGGCGGCGATCGAGCAGCAGGCGGGCCAGCCCGAGGTGGGCGCCGCCGCCGAGCGCAGCGCGGACGCGCCGGCGATGCCCGCCGGTGCCCGCCGCCGGGCGCTCGCACGCGAGCCCTGGGTCCAGTTGGCCACGTTGGTGGGGCGTGTGCCGGAGGGCGACGCCTGGATCCACGAGATCAAGTTCGATGGATACCGCATCGTCGCGCACGTCGAGGAAGGCGCCGTGCGCCTCTTCACCCGCAACCGCCACGATTGGACCGAGCGCTTCCCCGAGATCGCGGCCGCACTCGCGCGCCTCG
>SLRS01000087.1 GCA_007130855.1 Trueperaceae bacterium | reverse complement strand
CGCGGACCAACCCCAGGACGGCGCCGGGACCGCCGGTGGCGTCGAGGAACGGCTCCGTCGGCGGCGCCAGGCGCTCGCGGGCCAGCGCCTCCGCCAGTGCCGGCAGCGCCGGGTCGAGCGCCGGATACCCACGCAGGCCGACGGCGCTCACCAGCGGAACCGTCAGGTCGCCCACCCGCCACGTGACCGGCACGTGCTCGGCGTGCGCCGCCAGCGCCGCTCGTTCCACCATCGGCTCAGTCTACCGGCGGCGCCGATCGTGCGGGTGCGTTGGTAGGCTGCAGGGGTGCTGGTCTTGGGCATCGATACCTCCTGCGACGACACCGGCGTCGGTGTCGTCCGCGGTCGGCAGGTGCTGGCCAACGTCGTCGCCTCACAGGCGGCGCTGCATGCCCCGATGGGGGGTGTGCTACCCGAGGCGGCCAGCCGTGAGCATCTCGCGACCATCGACGGCGTGGTCGGGGAGGCCCTGACGCGGGCCGGGGTCGAACTGCACGATCTCGATGCCATCGCCGCGACGCGCGGCCCAGGGCTGGCCGGCGCGCTCCTCGTGGGGCTCGGCTACGCCAAGGGGCTCGCCTGGGGCGCCGCCAGCCCCTTCATCCCGATCCACCATCTCGAGGGACACGTGGCCGCGTGCCTCGCCGAGGACGCTGGTCGCGGGCCGCCGCCCGAGCCACCGTTCCTGTGCCTGATCGCCTCCGGTGGGCACACCGTGCTGTTCGACGTGCCCGAGGCCGGCCGCTACTTGCGCGTGGGCGGGAGTCGCGACGACGCCGCCGGCGAGGCGTTCGACAAGGTCGCGCGCTTGCTCGCCCTGCCCTATCCAGGCGGTCCTGCGTTGGCTGCGCTCGCCGGCGACGGCGATCCGGGCACGCTGCCGTTGCCGCGGCCCATGGCGCGGCAACACGGCTTCGACTTCAGCTTCAGCGGCCTCAAGACGGCCGTGGCCGTCTTCCTCGAGCGGCATCCCGACGCGTCGCGGGCCGACGTGGCCGCGACGTTCCAGGAGCGCGTGGTGACGAGCCTGGTCGACGTGGCCACGCGCGCCGCCAGGGCCTTCGGGCGCGACACGCTCGTGGTCGCGGGAGGGGTCGCCGCGAACCGAGCGCTGCGCGAGGCATTGGCAGCCGCGGCGCTTCACGTCCACCTGCCGCCGCCCGGCTTGGCGACCGACAACGGTGCCATGATCGCGCTCGCGGCCGTCGAGCAGGTGCGCCTCAGGGGCGTACCCGATCAGGTCGAGGCGCTGGCCGTCGACGCCGCGCCCTACCTACCGCTGGCCGAGGGCCCCTCGCGCCCGCGCGACGCTCAGGCGCCGCGGCCCCACGACGCGGCCAGGTAGCTGTCCTGCGTGACGATGCCGGCGACCTGGTCGCCGTCGAGCACGACCACCAGGGGCTCGCGCGCCAACACCGGCCGCAGTTCGCTCAGCGCCACGCGCCCGTCCACCTTGACGACCTCGTCCCAGCCCAGGAGTCGCTCGGGATGGATCCCAGCGATACCAACGGGCACGCCCTCCTCGATCACCACCACCTGCCGGTGGTCGGCCATCGTCTGCACCAACGCGCCCGCATCGACCGACGGAACCGGACGCGCAGCGCTCGAGGCAGCCGGCGGCGTCGCCGCGCCGAAGGAGAGCAGCGTCGAGGAGGGCAGCCGCAGCAGGGCACGAACCGCTCGCAGGCCAACCATGAACGCCACCACGAAGGCGCTGCCCTCGACCAGCCCGGCGAGATTCGACACCGAGAAGCCGAGGAGCCCCTGGCGACCGAGCGCCAGGTGTACCAGCCACGCCACCCCCAGAGCCAGGGCCACCGCGCCGAGGGCGCCGAGCAGGGCACGGCTGCGAAGCTGATCCGGGCGCCTCACAGCGGCCCTCGCAGCTCGGCGAGCGGCGGTCCGCGGCGCAGGTCGGACCCGAGCTGCTCCGGCGCGTCGACGTCCGCTGCAATGCCGGCGTCGCCACTGACCATGACGATGCCGCGCAGCCCCAACAAACGGCTGATGCGCTCGGCGAGCTGCGCGAGTTCGGCACGGCCGCTGAGGATGCCCCACAGCACGTCGACGCCGACCAACGAGGCCAGCCGCCAGGGCGCCTTGCGCGCCGAGAACGCCTGGTCGATCACCGGCAGCAATGCAGGCACGGCCGCTGCGGACAACAAGATGGCGTTGCCCCCGGTGAAGCGGCCCTCACGCAGCCGCACGTAGGTCCGCTTCTGCTGCGGGAAGGCCGCCTCGGCGGTCGCCGCCTCGACGACCGGGTACACCAGATCGGCCTCGGGCGCGTCGGTCACGAAGGCGCATACGCCGGCCGCGCGCCACCAAGGGATGTCGGCGGTCACCACCAAGAACCGGACGTCGGTGCGCGCACGCTCGCTGGCGCATGCCAGTCCGGCACCGAGGCCCAGGGCCAAGGAGTCCACCATGCGGCGCCCGGCCGGGATCTCGTGGTCTACCAGCGGCCGGATGCGGTCGTCGGTCGGACCCACGTAGACGACGTGCGAGACGACCGTGCTGTCGCGCAGCGCAGACACCACGTAGGCACCCATCGGGGCGCCGTCGAGGGAGACGAGCGCCTTGCTCGGTGCGCCGGCGCTGCGGGCGATCCGGTCTTCGGCGCCGCCACCTGCCAGCACGACAGCGATCACGGAGGATGAGGAGTCCGACATGCCGCACCATGCTACGACGCTGGCCCGCCCCAGGCGACCGTTTCGACACCCCGCAGCGCGCGACGCGCGACGTCCGACCACGCCCCAGCCCCGGCAGGCGTTCGGCCTGACGGGGCTGGGAGGACGGGCTGCGGGCGCGGACGCCTCGGTGGGCGGCGCCCGGCGGCGTGCTCAGCGCCGCGACTGGCTGATGCGCTGCGAGGTGACGCGGCCCGCCTCGACCCGGACGGTGGTGAGGAAGGTGTTGTACCCGGGCGCGATCACGACGAGCTCGACGTTTCCGGGCTGGACGTCCTCGACGAGCAGCCGACCCGAGCCGGAGGCCAGCCGGCCGACCTCGCTGCCGTTGACGAACACGCGAGCGCCGCCGACGTTGCCGACCACGTCGAGCGTGGCGCGCTGCGCCACCAGCCGCTGGTTCACGGTGGTGCTGCGTCCATCACGCACGGTGAAGCGCGTGGTCTCGGTCTGGTAGCCCGGGAGTTCGAAGGTCGCCGTGAAGTCCCCCGGCGCGAACGCGACCGGGCCGGTGGGGGTGCGGCCTACGTTGCGGCCGCCGACGAAGACCTCGGCACCCCGCGGCTCGCTCGTGAAGGTGACGGTGCCTTCGCGCGCCACCGGCCTGAGGTCGAAGCGAACGGGCGTGGTGGTGTTCGGCCGCACCTGCACGCGCTGGCTGGTGGTCTGGTAACCATCGCGCTGGACCTCGACCGTGACGTTGCCGGGGCGCTCGCCCCAGCGCAGCGGCGTGAAGCCGGCGAACTGGCCGTTCACGAACACCTCGGCGTCGCGCGGCGTGGAGCTGATGTCGAGCGTTCCGTAGGCCGCTTGGGCGGGTGCCCGACCGACGTAGTAGAGCGCCGTCGAGGTCACCCACTCGTCTTGTGGCAGCGGCCGTACCACGATCGACAGCGCCCGCGCGAAGCCCTCCTCGCCGATGTTGGAGGTGGCCTGGAAGTCACGCTCGGTCTGGAAGCGCGCCAGCGTGCGCGTATCGAGCTCGCGCTTCGCCGCGACCGCGATCACCTTGGCGAGCCCGGTCGGGGCCTGCACGCCGAACTCGTAGCGCGCCCCGGGCGGCGGGAAGTAGACCGTCCGGTTGGCCCGGACGAAGTTGTCGCGGCCGGCGTCGTCGAAGCGGTTGGGCAGGATCTGCACCACCTCGCCGCCGGCACTGATGCTGAACAGGTAGACGTAGGCGTCCTCACTGACGCGCACGCCGATCTCGATCGACTCGCCGATCCCGTAGCTGGGCGTGCCGCGCCCAGTGGTATCGCGGTCGACGAACACTTCGACGTCGAAATCCGGTAGGGGGTTGACGACGATGGCTTGGGGGCTGATGACGATGCGCTGCGCCGAGGCGGTGGCCAGCGCCGCGAGCAACAGGGTGAGCGTGATCAGTAGACGAACGCGGTGCATACGGCACCTCCTTGGTCACTACGCTAGCAATGTTCCCCCAGGGTTGGCCGTGTGAAACTACTGAACCGGCCTTCATACCGCCCCTCCGGGGCGCTCGGGCGGACACCGCGTTCGTTTCGAGATCCAAAGCGTTTCTTCATCCCGGCGCACCTTCGTGCTCACGACCAGGCGCCATACTGACGGTATGAGCGAGCCGCACTCCCCCGACGAACGCCGCACCCACCGCCCCATGGTGGCCGTCAGACCCCACCACGCCAGCCCCGCGCAGGTCGCCGCCGCCTTGGCCGGGACGCTGCTCGTCGCCGCCGCTGCCGTAGCCACAGTGCTCTTCTTGATGGCGACCACGGCGCGGGCCCAGGAGCACCTGAGCGCCGCCGAGGTGCTCGCCCAACTCGAGGCACGCGTGGAGCGCCTGCAGGACATCAGCTTCACGCTCGAGGGCGAGTTGCGTGACGAGGCCGGTCAACGCATCGCCGTCGAGATCGAGGTGATGGCGATCCCGTCGCCGACGGCCGCCAGCATGTACATCATCCAGCCCGACGCGCTGGCCGACAACATGGTCGTGATCACCGAGAGCGCGATCTACAACTACACCTTCCTCACCAACCAGGTGGCCGTGTACGCCGTCGACGACCCGGAGGCCTTCGGGGGCCTGCTCCCGGGCGACGAGGTGTTCGTGCTCGACCTCGACCTCGGCAGCGTGTTCGCGGGCTGGGAGGTTCGCCTCGAGCAGGTCGAATCCGGCGGTGAGGGAGACGTGTATACGCTGCGCTTCGACAACGTCGATGTCACTGCCGAGATCCATCACGTCATCGCGGTGATCGACGCCAGCGACTGGCTACCGCTGCGGCTGGTGTTCTACGCCAACGAACACGACCTGTTCGCCGACCTGCGGCTGATGTCGGTCGCCGTCGACACCGGCCTCGATCCCGACGAGGTCGTCTGGATCCCCGACGACGCCGAGGTGCTCGACCGCCGCTGACCTTGCGGCGCCGCCGCTGACCTTGCGGCGCCGCCGCTGACCTTTCCGCGCGCGCACCCCGCTCAGCGGCCGAGCATCGACTCCGGCACCACCACCCGATCGAACGTCGCCTCGTCGAGGTAGCCGAGCGCCAGCGCCGCCTGCTTCAACGTCGTGCCCTCGCGGTGCGCCCGCTGCGCGATCTCGGCCGCCTTGTAGTAGCCGATGTGGGCGTTGAGCGCGGTCACGAGCATGAGCGACGCGTCGAGATGGACGCGCGCACGCTCGGCGTCTGCTTCGGCCCCCGCGATGCAATGGTCGGTGAACGACGCGCAGGCGTCGCCGAGCAGCCGCGCGCTGCGCAGCAGGTTGTAGATCATCACCGGCTTGAACACGTTGAGCTGGAAGTGGCCGTGGGTGCCGGCGACGGTGATCGCCGTGTCGTTGCCGATCACCTCGGCGCAGACCATGGTCATGGCCTCGGCCTGGGTGGGGTTGACCTTGCCGGGCATGATCGACGAACCCGGCTCGTTCTCGGGCAGGCGCAGCTCGCCGATGCCGCAGCGCGGTCCCGACGCGAGCAGGCGGACGTTGTTGGCGATGTGCATGAGCGAGACCGCCACCCGCTTCAGGGCGCCCGAGGCCTCGACGACGGCGTCGTTCGCCGAGAGCGCCTCGAACTTGTTGTCGGCGCTGCGAAAGGGGTGGCCGGTGAGGTCGGCGACGACCTCGGCCACACGGCCGGCGAATCCCGCCGGGGCATTGAGACCGGTGCCGACGGCAGTGCCACCGAGCGCGAGCTCATGCAGGTGCGCCAGGCTCTGCTCGACCACCTCGATGCCCTTGTCGAGCTGCGTGGCGTATCCGGAGAACTCCTGGCCGAGGGTGACGGGGGTGGCGTCCATCAGGTGGGTGCGGCCGATCTTGACGACGTCGTCCCAGGCGGCGGCCTTCTCGCTCAGCGCCTGGTGGAGTCGCCGCAGCTCGGGCAGCGTGTGCCCCTGGATCGACTCCACCGCCGCGACGTGCATGGCGGTCGGGAAGGTGTCGTTCGACGACTGCGAGCGGTTCACGTCGTCGTTGGGGTGGACCGGCTCGTTGCTGCCCAGCGGCGCCCCGGCGAGGGCGCTCGCCCGATTGGCGATCACCTCGTTGAGGTTCATGTTCGTCTGCGTTCCCGAGCCTGTCTGCCACACCACGAGCGGGAAGTGGTCGTCGAGCTCGCCCCGCATGATCTCGTCGCACACGGCCGCGATGGCGTCGGCCTTGGCGCGATCGAAGCCGGCGAGTTCGACGTTGGTGATCGCGGCGGCCTTCTTCAGGACCGCGAAGGCGCGGATCAACGCCAGTGGCATGCGCTCGCCACCGATGCGGAAGTTCTCCAGCGAGCGCTGGGTCTGGGCGCCCCAGTAGCGGTCGGACGGGACCCGTACCTCGCCCATCGTGTCCTTCTCGATGCGAAAGTCGCTCATGCGGCGATGCTATCGCGCGAGCGGAGGCAGGCGGGTGGCTGCCGACGGGGTCGTCGGCGCGGCCGCGCCACCACCCGCGACGTGCGATCGCCGACGGGCGCTAGCGTCCGGGTGCGCTCGGTTCGCTCCGCTCCAGCGCCAACTCGGCCCGGCTGACGTACCCCGGCCGGACCGGCGCCGCCGCCTCGGACGGGGGCAGCGCCGCCTCGAGCACCCGCGCGAGCCCGTCACGCCAGCAGCCCCAGTTGTGACCGGCCGTCCACTCGCCGTACCAGACAGGCACGTCGCGGCTCGCGAGCACGTCGGCGACGCGCTGATTGACGTCATGGAGCCAGTCGAGGGTGCCCACGTCGAGCACCCAGCGTTGGTCGGCGAGCTCGGCGCCGGCGCGCAGGCGCTCGAGCAGCCATGAGCGTCGCACCCCATGGTGGCGACGCTCCTCGGGGATCCCCAGGAAGGCGCCGCCTTGCGCCACCACCACCGACCAAGCCTCGGGATCGGCGAGCGCGAGGGTGGCGGCGGCCAGGCCGCCGAGGCTGGCGCCCATGGCAACCCAGGTGCCGTCCACGGCCAGTTCGCGCCGCGCGTGCGGCCGCAGCACGTCGCGCACGAACGCCAGGTGGCGCTCGTCCCAGGCGTACTCGACGAGCCGCTCGGTGGGCTCGCTGAAGATCAGGTGCGCCGGCCCCGCCCGGCCCTGCGCCATGAGCGCCGCCAGCACGTCGGCGCTGCGCGCCAAGCGCTGGTAGGCGATGCCATCGTGGAGCAGCACCACGGGCAGGGGCCCGTCGTGATCGGGCGGCGACAGCACGTTCACGCGCCGCGGCGTCGCGAAGCCCGCTCCCGTCAGGCGCCAACGCCGCTCGCGCCAGGGGATCCGGGCCGGCTGCGGATCGAACAGTGGCTGCGGGGCGTAGTCGGGACCGCGCACCTCGGTCACCTCCGGGTACCACGGGTTGACACCACTGGCGCCGTAGTCGGGGTCGGCGCGCACGATACCGGCGCGGTCGAGGAAGGCGTACTCGAAGCGGACGTCGTCGGGCAGTGCGAGCGTGAAGCGCGGAACCTTGGCGGCCGAGACGGGGCGAGGTGCGCGGTGCATATCGGTGAAGTCACTGATGATCGAGGCGGCCCAGTCGGGCACTCGCACCGCGTGTCGCATGCGCTGACGCTACCAGGACCGTCCAGCACGCTTGGTTGCACACGACGGGTTGGTAGCATGCCGGCATGTCCAGCCCCTCGACGATCGACCCCGAGCAGGCCTTCGACGTCGCCACGGAGGCGCGCCTGCGCACGATGCCGTGCGGCAAGTGGACGCGCTACGAGCCCGACGTGCTCCCGCTGTGGGTCGCCGACATGGACTTCCCGGTGGCCTCCGTGGTGCGCGCCGCCATGCACGCGCACGTCGATTGCGGCAGCCTCGGCTACCCGCCCGCAGGCGGGCTCCCCGACTTGCGCAGTGCCGTGGTCGATCGGCTCGCGAGCCGCTTCGGCTGGGGCGTGCCGGTCGAGGCCGTGGAGCCGATGCCGGGGGTGATCCCCGCGCTCTTCGTCGGTCTCGAGGCGACGAGTGGTCCGGGTGACGAAGCGATCGTGCAGCCGCCGGTGTACCCGCCATTCTTCTCGATCATCGACCGCGCCGGCCGCCGCGTGCTCCACGACCAGCTCGTCGACGACGGTGCCGGCTACCGGATGGACGTCGCTGCGCTGCGCGCGGCCATCACCCCCGCCACCCGGACCATGATCTTCTGCAACCCGCACAACCCTACCGGCCGGGTGTTCGGCCGCGCCGAGCTCGAGGCGTTGGCCGAGGTGGTGCTCGAGCACCGCCTCTGGGTCCTCTCCGACGAACTCCACGCCGATCTGGTGTTCGACGGCCGCCACATCCCCTTCGCGTCGCTTGCGCCCGAGGTCGCCCAGCGCACCCTGACGCTGTACGGCCCCACCAAGGCGTTCAACGTGGCGGGCCTGAAGATCGCCTTCATGGTGTCGGAGAACCCGGCGCTGCTGGCGCACGTCAAGGCGCGCGCCGCCTCGCGCATGCCGGGCGTGAACGTGCTGGCGCAGGCGGCCACGATCGCGGCCTATCGCTGCGGCGACGACTGGCTCGCTGCCGCGCTGGCCTACCTGCGCGCCAACCGCGACTACCTGCATGAGCGCCTGCGCAGCGAGGCTCCCGAGGTGACGGCCCATGCGCCCGAAGGGACCTACCTGAGCTGGCTCGACCTGCGCGCCGCGGGCCTCGGCGACGACCCGTGCGCGGCCCTGCTCGAGCGCGGTCGCCTGGCGCTCAACCCCGGGCCCGAGTACGGCCCGGGCGGCGCCGGCTTCGCACGCCTGAACTTCGCCACCTCGCGCGCCACCTTGGCCGACGCCCTCGATCGCCTCGTGGCGACCGTCCGCGGCGAGCGCTGAGCCGCGATGCACGGGCCGCAGCCGCCGCTGCACGCCGGCGAAGCACTGGCGCTCGCGCGAGTGCCACGCGAGCCGCGCGAGCGCCGTCCGATCGCCCTGATCGGCTGCGGCGGTATCGCCCGGCACCACCTGAGCGCCTACCGTAAGGCTGGCTACGTCGTAACGGCGTTGTGTGATCAACACGTCGATAGGGCGGAGGCGTGCAGGATCGCCTTCTACCCCAACGCGCAGGTGTTCGAGGGCGCCGAGGCCCTGCTCGCCTCGAGCGACGCCGAGGTGGTCGACATCACCACCCACCCCGCCGACCGCGCGGCGCCGATCGAGGCTGCCCTGCGCGCGGGGCGCCACGTGCTGAGCCAGAAGCCCTTCGTGCTCGATCTCGACCTCGGCGACCGGCTCGCGGCGCTCGCCGACGAGCGCCGGCGGGTCCTGGCGGTCAACCAGAACGGCCGCTGGGCGCCGCACTTCGCCTACCTGCGACGGGCGGTGGCCGGTGGCCACGTCGGTACCGTCTCAAGCGTCGACTTCAGCCTCCAGTTCGATCACAACTGGACCGCCGACACGCCGTTCGAGGCCGTTCGCCACCTGATCCTCTTCGATTTCGCCAGCCACTGGTGGGACCTGCTGCTGCAGCTGATGGGGGAGCACCGACCGGAGTCGGTGAGCGCCGCGGTCCGCCGCTCGCCAGCGCAACGTACGCGGCCGCCGCTGCTGGCACACGCGATCGTCGACTTCCCCGAAGCGCTCGCCACGCTCTCGTTCAACGGCGACACCCGCCACGGCCCCCGCGACCGGACCACGATCGTCGGGAGCGACGGGACGATCGTCAGCGAAGGACCCGACTACGACGAGCAGCGCGTGCGCCTGACGCGCGGCGACGGCGCGCTGGAGCCGCTGCTCGTCGGCGCATGGTTCGACGACGGCTTCCACGGCGCCATGGCCGAACTCCTGTGCGCCCTCGAGGACGAGCGCCGGCCGAGCCACGACGCGCGCGACGCCATGCGCGGCCTGGAGCTCTGCTTCGCGGCCGTCGCCAGCGCCGACCGCGGCGGGCTGCCGGTGGTACCGGGCAGCGTGCGGCGACTCCCGGACGCTGCGTGAGGCGGGCCCGATGACGACGTTCGATCCCTACCCGAGTGCGCTCGCCTCGTGCCGGCGCTGTCCGCGCCTCGCGGCGCACCGCGAGGCGGTGGCGGCACGCAAGCGCCGCGCCTACCTCGACGACACCTACTGGGGCGCGCCCGTGCCCGGCTTCGGCGATCCGGCCGCGCGCATCGTGCTCGTGGGCCTGGCGCCGGGCGCGCACGGCAGCAACCGCACCGGCCGCATGTTCACGGGCGACGCCTCGGGCGACTTCCTCTACGGCGCCCTCTACCGCGCCGGCCTGGCTTCGGCCCCCGTCAGCCGCGCACGCGGCGACGGCCTCGTGCTGCACGGGCTGTGGATCACCGCAGTGGCGCGCTGCGTCCCGCCGGGGAACAAGCCGACCCCGGCCGAGCTCGACGCCTGCCGGTCGTGGTTGGCGCACGACCTCGACGCCCTGGGCGAGCCGCGCGTGCTGCTGGCGCTCGGGAAGATCGCGCACGACGGGGTGCTCAAGCACTACCGGGCGCGTGCGCGGGCGCACGGCCTGGCGCTCACGCTGGCCCGCCACCCGTTCGCGCACGGCGCGCTCCACCGGCTCGAGGCGCTCCGCGGCGCACCGACGATCCTGGACGCGTACCACCCGAGCTTCCAGAACACGAACACCGGGCGCCTGACGGCAGCGATGTTCGACCAGGTGCTGGCCACGGCCAAGCGCCTCGTGGGGCCCCCATGAAGCTGCAGACGCTGCAGCTGCCGGCGCGCCTCGAGGGTTCGCTGGCTGCGGGCCACCCATGGGTGTACCGCGATCACGTGCCAGTCGGCACCGCGCTGCCTGACGGCGCCTGGGTGCGCGTGGCGGCGGGCCGCACGACAGCGCTGGGGTTGTGGGCCGCGGCCGGCGCGATCGCGGTGCGCGTGGTACGGCGCGGGGCCGAGCCTGACGTGCTCACGCCACCCGATCGCGCCTGGGTCGAGGCCACCGTGGGGCGCGCCCTGCACTTGCGCGCCAACCTCGAGGCAGCCGGCAGCGACGCGTATCGCCTGCTCTACGGCGAGGGCGACGGGCTGCCGGGCCTCACCGTCGACCGCTACGGGCGCTTCGCGGTGTTGCAGGCGTACGCCGCCGGCTATCGCCGCGCCGACAGCGACGCCGCCGCCTTGCAGCGCGAGGTGGTGTTGGCCCTCACCCGGGCGCTGCCGCTCAAGGGCGTGCTGGCCACGCCGGGCGGCGGCGAGCCCCTGCAGGTGCTGTGGGGCGAGGGGCCGCCGGCCGAGCTCACCGTGCGCGAGCACGGCCTGCGCTTCCTGGCCAACTTGTTCGTCGGGCAGAAGACCGGGCTGTTCCTCGACCATCGCGAGCATCGCGCGCTCGTGCGCGCCCACGCACGCGACCGGCGCGTGGCGAACCTGTTCGCCTACAGCGGGGCCTTCTCGGTCTACGCCTTGGCCGGCGGCGCCGCGCGCGCGATCGACGTCGACCTCGCCGCCGCGGCGCTGCGCGACGCGGAGCGCAACGTGGCTGCCAACGCCGACGTGATCGGTGCCGACGCCGGCGCGCGCCACGCCACGCTGCGCCGCGACCTGCTGCACGATCCGGCCGCCGCACTGGCCGAGCCGGCCGTGGCCGGGAGCGACCTGATCGTGCTCGATCCGCCTTCGCTGGCGCGCCACAAGGGCCAGCGCCACGGGGCGCTGCGCGCTTACCGACGGCTCAACGCCGCGGCGCTCGCGGCGCTGCCGGCAGGCGGGCTGCTGGCCACGGCTTCGTGCACCGCGCAGGTGTCGCCCGAGGCATTCCGCAGTGTGCTGGCCGAGGCCGCCGGCGAGGCCCGCGTCGAGGCGCAGGTGCTGCACGAGTCCGGGCACGCGCTCGACCATCCCGTGCCGCTGGCCTTCCCGGAAGGACGCTACTTGAAGTTCGTCCTGCTGCGGGTCACGCAGCCGCGCCGAGGCGCACCTTCAGCCACCGCAGGAGCTCGTCGGTGACGAAGGCTCGGCAGGTGTCGTTGAACAGCTCATGGTGACCCTCGGGCTCGAGGTGGAGCGTGAGGCCGGGGTTGCGGCGCTCGAGTTCCAGCGCGCCCTCCGGGTCGGCGACGCGGTCGCCGCTACCGTGCAGCACCAGCGTCGGGAGGCGCAGCGGGCCCACATCGGGCGCGAGCGCGGCGGCACCGGCGCGGAGCATGGCGGCCACCGTGCCGAGCGGCACCCGTCCGTGCCAGACGGCGGGGTCGGAGCGGTGGGCCTCGACCTCGAGCGGGTCGCGCGACACCGCAGCGGCGTCGACGCGCGCGATGCCCACACCCGGCACGACGCGCGCGAGCACGAGCAGCAGGCCTAACACCGCGGGGTGGGGCATGGCGCTCGCGCGCAGCCACGGGCTCGAGAGCACCAGCGCGTCGGGGCGCAGCGCCCCGGTCTGCACCGCGCGCAGCGCCACCAGGGCACCGACGCTGTGCCCGAACAGCAGCCACGGGCCGTGCGCGTGCCGGCGCACCGAGGCGGTCACGGCGCCGGCGTCGTCGATCAGCTGGCCGATGCTGTGGATCCGGGCCCGCGGGCCGTCGGAGGCGCCATGGCCACGCAGGTCGAAGCCGTGCACGGCCAAGCCCTCCCGCACCAGCGCAGTGGCCAGACGCTCGTAGCGCCCGATGTGCTCGCCCATGCCGTGGAGCACGATCACGCCCGCGTCCGGCTCGTCAGCGGGGAGCCAGGCGCGCGTCGCGAGCCGAACGCCGTCGGGCCTGGTCAGCGAACCGCTGGCTTGTCGCAAGGTGGCTCCCTCGGTGTGCGCCGGCGGCAACGCCCTCAGGTGGGTGCCGGCGTGACCTCTGTGAGCTCGGTGCGGACGTCTTCCATCACCGGGTTGGAGAGGACGCTGGTGGCGATGCGCTCGAGTTGCGCCTCGACCTCGGCGCGCTCACCGCGCAGCCGCAGCTCGATGCGCTTGCCCACGCGCAAGTCGCCGACGTTGCCGTGGCCCAATCGCGCCAGCGTGGCCTGCACGGCGCGCCCCTGGGGGTCGAGGATCGCGCGCCGCAGCATCACGAACACAACCGCGTCGAACTCGCGCACCGGGGCGTCAGCCACGCGGCCCTCCTGGGCGCGGCAGGGCCGCGTCGAGCGAGTCGTCGTCGAGGTCGTGCAGCTCGTCGAGGTGCTCGTGCTCGAGTTCGGCCTCGTCGTGCTCGGGCAGGTCGAGCGGTACGCCCTGGGTCTCGCGCAACCGGCGCCAGACCTCCTGATAGGCCTCCTCGACGCCGCCAAGGTCGCGACGGAAGCGGTCCTTGTCCATCTTCTCGCCGCTGGCGAGGTCCCACAGGCGGCAGGTATCGGGACTGATCTCGTCGGCCAGGCGCAACTCGCCGGCGGCGTCGATGCCGAACTCGAGCTTGAAGTCGACGAGCTCCAGTCCGGCGACGGCGAAGCGGGCGCCGAGGAAGTCGTTGACATCGGCGGCGTAATCGAACATCGCCTCGAGCTGCGCCTCGTCGGCCAGCCCGAGCGCGACCGCCGTGGCGCTGTTCATGGGCGGGTCGCCGAGCGCGTCGGCCTTGTAACACCACTCGATCACGGTGGGATCGAGCTCGATCCCCTCCTCCACCCCGTAGCGCGTGGCGAAGGTGCCGGCGGCGCGATTGCGCACGATCACCTCGACCGGCACGATGCTGACGCGGCGTACCAGCTGCTCACGCGGCGAGAGCTGCTCCAGGAAGTGCGTCGGCACGCCGAACGACTCGAGCTCGGCGTAGAGCATCGCCGAGACGGCATTGTTGACCACGCCCTTGTCCTGCACGGTGCCGCGCTTGGCGGCGTTGAACGCGGTGGCGTCGTCCTTGTAGCGCACGATCACCAGGTCGGTATCGTCACAGGCGAAGACCTGCTTCGCCTTCCCTTCGTACAGCAGTTCGCGTGGCTCGGGTCGGGCGTTCACGTGTCGATGCTACACCGTCGCTACAGCTCGAAGCGCGCGTAGATGGCGTCAACGTGGCGCAGGTACCAGGCGGGGTCGAAGGCGGCGGCCAGGGCTTCGCTGCCGAGACTGCAGGCGGGGTCGGCGGCGAGCATCTCACGCAGGTGCGTGCCGTGCTCCCACGACGCCAGGCTCGCACGCTGCACCACCTCGTAGGCCGCTTCGCGCGCCATGCCGCCCTCGATCAGCGCGTGCAGCACCCGTTGTGAGTACACCAGTCCGTGGAGCGCGTCGAGATTCGCGCGCATCCGCTCGGGATACACCACCAGGTCGCGCAGGACGCGCTGGCAGCGGCGCGCGGCGTAGCTCGCCAAGGTGGTGGCGTCGGGCAGGATCACGCGCTCGACCGCCGAGTGGCTGATGTCGCGCTCGTGCCACAGGGCCACGTTCTCGAGCCCTGCTTGCAGTTGCGAGCGCAGCAGCCGGGCCACGCCGGCGAGGTTCTCCGAGGCGATCGGGTTCTTCTTGTGCGGCATCGAGCTGCTGCCGGTCTGACCGGCGGCGAAACCCTCTTGCGCCTCGCGCACCTCGCTGCGCTGCAAGTGGCGGATCTCGAGCGCGATGCGCTCGATGCTGGTGCCCAACAGCGCCAGCGCCGCGAGCATCTCGCCGTGCCGGTCGCGTGCGACGGTCTGGTTGGTGACCGGGTCCACGGTCAGGCCGAGGCGCACGGCCACCGCCGCCTCCACGCCGGGCGGCACGTGGGCGTAGGTACCCACCGAGCCCGACAGCATCACCACCGAGACCGCCGCACGCGCGCGCTCGAGGCGCGCCAGGTCGCGGCCGAGCGCGGCGTGGAAGTTGAGGAACTTGAGTCCGAAGGTCATCGGCTCGGCGTGGATGCCGTGGGTGCGCCCGATGCAGGGGGTGTGCTTGTGCTCGCGCGCCAGCCGCCGCACCTCGCTGCGCAGTGCGCGCACGTCGGCGAGGATCAGCCGCAGCGCCTCGCGCAGGCGTAGGTTCTGAGCGCTGTCGACCACGTCGGTGCTGGTGAGGCCCAGATGGAGGAAGCGGGCATCCTCGCCCAGCCGCTCGCTCAGGGCGCGGGTGAACGCGACGATGTCGTGGCGGGTGACGGCCTCGAGCTCCGCAACGCGCGCGGCGAAGGCGTCGTCGAGCGGCGCGGCGGCGGCGGCGGCACGCAACCGGGCGCTGGTGCCGGGCGGCACCTCGCCCAGCCGCTCCCAGGCGTCGGTGGCTGCGAGCTCGATCTCGAGCCAGGTGCGATAGGTGTTGGCCTCGCTCCACAGCGAGCGCATCTCGGGGGTGGCGTAGCGTTCGATCACGCCCTACGCTACGCCAGCGGACGTCGCCAGCAGTCGCGCCACCGCCAGGTCCTCGAACGCCAGCCCGACCGACTTGAACAGCGTGGGGCGGCCCTCGCGACGCGCGACGGCGCCGCACATCACCTGGTGCAGGTCGCCGACCACGTCCTGCCACGACCAGCCCTCGGCGGCGGCGAAGTGCAAGTCGCCGGCCTCGAGCCGCGCGGCGGCGAGCTGGTCGACCACGACGTCGCACGCCCGCACCGCCGCGGCGTCGGTCTCACGCATCGTGGGCGTGAACGCGCCCACCAGATCGAGGTGCTGGCGCGGCGACAACCACGCGCCCTGCACCAGGGGCTCCGACGCGGTGGTGGCCACGCTCACGACGTCCGCACGCCGGACCGCGGTCTCCAGATCGGGCGCTACCGCCACCGCCGGGCGCGTCGGGGCGCCGGTGAAGGCCGCCAACACCTCGGCCGCCACCAACTCGGCCCGCGCCGGGTTGCGCCCCCAGATCCACACCGACTCGTACGCGCGCACCTGCAGGTGCGCGCGTACGAGCCACGGCGCCAGCGAGCCAGACCCCACGAGTAACAGGTTGCGGGAGCCGGGCGCGGCCAGGCGTTCGGCCGCGAGCGCCGAGACCGCAGCGGTGCGCAGCTTGGTCAGGAGGCCTGCCGGGAACCCCAGCAGGGCCTGGCCGTCGGGGCCGAACAGCGTGTACCAAGCCTGCACCGTGGCGCGGGCGCGGCCGCTGTTACCGGGCCGCACGCTCACCTGCTTCACGCCGAACCAGCCGTCGACGTCAGCGCAAGGCATCGCCAGGTTGGCGCCGCCGTGCGGCGCCGGCAGCGTGACGCGCTCCGCCTGGTGGAACCGACGGGGATCGAGGAAGGCCGCCTCGAGCGCGTCCAGGACCTCTTCCCAGGTGAGCTCGGCGACGTCGTCTTCACGCAGGATCCGCATGGGCCAGCCTACCCGATGGCGGGCGTCGCCGAGCACCGCTCGGCCTCGACCGCAGCCCCCCGGGTCGCGCGCCAAGATGCGTCCTGCACGCGTCCCATACGCATCGCGTCGGTGGCGGTAGCGGAGTCCGAGATGGTAGACTCACCCGTTACGGCGCAGGCCGGAGGAGGGCGTTCGCTTGAACGAAGGACAAGTCGTCCCTATCCAGATCACGGACGAGATCAAGACGAGTTTCATCAACTACGCCATGTCGGTGATCGTCGATCGGGCGCTGCCCGACGTACGCGATGGCCTCAAGCCGGTGCAGCGACGGATCCTCTACGCCATGCTGCAGGCCGGCCTGGTGCCGCCCCGCAAGCACAGCAAGTCAGCCGGCGTGGTGGGCGACGTGCTGGGCAAGTACCACCCGCACGGCGACAGCGCGGTGTACGACGCCATGGTGCGGCTGGCGCAGCCATGGAACCTGCGTTACCCGCTGGTCGACGGCCAGGGCAACTTCGGCAGCATCGACGGCGATCCGGCGGCGGCCTACCGCTACACCGAGGCACGCCTCACGCCGCTGGCCGAGGTGCTGCTCGCCGACCTCGACAAGGAGACGGTCCCCTACCGTGAGACCTTCGACGGCACCTCCAGCGAACCCGAGGTGCTGCCCTCGTCCATCCCGAACCTGTTGGTCAACGGCGCCAGCGGCATCGCCGTCGGCATGGCGACCAACCTGCCGCCCCACAACCTGGGCGAGGTGGTCGACGGCCTGATCGCGATGATCGAAGATCCCACCATCGACATCGACGGGATCATGCGCCACGTCAAGGGCCCCGACTTCCCCACCGGCGGGCTGATCAGTGCCGAGGGGATCCGCGAGGCGTACGCCAGCGGCCGCGGCTCGGTGCGCGTGCGCGGCCGCACCCGGATCGAGGAGCGCGGCGGCAAGACGGCCATCGTCGTCACCGAGATCCCCTACCAGATCAACAAGACCTCGCTGATCCAGACGGTCGCGTCACTCGTGCGCGCGAAGCGGATCGAGGACATCTCGGCCCTGCGCGACGAGTCCGACCGCCAGGGCATGCGCATCGTCTTCGAGCTCAAGCGCAACACCCACCCGGAGCTGGTGCTGAACCAGCTGTTCAAGTACACCCAGCTGCAGAACACCTTCTCGTTCAACACCGTGGTGATCGTCGACCGCTCGCCGCGGCTCCTGCCGCTGCCGGCGCTGATGCGTCACTTCCTCGACCACCGCGCCGAGGTGGTGCGCAAGCGCACCGAGTTCGAACTGCGCAAGGCGCGCGAGCGAGCCCACGTGCTCGAGGGCTACCTCATCGCCCTCGACCGGATCGACGAGGTCATCGCCCTCATCCGCGCCTCGGCCGACGGCCCCGAGGCGCGCGTCGGCCTCATGCGCGAGTTCGGCATGACCGACGTGCAGGCCCAAGCCGTGCTCGACCTCCGCCTGCAGCGCCTCACCGGGCTCGAGCGCGGCAAGATCCAGGCGGAGTACCGCGGCCTCATGGAGGAGATCGCCCGCCTCGAGCTGATCCTCGGCCACGAGGACGAGCTCTGGCAGGTGATCAAGACCGAACTGCGCGAGGTGCGCAAGCGCTTCGCCGACGAGCGCCGCACCCACATCGTCGACCTCTCCGACGACATCACCAAGGAAGACCTCATCGCCGAGGAGGCGATGGTCGTCACACTCACCCGCGGCGGCTACATCAAGCGCACGCCCGCGAGCGCCTACCGCGCCCAGGCCCGCGGCGGCCGCGGCAGCACCGCCCAGAAGACCAAGGACGAGGACGTCAACGAGCTGCTGCTCGTCGGCAGCACCCACGACTACCTGCTGTTCTTCAGCGACCGCGGACGCGTCTTCCGCGAGAAGATCTACGACCTCCCCGAGGCCGACCGTAACGCCCGCGGCAACCACGTCCGCAACATCTTGCAGCTGCAAGACGGCGAGAAGGTCCAGACGGTGCTCACCATCAAGCGCCTCGACCAGCCCGGGTACTTCGTCTTCGCCACCCGCGGGGGCCTGGTGAAGCGCACTGCCATCGCCGAGTACGCCAACATGTACGCCTCGGGCCTGATCGCCATCAACCTGGTGCCCGGCGACGAGCTCAAGGCCGTGCGCATCACCGACGGCGAGGCCGACGTCTGCCTGGCCACGCGCGGCGGCATGGCGATCCGCTTCGCCGAGGACCAGGTGCGCGAGACCGGTCGCGCCACCCAGGGCGTGATCGGGGTACGCCTGCGCGGCGCCGACGAGGTCGTCAGCCTGGCGGTGGTGCCGTCCGACGAGCTCGACAGCGCCGAGCTGCTGGCGATCTCGAGCCAGGGCTACGGCAAGCGCACCGCCTTCAACGAGTACCCGCGTCAGGGACGCGGCGGTCAGGGCGTGATCACGCTGCGCGTGACGCCGCGCATCGGGCACCTGGTGAGCCTCTCGCACGTCAGCGGCCGCGAGGAGCTGTTCGCGCTGTCGCAGGGCGGGATCCTGATCCGCACCAAGGTCGACCAGGTGAGCCGCTACGGCCGCGCCTCGCAGGGCGTGACCGTGATGCGCCTGGGCCACGACGACCAAGTGGTGCAGGCGCTGGTGTTGCCGGCCGAGGAGCAGGTCGCCCAGGCGATCGAGGCGGGCGACACGCTGCAGACGCCGCCGGCGCAGGCCTGACATGGGCGCCGCCGACCGACCGCTGCTGCTGCTCGACTGCGACCCGGGCCACGACGACGCGCTCGCGATCGCGCTCGCGGCGAGGCACGGCCGCCTGCTGGGGATCACCACGGTCGCCGGCAACGTGCCGCTCGAGCGGACCACCGCCAACGCCCTGGTGATGTGCGAGGTGCTCGGGCTCGACGTGCCGGTGCACGCCGGCAGCCCCGCGCCCTTGGTGGCGGAGCTGCGCACCGCGGAGTTCATCCACGGCGCCTCCGGGCTCGAGGGCCCCACGCCGCCCGCGCACGCACGCCAGGTGGCATCAAACGATGCGGTCGGCTTCATCGTCGAGACCGTACGGGCCAATCCCGGCGAGGTCTGCCTGATCGCCACCGGCCCGCTCACGAACGTGGCGCTGGCGCTGCGCACCGCGCCGGACATCGCGCAACAGCTGCGTGCGGTGTCGATCATGGGCGGCGGCATCCCCTGGGGCAACGTGACGCCCGCGGCGGAGTTCAACATCCTGGTCGATCCCGAGGCGGCCGACATCGTGTTCCGGGCCGGCCTGCCGCTGACGATGGCCGGGCTGAACGCCACCCACCAATGGATGTTCGACGAGACCGACATCGAGCGCCTGCGCGCCGGGGGCGGCCCGGTCGCGCAGTTCTGCGCCGAGCTGCTCGAGTACTACGGCAACGCCTACGCACGCCTCGGCTCGAACCGCCTCGAGGGGCCGCTCCACGACCCGCTGGCGGTGCTGGCCCTGACCCACCCGGCGCTCGTGACGACCACCCCCTATCACGTGGTGATCGAGCTGACCGGCACCCACACGCGCGGCATGACCGTGGCCGACCTTCGCGGCGTGGCGCGCGCGGCGCCGCCGAACGTCGAGGTGATCACGACGCTCCACGCCGGGGCCGCCACCGGAGTGCTGGTCGAGACCCTGACCTCCTACGGCTGAGCCTCACGGCGGCTTGGTAGCATGCCGGGTCGTGGTCGAGTTCAAGCACGTCACCAAGACCTACGCCCGCACGCACACGCACGCCCTCAAGGCTGTCGACTTCCGCATCCGCAAGGGCGAGTTCGTGTACATCGTCGGCCACTCCGGCGCCGGCAAGAGCACGGTGCTGTCGCTGCTGCTGCGGCGGATCAACCCCACCGAAGGCGTCGTCGCGATCGCCGAACAGGACCTGGCGAAGCTGCGCGACTCGCAGCTACCGCTGCTGCGGCGGCGCATCGGGATGGTCTTCCAGGATCACCGGCTGCTGCCGAAGCTCTCGGCGCTCGACAACCTCACCTTCGCCCTGCGCGCCACGGGCTTCCACGGCAACCAGGAGCAGCGCGCACTCGGCGCGCTGCGTCAGGTGGGGCTCGCGCACAAGCGCAAGGCCTACCCCATCGAGCTGTCGCTCGGCGAGCAGCAACGCGTCGCCATCGCCCGGGCGCTGGTCACCAACCCGCCGCTGCTCCTGTGCGACGAGCCCACCGGCAACTTGGACCCCGACACCTCCTGGGAGATCCTCGAGCTCTTGAACGACGTCAACATCAAGGGCACCACCGTCATCGTCGCCACCCACTCGCGCGACCTGGTCGACCGGCTCAAGCGCCGCACCATGGTGCTGCGCGGCGGCGAACTGGTGCGCGACGACGACGCCGGGGGGTACTCGCTGTAGGGCGACCGCAGCCTGGCGGCACCGCCGGCGTGCCAGCGCCCGCGGCCGCCCGTTCAGAGCGAGCTGATCGAGTAATCGAGCCGCTCGTCGTTGAGGATCATCTCGAGGAACTGCTTGTGGCCGAGCGCGTCGATCATCGCGAAGCCGTGCTCCTTGTCGAGGTAGATCCCTTCCTTCATCACGGTGTGCCCGTACACGCCGAAGCGGTGGCCGGCCTGGCGCACCAGGTCGGGCTTCTCGAACCACCAGGTCTTGGTGTCGGGGTCGTGATAGAAGAAGTCGTCGAAGTGCTGCATCCCCATCGTTGGGCCGGCGTGCGCGAAGTGGACGCCGTGATGCACCACCTCGCGCGGGAAGGCGCCGATCCAGGCCGCCAGCTCGTCGGGCATGGCCACGCCGCCGCGCTCCTCGTCGAACTCGTAGTGCATGATGCCGCCGCGCGTGCCGAGCTCGTAGGTACGCTTGACGGCGGCCTCGTCGTGGTTCCCGAGGATCACCTGGACGTTGCCGGCAGCCGCCTCGACGAAGTCCTTGAAACGGTAGAGCTCGCGGATCTGCGCCTTCGCCGCGCGCCGCAGGTGGTCACGGTCGGCTGGGTCGAAGCGGTCGTGGCCGACCGCGACGGCGTAGGCCCGCTCGTCCTTGTAGTGCACCAGGTCGCCGGCGCACACCACCCGGTAGCGACCCGAGCGCACCGCCTCGGTGGGCTCGAATCGGTGACTGCTCGCGGCGGTCGCCTTCAAGACCCGCCACAACTCCGGCCACATGCCGTGGACGTCGCCGACGGCGATGACCTTGATCAAGGCCCCACCTCGCGCTCCGGCTCGGCGTCGGAGGCTCGCTTGAGCAGCGCGCGCAGCTCGCCGTACAGCTCGCGGGCGGCGTCCGCGTCCTTGCCGTAGCCGCCGAACCGGACCAACAGGCGCGAGGCGGCCTGCCCCTGGCCCTCGTCCTTGAGCCGGTCGACCAGGCGGTCGATCATCCGGCGTCCCTCGTCGGACAGGTCGCGGGCTCGCGCGTCGGCCTCGCGCAGCGCAGGCGCGGTCGCCGACTCGGCGTCGGCCGCTGCAGCGGGCACCTCGGGGTCGTGGAGGGTGACGCCCGCCTCGGCGTCGTACGGCACCCGCTGCGCGCTCGGGTCCGCCGGCGCGACCATGCCGAGCAGGGCGGCGGCGGCGGCGAAGGCATGCTCGGCCGTCACCGCGGCACCGCCTGGCAGCGCGTTGACGACGGCGGCCTTGCGAACCTCGCTCACCTCGAGCGTGCAGCCCACCGCTCCCCCTCCGTAGGGGGCGTAGCTCAGGCTCCACCCCGCCACACCACAGTGCTCGTCGAGCCGCGCCGCGAGCGCCTCGCTCCGCAGGCGCGCGACCACCGTCGCCTCCTCGCCAGCTTCGTCGACGGCGATCACGTGCCACGTCAGCGCCGAGGGCGCGAAGGGGGCAGCGAGACGCGTCCAGAGCGCATCGGACACGTGCGGAGGATAGCATGCACCGGCGCGCGCGCCACCGCAGTTGGCATGCGCGCGGAGCCATGCTGAGCGGTCGGCCGGGCGATGCGCCTTGTAAGGTGGTGCCATGACCGCAAACCATCGTTCGGTGCCGGCCGTGGGCCGCGCGCGCGCCGTCGCCCGCGCCAGGGCCCTGGCGTTCGGTCTGCTGTTCGCGCTCGCGACGCTGGGCTCGGCGCAGGCGCCGCCGAGCGCTCCGCGCGTCGCCGTCTCGCCCGCCGTCGGGACGCTCGACGAGACCGTCGCCGTCGAGGCAGACCGGTTACGCCCAGGCGCGCGCTACCGCCTCGAGATCGTGACCCCCTCCGGTCACACCGAAGTGCTGGAGGCCGTCGCCGGCTCGGCCGGGGCGCTCACCTTCGAGTTCCGCCTGCACGAGCCGGGCACGACCGATCTGCACCTCTCGGGCCCCGATCTCGAGGCGTCGCTGCGCGTCAGGACCAGCGGCGTCGCGCCGCTCGAACCGGACCCCAGGCCGCGCGCTCCCGCCCCCGAGACGGCACCCGAAGACCGCGCGCCCCAGGCCGCGCCCGAGGTCGCGCCCGAGGCCGCGCCCGAGGCCGTGCTGCTCTCGCTCGAGGACGGCGTCGTGGTGTTGCGTGAGCCCGACGGCAGCGTCCGCTGGCGCTTCACCCGCCCCACCGGCAGCGGCGCCACGCGCGCCGCGATCCTCCACCTGGGAAGGGCCTGGATCGCCCATGGCCACAACGTGCTGGAGCTCGATCTGAGCGACGGCCGGGTGCTCACGCGGACGCCGGTCTCGGGCCCGATCGTGCAGCTCGCGCCGCTCGGTACGGGCGTGCGCGTGGAAGCCGAGGTCCGCGCGGATGCGCTGGTCCAGCGCATCGAGCACCGCGTGGAGGGCGGCACGGCCAACCCGCTCGCCGTCTTCGACCACACCTCGCCGCTGCTGCACTGGTGGCAGGCCGAGGCCGACGTGGCCGACCCGCTGGCCGCCGCCCGGCGCGACCCCACCAACCCCCACCTGCACGTGCGCGTGGCCGCGCTGGCCGACGACGACGCGCAGCGCGACGCGGCGGTGGCCGCGGCGCTCGAGGCCGGCGGACCCTTCTTCGAGCGCGCCCACGTCGCCCGGGCCCTCGCGGCCATGGGGCGGCTCGACGCCGCCGACCAGGCGATGCAAGGGGCTCTGGCCGACTTCGAGGCGCGCGGCTACGATGCCGACCTGCTCACCGACGCCGAGGTCCACGAGCGCTACGGGTTCCCGCTGCGTCCCCTTTGGCGGGCCCTCCAGGCCGACGCGCGCGAGGCAGCTTCGCTGTGGGCGCGCTGGCTGCCGCGCACCGCCGGGCCCGGCATGCCGGGCGCGGCCGCCGCCTTGCGCGAGTACGCCGACGTGTTGCGGCTCACCGACGACACCGAGGCGGCAGCCGAGACCCGGGCACGAGCCGCCGCCCTCGGCGCCACCAACGCACGCAGGGTCATGAGCGAGGCGGCCGTGGGGCTCGGCCAGGGTGGCTGGTACGCCGCCGCCGCGCTGGTGGCGGCGGCGATGATGCTCCACCTGACGCTGGTGGCGAAGTACTGGCGGGTGCAGTCGATGCTGATCCGGCAGGCGCGCGAGTCCGGCAGGCGGGCCGGCGGCGCCTGGCGCCTGCGAGCCATCCGCCACTACGGCACCACCGAGAAGCTGGCGCTGGTGTTGCTGCTGGCGGCAGCGCACGCGATGGCCGCCTTGACGGTATGGACCGCCCGGGGCGACGCGGCGGTGGAGGCCGCCGTGGGCGGTCACCTCGGCGCGCCCCACGTGGCGCTGCAACTGCGGCCGACCGAGTCGGCCGACGAGGGGCAGCGCCTGCTGCTCGACGCCTACGTGTTCGACCGGGCGGGCGAGCGCAGGCAGGCCGAGCGCCTGCTCGAACGGGCCGCGCTCGAGGGCGTCCCGAGCGCGGAGTCGCGCCTGATCGCGATCCAGACCGGGCGACCGGTACCCACACCCTCACCGACCACCATCCGCGCCGCCGTGGCCGGTACCTGGACGCGGACCGTGGCCGACGCCTATGTGAGCCCGTTCCAGACGCTCGCCGCCGCACCGGCGCCCAGAGCGCTGCCGGCTTGGTCGGGGCCGCTGCTGTTGGGCCTGTTCCTGGTGTTCTTCGTGCTCCACCTGCTGCTCTTGCTGGTGCCCCGGCCGCGCTTGGCGCGCAACGCACCGCGCACCCTCGGCTACCACCTGCTGGCGCTGGTGGTGCCCGGCAGCGGCGCCGCCGACGAGCTCTGGGGCGTGCTCCTGCTGGTGCCCTGGGCGGTGTTCGGCATCGATGCGCTGGTCCAGCTCGGCTGGGCCCTGAGCCCGCTCGGCATCCCGCTGGTGACCGGCATGTGGATCTTGGCCGCGCTCTACGCGGTCAACCTGGTGGCGTGGGGCATCGAACTGAGCTCCTACTCGCGCCGCATGCGCGAGCTGCGACGCGACCGGCCCGATCTGGCGCGCGACTTCGGCATGAAGCCCCTGCCCGCCGACGCCTGAGGGCGCCCGCGTGCGACCGCGCGGCTTCGTGCTCGTCGCGTTCGCGGCGGTCCTGTGGGCGCTGATCGGCCTGTTCTCGCGCGCCGTCTTGGACCGGGGCGTGGCCCCGCTCGAGATCGCCTTCTGGCGGGCCGCGTTGGCGGGGCTGGCCTTCGTGCTGCACGCCGCGCTGGTGGGACGCCTGCGGCTTCGTCACGGTCGCGATCTGGCGCGCCTGGCTGCCTTCGCACTCTTCGGTGTCACGCTGTTCTACGCGGCGCTGGTGCTGGCGATCGAGACCGGTGGCATCAGCCTGGCCTTCGTGCTGCTCTACACCGCGCCAGCGTTCGTGACGCTCCTGGCCTGGCCACTCCTGGGCGAGCGCCCGACGCACGCGAAGCTGGCCTTGCTGGTGCTGGCGCTGCTGGGCGTGGCGCTGGTGGCCGCGGGCGGTGAGGGCGCGCGCGGCGTCCGGGTGTCGCCCGCCTCGCTGAGCTGGGGCCTGGCGGCTGGCGTGGCGTACGCCTCGTACTACCTGTTCGGCAAGTGGGTGCTCGCTCGCTACGCGCCGGTGACGGTGTTCGCCGTGGTCCTGCCGATCGGAGCGCTGGGCCTGGCGCCGTTCGTCACGTTCGCACCCAAGGACCCGGCCGTGTGGGCGCTGCTCGCGGCGTTGGCGCTGCTGTCGACCTACCTCGCCTACCTCGTCTACTACACCGGTCTGCGCGAGGTGGAGGCCTCACGCGCCGTCCTGGTGGCCACGGTGGAGCCCGTGGTCGCCGCGGCGCTGGCCGCGGCGGTCTATGGCGAGCGCTTGGGCGCGCTGGGGGTGGCGGGCGCCGCGGCCATCTTGGCCGCGGCGGTGCTGGCGTCACGGCAGCGGTCAGCAGCGCCGCGGCAACGGCCCGCGACGGACGGGGGTCGGAGGTAGGCGGCTCCCTTGACCCCCGACCGCCGCGGTGCTACGTTGGTCCGGTATTCGGGCGGCCTGCATATGCTTGCAGTCGGCCCGCGCAGCGACCGATGCCCAACCCAGCGACCCGACCCCCGCGACGCGCACGACGCCGGTAAGACGCTCCCCCCGGAGCGCCGCCTTCGCCGTGCCCGTTGCTATGGGGTCGGGTCGCTGATGTCTCGGAGGACGACATGCCCAGCCGACCGCCCATCGCCAAGGTCGTGCTCGCCTACAGTGGCGGGCTCGACACCTCCGTCATCCTGCATTGGATCAAGGCCACCTACGGCGCCGACGTGATCGCCTTCACGGCCGACGTCGGCCAGGGCGAGGAGGTCGAGTCGGCTCGCACCAAGGCGCTCGCCACGGGCGCCTCGGCGGCCCACGCCGTCGACCTCAAGCGCGAGTTCGTGGAGGACTTCGTGTTCCCGGTCCTGCGCGCGGGCGCCGTCTACGAGTCGTACTACCTGCTCGGTACCTCCTTCGCGCGCCCGCTCATCGCCAAACACATGGTGGCGGTCGCCCAGCGCGAGGGCGCCGATGCGGTGGCGCACGGGTCCACCGGCAAGGGCAACGACCAGGTGCGCTTCGAGCTCGCCTCCTACGCGCTGCAGCCCGACATCAAGGTGATCGCACCGTGGCGCGAGTGGGACCTCGCGGGGCGCGAGGACTGCATCGCCTATGCCGAGCGTTTCGGAATCCCCACCGGCATCACCAAGGAGAAGCCCTACTCCATGGACGCGAACCTCTACCACATCAGCTACGAGGGCGGCGTGCTCGAGGACCCGTGGGCCGAGCCGCCCGAGGGCATGTGGCGGCTCACCACCGACCCGGAGGCGGCGCCCGACACGCCGCGGATCGTGGAGGTCGCGTTCGAGGCCGGCACGCCCGTCGCGATCGACGGGGAGCGCCTCGACGCGGTCGCGCTGCTCGAGGCCGCGAACCGCATCGCGGGTGAGCACGGCGTGGGGCGGGTCGATCTGGTCGAGAACCGTTTCGTGGGCATGAAGTCACGCGGCTGCTACGAGACGCCCGGCGGCACGCTGCTGTTCCACGCCCACAAGGCCGTCGAGCAGCTCACCCTCGACCGGCAGGTGCTGAAGCTGCGCGACGAGTTGGTACCGCGCTACGCCCACATGGTCTACGAGGGCTTCTGGTTCGCCCCCGAGCGCGAAGTGCTGCAGCGCACGCTCGACGACATCCAGCGCCCGGTCACCGGCGTGGCGCGCCTGAAGCTGTACAAGGGGGGCGTCAGCATCCTGGGCCGCAAGAGTCCCAACAGCCTCTACCGCCAGGACGTCGCCACCTTCGAGGCCGACGACGTGTACCACCAGGGTGACGCCGACGGCTTCATCAAGCTCAATGCGTTGCGCTTGCGCATCGCCTCGCAGCTGCGCGGCGAGAGCGACGCTCGGGGTTGAGGCTGTCGTGACCGACACGCCCGAGAGCGCCCCCGTCCTGGGCCGCCCAGGCCAAGCCTACGCGGCCACACGGCTGCGCTGGGCCGCGCTCGGCGACGCCGAGCGGCTGTGCACGCTGTGGCGCGGAGCCTACCCCGACAGTGACGAGACCGAGGCGGCGATGTGCCCCTGGCTCGAGCATGGCGGCGCGCTGATGCTCCTGGACGCCACCGGTACCCTGCTCGCGGCGCTGCGCTGGCGCCCGAACGCCCACGGCTGGGAGGTCGACCGCGTGGCGACCCTGCCGCGGCATCGCGGCCAGGGTTACGGCCGCTGGCTCCTGACCAAGGTGGAGGCCGCCGCCATCCGCGCCAACATCCCCGTCCTCTCGCTCAGCCTGCCGAGCGACGCGTCCACCGGGCAGCTCGCCTACTACGCGCGCATCGGCTACCTCGAGACGCGCCGCGACGGTGACCGCATCGACCTCCACAAGCGCGTCGGCGGCACCTGGCAGACCAAGCGACCGGGGAGCAACGGCACGCATGGGACGGCGGCATGAACGGCGCCGGGGGGAACGACACCGACGTGAACGGCGCCGGCGGGAACGACACCGGCGGGAACGACACCGACGGGAACGACACCGACGTGAACGGCGCCGGCGGGAACGGCGCCGGCGGGAACGGCGCCCCCGCCAAGGGCGGCCAGGGCATGTGGGGCGGCCGCTTCGCCGACGCCACCGACGCGCTGGTGCAGGCCTTCAATGCGTCGATCGAGGTCGACCAGGCGATGGCGCTCGAGGATCTCGAGGGCTCCATCGCGCACGCCACCATGCTGGGTGAGCAGGGCATCGTCACGCCGGACGAGGCTACGGCGCTCGTCGCCGGCCTGCGCGACCTCGTGCGACAGGTGGAGACGGGCGAGCTGCCCTGGTCGGTGGCGCTCGAGGACGTCCACATGAACCTCGAGCAGCGGCTGACCGAGCAGCTCGGTCCGCTGGGCGGCAAGCTCCACACCGCCCGCTCGCGCAACGACCAGGTGGCCACCGACTTCCGCCTGGCGCTGCGCGGGCGCACGCGCCGGCTACTAGCGCTGCTGCGCGAGACGCGCGCCGTGCTGGTCGATGTGGCCGAGCGCCACATCGACGTGATCATGCCCGGCTACACCCACTTGCAAGTGGCGCAGCCGGTGCGACTCTCCCATCACCTGCTCGCCTACGTGGAGATGCTGGCGCGTGACCAGGGCCGCTTCCAGGACGCGCTCGCGCGGCTCGACGCCGCCTGCCCGCTGGGCGCCGGCGCCCTCGCCGGCACGGGCTTCCCGATCGACCGCCACCGCACGGCGGCGCTGCTGGGCTTCGCCGAGCCGGCCGCGAACTCGCTCGACGCCGTCTCGGATCGCGACTTCGCGCTCGAGTTCCTGGCCGCCGCCTCGATCGCGATGATGCACCTGTCGCGCCTGTCGGAGGAGTTGATCGTCTGGTCGTCCCAGGAGTTCGGTTTCGTGGTGCTGCCCGACTCGCACACCACCGGCAGCTCGATCATGCCGCAGAAGAAGAACCCGGACGTCTGTGAGCTGATCCGCGGCAAGACCGGGCGCGTCTACGGGGCGCTGATGGGCCTGCTGACGGTGATGAAGGGCCTGCCCTTGGCCTACAACAAGGACATGCAGGAGGACAAGCAGGGCGCCTTCGACGCCGCCGAGACGCTCGCCGTGTGCCTGCGCCTGACGGCCGACATGCTGCCGCGCATCGAGGTCCGCGCCGAGCGCACCCGGCACGCCGCCGGCCGCGCGTTCAGCAACGCCACCGATCTGGCCGACTACCTGGCGCGCAAGGGACTCCCGTTCCGCGAAGCGCACGAGGCGGTGGGCCGCCTGGTCGCGCTGGCGCTCGACCGCGGCGTCGACCTGCAGGAACTCGACCTGGCGACCCTGCGCGAGGTGTCGTCGCACTTCGAGGACGACGTCTACCCAGCGCTCGATGTCGAGACGGTGGTCGACGCCCGCGACAGCTACGGAGGCACGGCCCGACGCCGCGTGGAAGAGCAGCTGGTGCGTGCCCGCAGTGCCCTCGCGGCCGAGGCCGCGGCGGCCGAGGCCGCGGCGGCCGAGGCGCCGACGCGGGGCGAGCACTCGCCATGATCGAGGTCGGCGCGAGCACCGGCGTCAAGGCCGGCGCGACGGAGCGCGCCGGCGGCTCCGCGGCCGTGCGGGTACGGCCGGCGAACGCCGCGGACGTGCCCGCGATCTTCGCGAACATCGGCTACTGGGCCGGCCAAGGCAAGATGCTGGTGCGCCCGATGCCGAGCATCTTCGAGAACCTGCGCGACTTCTTCGTCGCCGAGGTCGACGGCGATGACGGCCCGGTCTTCGCCGGCAACGGCTCGCTGCACGTGCTCTGGGGCGACATCGCCGAGGTCCGCGGCCTGGCCGTGGCGCCCGACGTCACCGCGCGCGGGGTCGGCAGGGCGCTGGTGGCGGCCTGCGAAGCCGAAGCGCGACGGATCGGCATCCCGGTGCTGTTCGCCTGGACCTACTCGGTCGCGTTCTTCGAGAAGTGCGGCTTCACCCTGATCGACAAGACCCGCGAGTTGCACCCGCGGGTGTGGTCGGAGTGCCTGCGCTGCCCCTTCTTCGTGGGCTGCAACGAGAACGGCCTGGTCAAGCGCCTCGAGGGCGTGCCGATGCCGACGAACCTGCCGGAGCCGCCGCCGGCGCAGGTGCCGCCGGGCATCCGCTGAGGCCCTAGCCGTAGGCCGGGTCGCGCAGGCCGCGCTCGCTGGGTCGCAGGTGTGGCGCCCGCCTGGCGAGCTCACGCAGGAACGCCTCACGGTCGCGCGGTGCGATCTCGATCAGCCCCCCCTGCCGCAGCACCAGGCGCACCCTCACCCACGACCAGGCGGCGCCCGCGAGCGGACTGACGCGCTTCTGCGCCACCACGATGTCGGGGTAGGCCAGCCGCAGCTGCAACAGGCCGGCACGTACGAAGACGCCACCGTCCTCGAAAGCGTAGCGCACCGGCACCGTCACGGCCATGGTGGCCAGCACCGTGCCGAGCGCCAACACCACCAACAGCAGCCGGACCCCCGCCGCCACCGCGTCGGAGAGCAGCAGCGGCGCGATCACCGCCACCATCGCCGTCAGCAGTAGCGCCACGCCGACCACCAGCCAGGCGTCGATCCGCGCCGGGATCGGCACCTGGCCCAGCGACCGCTCGTCCATCGTTCGCTCGCTCATCGGCCGCTCAGGGTACCACCCGTCGCCGCCGAGCGCTGCTGTCCTGGTAGCCTCGCGCCATGACCGAGCGTCCCCGCGTCCTCCTGCTCCATACCGGCGGCACGCTGGCCATGCGGCGGGGTCCCGACGGCAGCTATGCGCCGGCGGCCGGGGCCCTCGCGGCCGAGCTCGAGGCGCTGCCGGAACTGCGCCGCGCGCCCCTGCCCGAGGTCGAGCTGCTCGAGTTCGAGCCGCTGCTCGACTCCTCCGACATGCGCCCGGAGGACTGGCAGCGCGTCGCCGAGGCGCTCGTCGAGCGACTGCCGGGGGTCGCCGGCGCGGTGGTCTTGCACGGAACCGACACGATGGCCTACACCGCCGCGGCGCTGTCGTTCCTGCTCGAGGGGCTCGACCGCCCGGTGATCCTGACCGGCTCGCAGATCCCGCTGGTCGAGGTGCGGAGCGACGGCCGCGAGAACCTGATCACCGCGCTGCTGCTGGCGTGCGAGCCGCGCCTGCGCGAGGTGGCGCTGTACATGAACGGCCGCCTGCTGCGCGGCAACCGCTCCACCAAGGTGTCGTCGTTCGGGTTCGACGCCTTCGACTCGCCCAACCTACCGGCGCTGGCGGAGGTGGGTGTGGAGGTGGTGTGGCGCGACGAGCTGCTGCTGCCCGGCGTGCCGGGACCGGTGCGGGCGGCGCGGCTGCGGCACGTGAGCGTGGTCGCCCTGCGGCTCTTCCCGGGCATCACCGGCGCCACGCTGCGGCAGGTGCTGCGCGACCCGGTGCGCGGCCTGGTGCTCGAGACCTACGGCAGCGGTAACGCCCCCTCGCGCGACGCCGACCTGCTCGCCGCCCTCGCCGAGGCCAGCGCCCGCGGCGTGGTGATCGTCAACGTCACGCAGTGCCTGCGCGGCACCGTGCGCATGGACGCCTACGCCGCAGGCCGCGGGCTGCTCGAAGCGGGAGTCGTCTCCGGCGGCGACATGACGGCCGAGGCGGCGCTCACGAAGCTGAGCGTGCTGCTGTCGCAGGACCTCGACCCGGCCGCGGTCGGCGCGCGCATGGCCGTCGACCTGGCCGGCGAGCGCAGCGCCGAGCCGAGTGCACTGGTGAGCACGTGATGTCTCCCGTGGACGGCGCGCGGGCTGCGCTGCCGCGAGCGCTACGCGGCTTGGTACTCGATCACGTGGCCGTGGCCGTCGCCGATCTCGACACCGGCTCGCGCCCCTGGGCGCTGCTCGGCCTCGAGCGCCACGGCGCCGACGAGCGCATCGTCGACCAGGGCGCCGTGGTGCGCGCGTATCAACTGGGCGAGACGCTCCTGGAGCTGCTCGCGCCACTCGGCGAGGGCACGCCGGTGGCGCGGTACCTCGCCCGCCGGGGGCCGGGGCTGCATCACCTGGCCCTGCGCGTCGACGACCTCGCCGCCGAACTCGCGCGGCTCGAAGCGTTGGGCGCGGTGCTGATCGACACGGTGCCGCGCGCCGGACGGGCAGGCACCAAGGTGGCCTTCGTGCATCCGGGCTGGACGGGCGGCACGCTGGTGGAACTCGTGGAACCGAGACGGATCTGACCCGGCTCGCACCCCGCCGCGCTGGTAGGATGCCCCGATGACGTCCGTCGCCGACACCGCCGAGACCCGGCAACCGACCACGGTCAGGCTGGCCGTCGTGGGGGCCGGCCGCATGGGCGGTGCGGTGATCCACGGCGCCCTGCGCTCCGGCGAGCTCCGGCCCGCCGACCTCGGCGTGTTCCATCCCGAACCGGAGCGGCGCGACGCGCTGGCCGCGCAGTTCGGTATCGCCTCGCTCGACGATGTCGGCGTCCACCAAGCCGAGCGGGTGCTGATCGCGGTGAAGCCGCAGTCGTTCGAGCGCGTCGCGCCGCTGATCGCGCGCCGGCACGCTGGCTTCGTGTCGATCATGGCGGGCGTGACGCTGGCCACGCTGGCGAAGCGACTCGGCAGCTCGCGGGTGGTGCGGGCGATGCCGAACCTGGGTGCGCGCGTGGGGGCGAGCGCCACGGCGCTCGCCTGGACCGCCGAGACCAGCCCCGCCGACCTGCGCTTCGCGCGCGCCCTGTTCGACGGCTGCGGCAGCGTCTTCGACGTGCCCGAGTCGCTGTTCGACGCCTTCACCGGCCTGTCGGGCTCCGGCCCCGCCTTCGCGGCGCTGGTGGCCGAGTCGCTGGCCGATGGCGGCGTGCGCGTCGGCTTCCACCGCGACCTCGCGCGCGACCTGGCGCGCCAGGTGCTGCTGGCCACCGCTCGGCTGCTCGAGGACACCGAGCCGGCCGCGATCAAAGACGAGGTCGCCTCGCCCGGCGGCACCGCGATCGCGGGCGTGCGCACCCTGGAACGTCACCGCCTCCGCTTCGCGCTGATGGACGCCATCGAGGCCGCCACCGAGCGCGCGAGCGAGCTCTCCGGCAACGGACCGGGATGGTGATGCAAATGCCGTACTGCCGATCGTGCATGGTGCTGCTCGTCGCGCTGGGCCTCGGCCTGGCGGCGGCGCAACTGGAGTACTACCCGCACGGCGAGGGCAAGAGCTGGACCTACGACTCGGGCGTCACCCAGCGCATGAGCGGCCCCCGACTGCTCGACGGCGTCGAGGTGATGGTGCTCACGCACTACGTCGACGGGGCCGCGATCTCCGAGGACTACCTCGTGTTCGATGCCGGCGGCGTGCGCACGTTGGGCAGCGCGACCGGGGGGCAGGTGCTGCGTTACGACCCGCCGCTGCTGGTGTACCCGAGCGCCCCGCTGGCGGTGGGCTCGAACTGGCGCTCCACCACCGATCTGGGGCCGTTCACGATCACGCTCGACGCCGAGGTGGTCGGGTTGCGCGGCATCCAGACGCCCGCGGGGCGCTTCAACGCCCTGCAGGTGCGGCAGCGCACGCTCACCAACACCGGCGCCTCCACCCTGCTCGACCTGTTCTTCGTGCCCAGCGTCGGGGTCGTGCGCTTCATCACCCAAGACGGCAGCGTCGTTGACCTCGTGGCGCGCACCCCCTGAGCCGAGCCCGGCGCTGCGCTCCGCACTCAACCGGTCGGCACGCTGCGCTCGCCGAGGACCGCGGCCGCCAGCGACGCGTCGTGCGCGAGCCAGGCCAGCACGCAGGCACGGAGGCGGTTCGCCTCGATCGCCTCGCGCAGCTCGAGCATCAGCCGCTCCATGAAGCGCAGGTTGTGAACGCTCAGCAGCTGCGGCCCGAGCGACTCACCGGCCTTGAGCAGGTGGCGCAGGTAGGCCCGCGAGAAGCGCCGGCAGGTGGCGCAGTCGCAGGCCTGCTCGAGCGGCCGCCGGTCGCGCGCGAAGCCGGCGTTCTTGAGGTTGAAGCGGAAGCCGCGCCGCGCCCGGCCGTCGTCGTCCCAGCGCGCCAGCACCGTGCCGGTGCGGGCATTGCGGGTGGGGACCACGCAGTCGAACGTGTCGACGCCGCGGACCACCGCCGCCAGGATGCCGGGCACGTCGCCGATGCCGAGCAAGTGGCGCGGCAGCGCCTCCGGTAGCGCTGCCAGCGTCCACTCGAGCACGCGGTGCATGTCGGCATGCGAGCGGCCCAGGTTGCCGCCGATGGCCATGCCGTCGAACGGCAGCCCGCCGATCACCTCGGCGCTCTCGCGCCGCAGCCGCTCGAACGCCCCGCCCTGCACCACGCCGAAGAGCGCCTGCCGCTGGGGATGCACGGGGGTCTCGCGCTCGAACGCCTCGAGGCAGCGCCGCGCCCAGCGATGCGTGCGCAGCATCGAGGCGCGCGTGTAGGCCTCGTCGTGGAGCGGGCTGGTGCACTCGTCGAAGGCCAGCACCATGTCGGCGCCGAGGGCGCGCTGGATGGCGATGCTCTTCTCGGGCGTGAACACGTGGCGGCTGCCGTCGACGTGGCTCACGAACCGCACCTCGTCCTCGCCGACGCGCACCATCGAGCCGCCGCGCGCGGCCAGCCGCGGCCCGCCGCCGCTCCCGCCCGGCTCGTCGGGGAAGATGTTCGCGACCTTGCCCACGCGATGCTCGATCGAGGCCCCGAGCGAGAACACCTGGAAGCCGCCCGAGTCGGTCAACAGCGGCCGCTCCCAGCCCATGAAGCGGTGGAGGCCACCGTGCTCGGCGACGAGCTCGGCGCCCGGCCGCAGGTAGAGGTGGTAGGTGTTGGCGAACAGCACCTGCGTGCCTACGGCGGCCGCGGCGGCGGGGTCGACGCCCTTGAGCGTCGCCTGGGTCGCGACCGCCACGAACGCCGGTGTCTCGACGGCGCCGTGGGGGGTGCGCAGACGGCCGCGACGCGCTCGCGCGTCGCGCGCCAGCAGGTCGAAACCGAACGCGTCGCGCGCGCTGTCGCCGTGCCGGCGAGGCTCGCACACGGGCCGACGATAGCACGGCGCCAGCACGCGTCGCGGAGCCGATGCGTGCTGGACGGGCTTCAGCCTAACGCGACCCGGTGATGGTCGCCCCGGGTGGGCCGCGGCGTGGTAGCGACTGTTACCATATTCCGGCTAGGAGGTGCGCGATGGCGCTCCATCTCAGCGGCAAGGTGACGGTCATCGCGCTCGTCATCGTCGCCCTGATCACCGCCTTCGGCGCTCCCGGGGACATCAGCGACCACGCGAACGCCGAATCGATCGGCATGCTCGTCGCGGTCACGATCGAGATCGCCGAGCCACCCAGCGTGGCGCTCGCGGTCGAGCCACGCATCGAGGTGCTCGCCGAGGCCCGCGTGCTCGAACGCGAGCCGCTGCCGCTCGCCGGCCCGGTCGCCACGCCGTCGCTGGTGGTGCGCGCCACCGCGTACAACTCCCTGGAGAGCCAGACCAACGCCCAACCCTTCATCACCGCCACGGGCGCCCAGACGCGCTGGGGCATCATCGCCGTGAGCCGCGACCTGCTCGACTTCGACCTGCCCTACGGGTCGCTGGTGCGCCTGCGCGACCTCGGCAACTTCCACAACGGCCGTGGCCACGGTGCGTACCAGACGCTCCTCGACGGCACCCACTTGTTCGTGGTCGAAGACACCATGCACCCGCGCAAGGCCAACCAGATCGACCTCTGGTTCGCCGACTACGCCAGCGCGGTCAACTGGGGCGTGCGCCGCGTCGAGCTCGACGTCATCCGCTACGGGCGCGACGGCCCGGTGTTCGACGAGTTCCTGGCCGATCGCCCCTTCGAGGTCGATCCGCGCTGGTTGGCCTCGCGCTGAGCAGCCCGCCCTCGTCGTCGCTGCCCGTGTGCACTTACGCCAGGTGCCTCGGCCGGTGCCGTGCCGGGGCGTGCCTCGCGTGGGCCGCGGGCTAGACTGACGCGTGCGCCCGTTCGTCCCCTTCCTCGCCTGGCGCCACGTCCGTCGACGCGGACTCCAGAGCGTGATCACCGTGCTGGGCGTCGCAGTCGGCGTGACCGTGCTCATCACGGCCCTGTCGCTCACCAACGGCTTCATCGACGAGCTCATCTCCACCACTTTGCAGGCCACCCCCCACGTGACGCTGCAGCCGTACGTCGTGGGTGATCGGCTGCCGCACGACGAGACGATCCGCTCGACGCTCGCCGCCCAAGACGGCGTCGTGGCGGTGGCCCCGTTCCTCACCGGCCAGGCGCTCATCGCGCGGCGCGCCAGCGCGACGCTGGGCATCACGGCCCGGCAGGGCTTCGCGCAGCTCGTCGGCATCGACCCCGACCATCACGCGCAGGTGCTCGACCTCCCCGCCCTCGCGCGCGCCCGCGCCGCGCTCGAGCGCGAGGGGGGCGTCGTGCTCGGCGCCTCGCTGGCCTCGCAACTCGGCGTGCTGCCGGGCGACACGGTGATGCTGCGGGAGCTCGGCGGCCGCACCCTCACGCTCGTGGTCAGCGACACCTTCCGCGTCGGCAACGAGTTGATCGACGCCGTGACCGCCTACGCGTCGCTCGAGGTGGTGCAGGGCTACCTCGACGCCGAGGGGCTGATCGGTGGCTACCACGTCCGCGTCAGCGACCCGCAGGCGGCCTCGGCCGTGGGCGAGCGCCTCGGCGGCGCGTTCGCGCTGCTCCCCACCTCCTGGGAGCGCCTGTTCGGCAACCTGATCACCCAGCTGCGGCTGCAGAAGGCCGTCATCTCCGTCGTCACCTTCCTGATCGTGCTGGTGGCCGCCATGGGCATCGCCAACGTGATGGTCCTGACGGTGGCCGAGAAGACCCGCGACATCGCCATCCTGCGCGCGCTCGGTGCGAGCTCGCGGCAGGTCCTGGCGGTGTTCACGCTCGAGGGCTTCGCGCTCGGCGCAGCCGGCACCGCGTTGGGGACGCTGCTCGGCCTGGGCGTCACCACCTACTTCCGACTCCAGCCGTTCCCGCTCCCGGGCGACCTCTACTTCATCACCCAGTTGCCGGTCGTAGTCGAGGCGTGGGACGTGACCTGGGTCTGCGGCGTCTCGCTTGCCACCAGCGTGGTCGCCTCGCTGGTGCCCGCGCGCCGCGCCGCACGGCTGCGCCCGGCCGAACTGCTGCGATGAGCCCGCCGCGCGTCCGCACGCCGCTCACGCCGGAGCGCGCCTGGGACTATGCGCTGTGGCTGCTGGGCCGCCAGGCCTACAGCGCCGCCGAGCTCAAGCGTCGGCTGCTGCGGCGTCAGCTCCCCGAGGCCGACGCCGAGCGCGTCTTGACGCGGCTGCAAGCGGTACAGCTGATCGACGACGCGCGCTACGCCGAGGCGTACGTGCGCTCACGCAAGCGCACCAAGGGGGCGCTGGCGCTGCGCCAGGAGCTCCGCCGCAAGGGCCTCGACGAAGCCGACGTGGAGGCGGCGCTGGCCGAGGAGGGCGAGGCGGATCAGGCCGCCGCCGCCGCGGCGGTGCTCGCCGCGCAGGCGTGGCGCTTCGCGGGCGCCGGCTCCGACGATCCCAACCTGGCCCGCAAGGCACGCCTGCGAGCCGCCGCGTTCTTGGCTCGTCGCGGCTTCGAGCCCGACGCCGTGGCCACGGCGGTGGCGCAGGCCTGGCCCGACGAAGGCTGAGGCGCGGTCGCACGACGGTTGATGCGGCGGCGGAGCGCGCGCTATACTCGACAGTCGCGTCGGGGCGTAGCGCAGCCTGGTAGCGCACATCGTTCGGGACGATGGGGTCGGAGGTTCGAATCCTCTCGCCCCGACCACGCGAGCGGCCCGGGAGGCAACACGCAGCCCGGGCCGCGTTGTCGTGTCAACGCGCCGTGTTCCGCCGCGGCCGCTCCGCCACCTTCCCCACCAAGACCAGCACCAGCCGCCCCGGCCCGTGGACGCCGGTGATCAGCGTCTGCTCGATGTCGGCGGTCTTGCTCGGTCCGGTCACCTGCACGAGCGCCGAGGGCAGCTCGCCGCCCAGGTCGGCGATCAGCTCGGTGAGGCCGGCGACCACGTCGACGGCGCGCACGAGCACCAGGTGCACCGGCGGCAGCGCGGCGACCAGCCGTCCCGGCTCCGAGCGCAGCACCACCGTGCCGGTCTCGGCAATCCCGCGCCAGGCGCCGCTGACGCCGACGTCTGCCTGGTCGGGAGGCGCGGGCGTCAGGCCGGCGGCGGCGGCGACCGCCTGCGCCAGCGGCTCCGCCGAGGCCGCCACCGTGGCGCCGAGTTCGCGTGCACGAGTGGCCGCGAGGCGTATCGCCTCGGCGCGCGTCGGGG
>SLRS01000196.1 GCA_007130855.1 Trueperaceae bacterium | reverse complement strand
CTCGAGATCGCGCTGGCTGTGCCGGCCGTGGACATCGAGCGCGCCGAGCTGCTGATCTTCAGGACGGGGCCGCTCCGGCCCGCCGTCTGCGCCAGCAACGCCTTTCCAGGGCTGTTCACGCCGGTCGAGTACCGCGGGCGACAGCTGATGGACGGCGGCATCATCAACAACTTCCCGGTCGACGTGATCCGCACGCTGAGCACGGCCCCCGTGCTCGGCATCGACGTGCGGCCCGCCGCGGCGCGGCCGCTCGAGCTCGACAAGCACACGCGTCGCTCGCTCTTCGGCAAGATCGTGTCGCTGTTCGGCGACGGACTGCCAACCACCGTCGACGTCCTCATCCAGGCCTACTCCATCACCCAGTCACGCCTGGTCGAGCTGACCTGCGCGTTGCACCCACCGAACGTCTGGCTGCGGCCGGAGTTGCCCCACGACCTGGAGACCCAGGACTTCGGGCGGCTCGACGAGGCGCTCGCGGCGGGCCACCGCTGCGTCGAGGAGGCGCTCGCCGCGGGCCGGCTCGACGCCCTCGCGCGCGCCCATGACCGCTGAGGGCGTGCACGTCCAGAGCCGCCAGGTGCTCGCCGGCGGCGTGCGCTGCCATGTGCTCGAGGCCGGCAGCGGGACGCCGCTGGTGCTGCTCCACGGCACCGCCATCGATTCCGCGAGGCTCAGCTACGCACCGAGCCTGCCGCACCTCGCGACCCGGCACCGGGTGCTGGCCCTGGACTGGCCCGGCTACGGCAAGAGCGAGGTGCCCCGCGTGCACCTCACGATGGTCGACTACGTCAGGTTGCTCGAGGCCTTCCTCGACGCCGGCAGCTTGACGCGGGTGCACCTCGCCGGCTTCTCGATGGGCGGCGCGGTGGCCCTGGGCTATGCGCTCCAAGACCCACGACGGGTCGCCTCGCTGACCATGATCGGAAGCTACGGCCTCGACGACAAGGTGAGCGTGCCGCTGCTGCCGTACCTCGCCATGCGGGCACCCATCCTGCGGCGGAGCGTCGTGTGGGGGCTGCGGCGGAGCCGCCTGCTCACGCGGGCGGTGCTCACGCACGTGGTCTTCTCCGACGCGAGGTTCGTGACCCCGGAGCTCGTCGCCGAGGTCCACGAGCAGCTACGCGCGCCGGAGGCCGAGCGGAGCTTCGTCGCCTGGCTCAGGGGCGAGTTGAGGCCCTTCCGCCTCGACACCTCCTACGCCGACAGGCTGCCCGAGTTGGCGGTACCGACGCTGCTGCTGCACGGACGCAACGATCGCGTGGTCTCCTGGCGCAAGGCCGAGCAGGCCCGGCGCCGGATCGCCCAGGCTCGCCTCGTGCTGGTGCCCGGCTGTGGCCACTGGCTGCCACGCGAGGCGCCGGAGGTGTTCCGCGAGGAGTTGCTGGCGTTCACGCGACAGGTCTGGCCCGTCGCGCCCGGCGCCTTGCCCTGAGCTGGGCCGCCGTGGTGTACTCCGCCGCAGGCGCCGCCACGAGCGCGCGGTGGGAGGAGGCGACCATGCATGCGATCTCCACTGGAGTGTGCCATCGGCTGGGCGCGTCGCCGCGGCGAATGCGACGCGCGGCGGTGACGCCGGCCTGAGCCCGCACCGCCGCCACGTCGATGCCGTTCCCCCCCGGCCCACGTTGCGCGTGTGGCCGTCGTCCCCGTTCGACCAGGTTGGAGCACCCCATGCCATACCGCTTCGAGACGCTGCAGGTCCACGCCGGCTACGAGCAGGCCGATCCCACCACCAAGAGCGTGGCGGTTCCCATCTACCAGACGACCGCCTTCGCCTTCGACGACGCGGACCACGCTTCGCGGCTCTTCCACCTGCAGGAGTTCGGCAACATCTACAGCCGCATCATGAACCCCACCAACGACGTGCTCGAGAAGCGCGTGACGGCCCTCGAGGGGGGCGCCATGGGCCTGGCGGTGGCGTCGGGTCACGCGGCCGAGTTCCTCGCGATCGCCACGCTCGCGGTGGCCGGCGACAACATCGTGTCGAGCCCGCACCTGTACGGGGGCACCGCCAACCTGTTCGGGGTGACGCTCCCGCGGCTCGGCATCGAGGTGCGCTTCACGCCGACGGAGGCGACGCCGGAGCAGTTCGACGCCCTCATCGACGACCGCACCCGGGCGGTGTTCGTCGAGTCCATCCCCAACCCGTCGCTGCGCCTCCCCGAGCTCGACGCGATCGCCGCGGCCGCGCACGCACGCGGGGTCGCCGTGCTGGTCGACAACACCGGAGGCATGGCCGGCTACCTCTACCGGCCCATCGAGCATGGGGCCGACGTGGTCATCCACTCCGCCACGAAGTGGATCAACGGACACGGCACCGGTATCGGTGGGGTGTTGGTGGACGCCGGCACCTTCGATTGGGGCAACGGGCGCTACCCGCTCTTCACCGATCCCAGCCCGTCGTATGGCGGCATGAACTTCTGGGAGGTGTTCGGGGCGGGCGGGCCGTTCGGCAACGTCGCCTTCGCCATCCGCGCGCGCGTCGAGGGCCTGCGCGATCTCGGCGCGTCGCTGGCGCCGCTCAACGCCTTCTTGCACTTGCAGGGGCTGGAGACGCTGTCGCTGCGCGCGGAGCGTCAGGTGGCCACGACCCAGCTGCTCGCAGCCTGGTTGCTGGAGCAGCCGACCGTCACCCACGTGAACTACCCTGGCCTGCCGCAGCACCCGGACCACGAGCGTGCGCTGCGCGAGTGGCCGCGCGGGCCGGGCGCCGTGTTGACCTTCGAGCTCGACGGCGGTGTCGCGGCCGGCAAGCGCTGCCTCGATGCGCTGCAGCTGTGCTCGCGGTTGGTCAACCTGGGCGACGCCAAGACCAGCGTGACGCACCCTGCGAGCACCACCCACTCGCAGCTCAGCGAGGCGCAGCTGCGTGATGGTGGCGTGGCGCCGGGGCTCCTGCGCATCGCCACCGGGCTCGAGCACGTCGACGACCTGAAGGAGGACCTGGCGCAGGCGCTCGCGGCCGCCAGCGCTTGACGCCGCGAAGGGGCATTGGAACGCCGTTGGAACGCCCCCCCTCTAGGCTGTGCCGGTGACCACCGAACGTCTGCTCGGCAGCTACCTCGTGCGCATCTCGCTCAGCGACCATCAGCGGCGCCTCGCCGTCCATTCGGTGCTGACCGGCGAGCGCAGGACCTGCGCCGACTTCGCCGACCTCGCGGCCTACCTGGACGCGGCGACGGCCGAGGCGGCGCGGGGGCGAGGAACGGGCGAGCACGTGAGCGCCGAGGACCCTACCGACGCCGAGGCCAGCGCGCCCGGTGACGACCTCGGTTCGGAGGGTCACGGGAGGTGACCATGTCCACGACTGCACGTACGTTTCTCTTGCTCTTCGTGACGGCCGTGCTCGCGATCGCGAGCGCCCAGACCACCCACGACGTGATGATGCACATCACGCCCGTGGAAGGCCGTCCCGTCCCGGAGTTCTACTTCGAGCCCGTGGGCCTGCTGATCCAGCCGGGTGACAGCGTCCGCTTCGTGGCCGTCAGCCCCCACCACACCGCCACGGCGTACCACGCCGAGCACATCAAGTCGCACCGCGTCCCCGACGGTGTCGAACCATTCTCCTCGCCGATCGTGCCGATCGGCCAGGACTGGACCTACACGTTCGACATCCCCGGCACCTACGACTTGTGGTGCGGTCCGCACGAGCACTACGGCATGGCGATGCGCATCGTCGTCGGTGAGCCCGGCGGCCCGGCCGAGGAGCCGGTGACGAACTTCGGTCCCGACGGGGTGTTCGCCATCTCCGGTCAGGTGCTCAACGACCCGGCGCTGAGCTCCTTGCAGATCGTGGTGCTCGGCAGCGTCAGCTGGTACGACCTCGACCCCGCTTCGAAGGTCGCTCGCGACTGAGCCCGGCGGCCTGCCTCACGCCAGCATGAGAAGGGCGCCCCGGCCACGGCCGCGGCGCCCGTCGTGTGGTCGCTCGCGCGGCTCTGACGCGACTGCGACGAAGCCCGGCCACCGCGCGCAGCAGCCGGGCGATGGTATCCTCAGGCTGTGACCAGGTCGCATCGAGGATCGCGAAGTGTCGTGGTGCAGGCGCATGCCAAGGCGTGGCGCAACGCATGCTCGGCGTTCCGACGAGGCGCTCCTCGAGCACGTCTCGGCGCGTCGGCCGGGGCCTGAGGCATGGTCTCGCTGGGACGGTCGTGGCGCGGTGTGCGCCGCCGCCAAGGCGCTGCCGGTCGGGTCGCTCGCGATCTCGACGAAGCCTCACTGCGCGTGGTGGTGGTGGCCGAGAGCTATCTGCCGTACCTGTCGGGCGTGACGGTCTCCACCGAGGCCTTGGTGCGTGGCCTCAGCGCCCGCGGCCACCAGGTCCTGCTCGTGGCGCCGCGGCCCCGGGCCGGATCCGAGCCCGGCACCACCGGCGCCGTGGGGCCCGATCCCGAGTACGCCTGGCTCTCGTCGTACCAGTTCCCCCGGCCGGTGCCGCCCGGCTATCGGATGCCGTGGCCGGTCGACGCCCAGGGCGTGCTGCGCCGCGCCGTCGCCTTCGAACCCGATGTCGTCCATGCCCAGTCGCCCTTCGTGGCTGGGCTCTTCGCCCGCCGCGTCGGGCGCCGAGCGCGCGCCCCGTTGGTGTTCACGCAGCACACGCGCTTCACGGACTACCGCCATTACCTGAGCGTCTTCGCCTCCGTCGGGGGCGCGCTGATGGGACGCTATCTCGACCGCTTCGCGCTCGACTGCGACGCCGTGGTCGCACCCTCCACCGACCTGGCGGCCGACCTCCGGGAACGCCTGGGCGAGCGCCGGCGACCGCTGATCCGAGTCGTGCCTACGGGCATCGACGTAGCGCGTCTGGCCGGCCTGGAGGCCATCGACCCACGCAGCGATCAGGGCTGGCCCGGCGACGCGGTGGTGGCGGTGACCGCCGGTCGGCTGGCGCCCGAGAAGAGCGTGGAGATCGTGCTCGAGGGCTTCGCGTTGGCGTTGGCCCGCGAGCCGAGGCTGCGGCTCGTCGTCATCGGTGACGGCTCGTCGGCACGAGCGCTGCGCGAACGGGCCGCGGCGCCCGACCTGGCGCAGCACGTGGCATTCCTCGGACAGCGCCCGCGGCTCGAGACGCTGGCGCTCGTCAAGGGCTGCGACGTGTTCTTGTTCGCCTCGCAGACGGAGACGCAGGGTCTCGTGCTGGTCGAGTCGCTGGCCTGTGGCGTGCCGGTGGTGGCGGTGGCCGCCCCGGGTGTGAGCGATTCCGTCAGCGCTGGCGTGGACGGCTGCATCGTCGCGGCGACCCCGCGCGAGGGCCGGGCGGCCGCCCTCGCCGCTGCGCTCGTCGAGCTCGCGCAGGATCCGGAGCGGCGCGAAGCGATGGGCCGCGCCGGTCAGGCGGGCGCCGAGCGCTTCAGCGTCGAGCAGCGCCTCGGCCAGCTCGAGGCGCTCTACCGCGAGGCGATCGCCGCGCGCGCGGCTTGATCGAACGCGGCGACGCCGCCGGCGCGTAGGCTGCGGGTATGGATCTTGCCAACCGCACGCGCATCGTCGGACTCCTGCACCCGGGCGCCATGGGTGTCACCGTCGGCGCCACGCTGCGCGCCGGTGGGGCCGACGTCGTCTGGGCCTCGGCCGGCCGGAGCGACGCCAGCCGCGCCCGGGCCGAGGAGGCCGGCTTGCGCGATGTCGGCGACCTCGCAGCCCTCGTCGATGCGGCCGACTGGATCGTCAGCGTGTGCCCGCCGGACGCGGCGGAGCGGCTCGCAGCCGAGGTCGCGCGTCTCGGCTTCGGCGGTACCTATTGCGACGCCAATGCGGTGGCGCCGGCGCGCACGCTGGCAATGCAGGCGCTGATCAGCGCGGCCGGCGCCGATTACGTCGACGGCGGCATCGTCGGGCCGCCCGCCGCGCGTCCGGGTACCACCTGGTTGCATCTGTCGGGGCCGGGCGCCGACGTGATGGTGCCGGCGTTCGCGTCCGGTCCCTTGGCGGCGGTCGTCGTGAGCGATCGCGTCGGCGACGCGTCGGCGCTGAAGATGTGCTACGCCGCGTTCACCAAGGGGAGCACCGCGCTGCTCGCGGCGCAGCTCGCCTGCGCGCAGGCGCTCGGGGTGCGCTCGGCGCTCGAGGCCCAGTGGGAGCGTGACGAGCCGGGCTCGAGCGGCGCGGCCGCCGCCCGGCTGCGGCGGGTGACGGCCAAGGCCTGGCGTTTCGAGGGCGAGATGCACGAGATCGCGGCGACGTTCGCGGCGTCGGACCTGCCGGTCGGCTTCCACGCTGCCGCGGCCGAGATCTACGCGCGCTTGGCCGGCTTCCGGCGGCAGCCGGGAGCGCCGAGCCTCGAGCAGGTGCTGGAGGCGCTCCTCGCGCGCGAATGACGCGCTGACCGGGTCCGGCGCCGCGCCGGTCATCGTGCTCGGCGCCCGGCCATGCCGGAAGTCACGGCTGGCAGGTGTGACCGTCGGGCGTTGTCTCGCGTCGCACGGCGCACTACCCTCGGGGCGCGGAGGTGATGGGCATGGTGATCGAGATGCGCGGTGTGACCAAGCGCTACGGCGACGTCCTGGCGCTCGCCGGGATCGACCTCGAGGTGGAGCAGGGCGAGGTGGTGGCGGTGCTGGGTCCCAACGGGGCCGGCAAGACGACCGCGATCGCGGTGATGCTCGGGCTCACGCGCCCCAGTAGCGGGATGGTGCGTTGCTTCGGCGGCGACCCGGCCCGCGCCGAGGCGCGCTCGCGGATCGGGGTGATGCTGCAGGAGTCGGGCGTGCCAGGCAGCTTGAAGGTGGTCGAGATCGTGGGCCTGTTCCAGCGCTACTACCCGCACACGCTGCCGCTCGAGGAGATCTTGCAGCGCGCCGACCTGGTCGAGAAGCGAGGCCAGCTGGTCAATACGCTCTCCGGCGGCGAGCGCCAGCGGCTCTACTTCGCCCTGGCGATCGCCGGCGATCCCGACCTGGTGTTCCTCGACGAGCCGACGGTAGCGCTCGACGTCAGCACGCGGCGCGCCTTCTGGAAGCAGGTCCTGGGCTTCGCGGCGCTCGGCAAGACGGTGCTGTTCAGCACCCATTACCTCCACGAGGTCGAGGCCGTGGCAGGACGCGTGGTGGTCGTCGACCGCGGCCGCGTGATCGCCGCGGGAACCCCGGGCGCCATCAAGCGGCTCGTCGCCGAGGCGACCGTGCGCTTCACGGCGGACATCGCGCTCGAGCGCCTCTCCGCCATGTCCGAGGTGCAATGGGCCGCGCGCGAGGAGGGCTTCGTCGTGGTGGCCAGCAACGAGCCCGAGGCGCTCCTGCGGCGCCTCTTCGCCGAGGGCATAGCGCTGCGCGACCTGCGCGTCAGCGACACCGACCTCGAAGCCGCCTTCGTGCACCTGACCGGCGGTGCCGGCGACGGGGCCGTGCCGGCGGCTGCACAGGCGAGCGCCGAGCGGATGCGGGCATGAGCGCCATCGGCCCGCTCAGCCAGGCAGGCCACGGCGCCGACGCGCGACCCGCGGCCGCCCCCGGCGCCTCGATCCCGCGGCGCTTGAGCCCCACCGCGGTGCGCAGCGGGGGCCGTCTCGCGCTGCTCGCGGCGCAGGTGCGCTGCGAACTCGTCTCCACGGCGCGCGTGCCGGAGTTCCTGATCGGCGTGGTGGCGATCCCGGTCATGCTGTTCGTGATGTTCGGGGTGCCGAACGCCCGCTGGGAGCTGCCCGACGGGACGCGCTTCTCGACGATGATGATGCCGGGCTTCGGCGCCTTCGGGCTGCTGAGCCTGGTGATCTTCGCATTCGGCGTCGACATCGCGGCCGAGCGCGGCCGGGGCTGGCTGCGGCTGATGCGCGCGACGCCCGCGCCGTATTGGGCCTACTTCGGCGGCAAGTTCGTCACCAGCCTCGTGCTCGCCAGCGTCACACTGGTCGTGCTCTTCACCGTCGGCGCCTTGGTGGCCCAGGTGCAGCTGCCGGCCGGGCGCTGGTCGAGCCTGTTCGTGGTGCTGCTCCTGGGCGGCATGAGCCTCGCGCCGCTGGGCTTCGCCCTCGGCTTCCTCGCCCGACCTCGGGCGGCCTCGACCATCGGCAACCTGGTGTTCCTGCCGCTCTCGTTCGCCTCGGGCTTCTTCATCCCGCTCCGCGAGCTGCCGCAGTTCCTGCGCGACCTGGCTCCGTACCTGCCGACCTACCACTACGCCCAGCTGGCCTGGCGTGCGGCGGCGTCGGCGGAGACGGTCGAGGTCTACACCGGCCTGGCGCCCGGTCCGGTGTGGGTGCACGTGCTCTGGCTGGCCGCGACGTTCGCCCTGTTCGCCGCCGTGGCGGTCTGGGCCTACCGGCGCCAGCGTTCGCGTGAGCAGGCCTGAGCAGGGCGGACGGGTCGTTCGTCCCTGGCCCGCGGGCGCTGGTCGCGGCAGACTCGAGGCCGTGGCAGACTCAATGAACGTTGAGACAACGTGCACTGAACTATCGCCTGCCGAGCAGGCGGCGAGCGTCTGCCGTGCGCTGGGCGACGCCACTCGCTGGCGCGTGATCGAACTCCTCGCGAGCGAGTCGCGCTGCGCCTGCGAGCTGCAGGTCGCCGCGGGCGTCCCGGGCAACCTGCTCGCACACCACCTGAAGGTCTTGCGCGAGGCGGGCCTCATCAGCCGCACGCGGCGTGGCCGCTGGACCGACTACCGCCTGGAGCAAGGCGCTCTGGTCGCCTTGGCGCAGCGCCTGCTCGCCGTCGGCGGCGGGGCCCCGCGCCCATGACGGCCCACGGCCTCGACAGGGGTGTCGCATGCAGGTCCTGAGCCTGCCGAGCCCGAAGGTGCGCGCCTGGATCCCGGTGCTAGCCGGTGCCGCGGCCTGGGTCGTCCTCTACCGCAGCATCCTGCCGTTGTGGGATTGGCTGGTGTACGACCTGGCCGGCCTCGCCCCCGACACGCGGCTCGGCCATGCGGTCCACTTCTTCTTCTACGACGTCACCAAGTTGCTGCTGCTCCTGGCGGCGGCGATCTTCGTGGTATCGGTGCTTCGCAGCTTCCTGAGCGTGGAGCGGACGCGCGCCCTGCTCGGCGGGCGCCGCAGCGGTCTCGGAACCGTCCTGGCCGCCGGCCTCGGCGGCGCGACGCCGTTCTGCTCCTGCAGCGCGGTGCCGGTGTTCATCGGCTTCGTCTCGGCCGGCGTGCCGCTCGGCACCACCTTCGTCTTCCTGATCGCCAGCCCACTGGTCGGCCCGGTGGCCGTCACGATGCTCTATGCCATGTTCGGCTTGAACGTGGCAGTGCTCTACGTGCTCACCGGCCTCACGCTGGCGATCGTGGCCGGCACCATCATCGGGCGCTTCGGACTCGAGCGTCACGTCGAGGATTTCGTCTACCAGACCTCGCTCGGCAAGGGTTTCGACCCTTCACGCGAACTCACCTGGGCCGACCGCTTCCAGATCGGGCGCGATGAGGTCGTCGACATCGTCCGTCGCATCTGGCCCTACCTGCTCGTCGGCATCGGCTTGGGTGCGGGCATCCATGGCTGGGTGCCGGAGGACTTCTTCGCTCGGGTCGCCGGCCCCGACAACCCCTTCGCGGTGCCGATGGCCGTCGCGCTGGGCATCCCGCTCTACACCAATGCCGTCGGGGTGGTCCCGCTGGTCGGGGCGCTGTACGCCAAGGGCGTGGCGCTCGGCACGCTGTTGGCCTTCATGATGTCGGTGGTGGCGCTGTCACTGCCCGAGCTGATCCTGCTGCGGCGCGTGCTCAAGCCGCGCCTGATCGCCGTGTTCGTCGCCGTCCTGGCTGCATGCATCATCGTCACCGGCCTGCTGTTCAACGCCATCCTCGGAGCACGCCTGCTGGTGCTCTGAGATCACCCCGCGCTCGAGGAGGTCCTTCATGCACGTCAAGGTACTCGGTTCCGGTTGCGCGAACTGCCAGCGACTCGCCCAGCACGTCGGCACGGCGCTCGCGCGGGTCGGGCTCACGGCCACGGTCGAGAAGGTGGAGGACTACCCGAGCATCCTCGCCTACGGTGTCACGAGCACGCCAGCGTTGGTGATCGACGACGAAGTGGTGGTGGCGGGCCGGGTGCCGAGCGCAACCCAGGTCGAGGAGCTCCTGCGCGCGCGGGCCTGAGCGAGGCCCAGGCGCGACCTGCTGGGCCGCTCAGTCGGTGTGGCTGCCGTCGATCAGGACCACACCTTCCGAGCGCGACTTCGCCCGGTACATCGCCGCATCGGCGAGCCGCAGCAACGCCGTGAGCGTCTTGGCGGCGCCCGGGAACCAGGCGATGCCGATGCTCGCCTGTACGGGGAGCACGGCGCCCGGCACGATCGGAGGCTGCTGCAGCGCGATCCGATAGCGCTGCGCCAGGCCGACGCTGTTCGCGGCGTCGATGTCGCTCAGGAGCACCACGAACTCGTCGCCGCCGATGCGGGCGAGCAGGTCGCCCGAGCGGGTCCGGTGCTCGAGCCGCTTTGCGACCTGCTGCAAGACGGCGTCGCCGAAGCTGTGGCCGGCGCTGTCGTTGATGGCCTTGAAGGCGTCGAGGTCGATGAACAAGAGCGCCATTCCCCAGTCGTGCCGCGCCGCGAGCGCCAACATGCGGGCCCCCTCGGTCACGAAGCGGCGGCGATTGGCGAGTCCCGTGAGCGGGTCGTGGTCGGCCCGGAGCGCGAGTTCAAGCTCGCGCCGGCGCTGGTCGCTCACGTCCTCGAGCAGCACTACCGCGCCGCCGCCCATGACGCTGGCGCAGCGCACGCGCAGCCAGCGCGCGCTCGGCTTGCCGTCCTCGCAGAACTCCAGCGCGGCGCTCGGCGCCGCCCCGGCCAGTGCCGCTGCGATCGCGTCCTGGACCGCGGCCGCCGCGCTCGGGGGCAGCGACCGCCGCGCTTCCAGCACCTGGCGGTAGGGCCGCCCGACGACCTCGAAGGAGGCGGGCCAGGCACGGTTCACGAACGTGACGATCCCACTGGGCGCCAGCACCGCGAGCGGGCACGGTAGCGCCTCGAGCACCGCTTGGTCGAGCGGCGCGTGCGGCTCGTTGGTCCCTCGTTCGATCAAGCCAGCGCCTCCGATAGGAAGGTGATGCTCGTCTCGAGCGCGACACGGCCCTGGGCGGGACTGCCCCCCCAACGGATCGGGTAGAGCTCGAGGTCCCAGAGGCCATCGTAGCCGACGCCGCGCAGGCGCTCGACGAAACCGGTGAGGGGCGCACGCCCGCTCCCGAGCGGGAAGTGCGTGCGGCCGGTGGCGCCAACGGCGTGGACGTGCACGTGGCGCACGCGTTGGAGGAAGGCGTCGTGGGGCCAGGCGACGTCGTGTCCCTGCTCGTGGTTCCAGGTGGTATGGCCGAGATCCCAGGTGATGCCGATGGCGTCGCCGGCTGCAGCGGCGAGATCGACCACCTCGGCGTACGTCGCGCCGATCGGGCCCTCCGGCCGGAAGCGGCACAGCTCGAGCGCCGCGCTCGCGCCGCGCTCGCGGAGCCAGGCGTCGATCGTGCGCAGGTCACGGACGGTGGCCGCGGCGGCATCCGGTGTGTCGCGATGGTGGCCATGCACGGCGCAGGCGGCCGGCCGCCGCAGGCGCGCGTCCCGGCTGGCGTCGAAGCCGCGCACGGCCGCGACGAGCGGCTCCGGCGGACGAGCGGGATCGAAACCGCGGGGCAGCCACAGGTGGGCGTGCGGCACCAGGCCCGCGGCCTGCACCTGCTGCAGCGCGTGCGTCACCACGGCGGCGTCGGCCCGGCCGCGTACGTCGGCGAGCTCGATGGCGCCGACGCCCAAGGCAGCCAGGGCGGGGAGCGCCTCGGCCGGTGGGCCGATCAGCGCACGCCAGGCCTGATCGGCGGCCGCTTCCGCGGCGCCGCACAGGTACGAGCTGGGGAGCGACAGGGCGAGCACACCCGAGGCTAGCGCAAGCGGGCCGTGCAGCGCGAGGGTTCGCTGGCCCGTAGACTGCTTCTGGACCTCGCGACGTCCAGGCGCGCACGATCCGAGCGCACGAGGGGAGCCCACCATGTCCGTCAACGACGTCTTCGTCTCGCTCCTGGTGGCCGGCCTGTTGCTGGTGGTCGCGAAGCTGCTGCGCAACGCCATTGCGCTGTTTCGCACGCTCTTCCTCCCCGCTTCGGTGATTGCCGGCGTGCTGGGGCTGCTGCTGGGCCCGCAGGTGCTCGGTGGTGCCTTCGCGCTGCTCGGTCTGGGTGAGACGTGGCACGCCGGGGTGCTGCCCGAGCCGGTGCTCGAGGCGTGGTCGCGGCTCCCGAGCTTGTTGATCAGCGTGGTGTTCGCCACGCTGTTCATCGGCAAGGTCATCCCGAGCGTGCGCGAGATCTGGCGTATCGCCGGCCCGCAGGTGGCGCTGGGCCAGTCGATCGCCTGGGGCCAGTACGTGGTGGGCATCGCGCTGGCGCTGCTGGTGCTCTCGCCCGTCTTCGGACTCGATCCGATCGCGGGCGCCCTCATCGAGATCGGCTTCGAGGGCGGTCACGGGACGGCGGCGGGGCTGGCCGAGACGTTCGAGGCGTTCGGCTTCCCCGAGGGCTCCGACCTCGCGCTCGGCCTGGCCACGATCGGCCTGGTGGCTGGCGTGCTGCTCGGGACCGTGCTGGTGAACTGGGGTGTCCGCACAGGGCGCATCACACTCAACGAGGCGGGCGACCCGGTCGAGGCGGCCCGCGACGCGACCCACGACGACCTCGACGACATCGACGAGCGCGAGCGCGTGGCGCGCCGCGAGCAGCAGACCACCGACCCGCTCTCGATCCACGTCGGCTACGTGGCCATCGCGATCAGTCTCGGTTGGCTGCTCCAGCAGGGCCTGGCCCTCGTCGAGCGCGCCACCTGGGGCGGTGAGGGGGGCGTCGAGTTGCTGGTGCACATGCCGCTCTTCCCGCTCGCGATGCTCGGTGGGGTGATGTTGCAGCTGGTGTTGGAGCGTACGGGCCAAGCGTCGATGGTCGACCGCAAGCTGATCAACCGCCTCGGCGGCTTCTCGCTCGACCTCATCATCGTGGCTGCACTGGCGACGCTGTCACTCGATGCGCTGGGTGGCAACCTGGTGCCGTTCGCGCTGCTGGCGCTCGCGGGTATCAGCTGGAACCTTGCCGCATACCTGCTGTTGGCACCGCGTATCATCCCCGAGCACGCCTATGAACGCGGCCTGGGCGACTTCGGGCAGTCGATGGGCATGACGGTCACCGGCCTGCTGCTCATGCGTATCGCCGACCCGCGCAACCGCTCGGGCGGCCTCGAGGCCTTCGGCTACAAGCAGCTCCTGTTCGAGCCGGTGGTGGGCGGCGGGCTGTTCACCGCCGCGTCGATCCCGCTGATCGCGCAGTTCGGTCCGCTGCCGGTGCTGCTGTTCACCGGCGCGCTCACCGTGTTCTGGGTGGTGTACGGCATTCGCCGATTCGGCCCGGGCGGTCGCCAGGCGGAACGCTAGCGCGGCTCAGCCGCTGGCGTCATCGCTTCCGTCCAGCGCCAGCCAGCGCCGCGCGGCGCCGAGCGACCGCAGCACGTGGGGCGTCACCTGCCGCAGGGCCGCGGCCTGCGCGGCGTCGTGCGCTACGCCCAGGCAGAGGAGGCCGGCGGCGATGGCCGCTTGGGCGCCCACTGGGCTGTCCTCGAACGCCACGCATTCGCCGGGGCTGAGCGCGAGCCGCCGCAGCGACTCGAGGTAGAGGTCCGGCGCCGGTTTCGGATTGCTGGCGTCGTCGGCGCTGACTCGTACGCGCAGGTGGCGCGCCCACGGGTGGGGCGCGAGGCTGGCCTCGACGACGCCAGCCGGCGAGTTCGAGACCACGGCGCAACGAAGGCCGGCCGCGGCCGCGGCCTCGACCAGCTCCGCAGCACCGGGCAACGCCCGAGACCGCGCCAGCCGCCCGCCGAGCTCCTCGAGCACCGCACGGCGCAGCGTCTCGGCGTCGGCCGAAGCGCCGTAGCGCGTCCTCAGCAGGCCGAGCATGGTGTCGGTGTCCACGCCGAGCAGCGCCGCCTCGGCCTCGTCGGGCAAGCAGCCCCCGTAACGCTCCGTGGCCGCCCGCTCGGCCTCGAACCACAGTGCTTCGGTGTCGACCAGGAGACCGTCCATGTCGAGCAGCAGTCCGGCCGGCCGGCGGCGCTGTGGCGTGGCTCCCCGCATGCGGCGATCATCGTACCCTGGCGCCCCTTTGGGACGACTGGCCCCGCCCGACCCAGGCCGCCTCGCTCCGTGCCTCCCGAAGGCGTCGGCCGAACGCTGCGCAGGTAGCTCAAGCGCCGACGATCGCCCCGCCGTTGAGATGCATCACCTGCCCGGTCATGAACGTCGAGTCGGTGCTCG
>SLRS01000183.1 GCA_007130855.1 Trueperaceae bacterium | reverse complement strand
CGGCACCAACCCCGGCCAACCGGCCGGGGTCGTTCGCTATGGACGGTCGGCTGCACTCGGGAGCGTAGCGGGCTGCCGCTCTTCGTCGTGCTGGGTCAGCCAGAGCGCTTGACACGTGAACGCGAGCGGAAGGTCCGTATGCTGGCCGATGGGATGGGGGATGGGGCATGGGACTGGAGACGAGCGGTGAGCATGGCTCGGACGAACGACGACCAAGGGCTCGAGACCGGCTACGACCGCAGGCGCGGAGCGCCGGCCCGCCCGCGACAGCGTGAAGCGTCCAGCCATGGATAGGCGCAGTCGGGGCGGCAGCCGCGCGCGCCCGATGCCGTGGTGTCGGCGCGTCGCGACCGCGGGCGCCGTGGCCGTGATCGCCCTGCTGCTCGGCGCGGCGGTGTCCGCCGCTACGCCCGAGGCGCTCAGCATGGAGCCGGCCCCGGAGCTGCATGCCTGGACGATGCCGGCGAGAGCCGTCGCGCTGCGGACGCCGCGCTCGGCCTTCGAAACGTTCCTGGTGGCAGGGAGCGCGGGCCGCTTTGGTGAGGCTGCGACGGTCTTGAACCTCTCCGATCTCGATGACGACGTGCGGCAGCGCCGGTCCGCCGACCTGGCGCAGCGCCTGTACATCGTGATCGACCGGCGCCTCGCCGTCGATTGGCGTGCGCTGCCTGATCGGTCCGATGGCGCCAGGGACCACCCAGCGGGCTCCGAGGCGGACGTTGCGCCGACGCCGCGGAACAACGTGCTGATCGGCGAGATCGGCGGCGTACTGGCACCGGTCGAGGTCCGCCTGGAACGGCTGGAGCCGGACGGCACGCCGCCCGTGTGGGTGATCGCGCGAAGCACCGTGCGTTCCATCGACGCCCTCTACGAGCGGCATGGCCCGGGCTGGCTCGAACGGATCATCCCCGCTTGGGCGGTCGGCGCCGTCGGTCCGGCCGTGGGCTGGCAGTGGATCGGCTTCCTGGCCCTCGTGGCGGTTTCGGTCGGGGTCGGCAACCTGATACGGCGGATGGTGCAGCGCTGGTTGGCCACGTCGGAGCGACGCCGCATTCGTGGGTTGGCGGACGAGGTCGGACGGCCGCTCGTGCTGCTCGCGAGCGTACTCGTGCTGTGGCTCGCGAGTTCGACCCTGCTGACGCTGACCGGTCCGCCGAGCCGGATCGTATCGGCGTTCATGGCGGCCGTGTTGGTCGGCGCCGCCACCTGGCTGGTGATGTCGGTCATCAACTACCTGTCGGAGTACGTGGCGCGCCAGCGGTTCGACGAGATGGCGGAGTCGGACGCTATGACCGCCCGGCGTCACCTCACCAACCTGTCGGTGTTCCGCCGCCTGTTCATCATCCTGGTGCTGCTGTTGGGCATCGGGCTGGCGCTGGCCCAGTTCGATGCCTTGCGGACGCTCGGCACGTCGCTCCTGGCGTCGGCCGGGGCCGCCGGGATCGTGCTCGGCATCGCGGCCCAGGGGTCGCTGAGCAACATCATGGCCGGAATCCAGATCGCCCTGACGCGCCTCGTACGGATCGGCGACGCCGTCTACTTCGACGATCAATGGGGCTCCATCGAGGACATCACCTACACCTTCGTCATCATCCGCACCTGGGACCAGCGCCGCATCGCGGTGCCGAACCGCTACCTCATCGCCAACCCGATCGAGAACTGGGAGATGACGAATCCCAACATGATCATGCCGGTGCTCCTCCACGTGGACTACCGGACGCCCGTCGAGGCGTTGCGACGTCGCTACGTCGAACTGCTCGAGGCGGCGGCTGACTGGGACCGCGAGCAGCCACCGAGTCTGCAGGTCGTGGCCGCGAACGAGGACGTGATCCAGGTCAGGGTGCTGTGCAGCGCCAAGGACGCGGCGACCGCCTGGAACCTCCACTGCTACTTGCGCGAGGAACTCGTCGCGTTCCTGCGTGGCTGGGATGGCGGGCGCTACCTGCCGCGCAGTCGCGTCGTGATCGAGCCCACGGGGGAGCGCGGCTGACGACGACGCACACGCGCCGACGCAAACGCGCCGACGCGCGCTCGGCGTGCCGTCGGCGACGGCCGCACAGCCGCTGGCCGGCCGGGCGCGGCGGCGTGTCACGCGCGCGTAACGCTCGTACCCCCATGATCGGCGCATGGCTCCGGGCGCCGGTCCGCCCCGCGGCGCCGCGGCCGGACCACACCGTCCACGAAGCACCGCGTGGTGCGCGAGGAGATGACCATGGAACGCGTCGCTCGTATCCGAACCCGCCCGACGTGGAGTGCGGCCGCCTGGCTGCTGGCTGCCGCGCTCGCTGCTAGCGTCGCCGCTGGCGTCGCCGCCGCCCAGGGTTCGCCGAGTGGCGATTACGGCGAAGTGCCGCTCGGCGGCAGCGTCGAGGGCGTGCTGGCCGGCGCCGGCGGAGCCGAACCGTTCGTCTACCACACCTACGTGGTACCGATCGCTGCGGGGTCGGGGCCCGTCACGGTCCGGGTCGAGGGCTTCGGCAGCGACATCGACCTGGCGGTCAAGTTCGGCGCGCCGATCCTCGACTACGACCACGTCGACCACCTCGACATCAGCGACGACCCCGATCCGAGCTACACGTTCGACGCGCCCGCCGCCGGGCCCCTCTACGTCGACGTCCTGAACCTGTTGAGCGCGCCGGCGCGCTATCGACTGCACGTCTCGGCCGCCGCGGCCGGCGGCACCAACCCGCTTGCCGCCGGCGCTGCCGACGCCCTGCTGGGCACGTTCGAGGGCGACGGCCTGCGGGTGACCGTTCGCTCCGAGGGCGGCGCCTATGCGGGCGAGCTGATCATGGCGGGGCAGGCCTACCCCTTCCAGGCGAGCGGCGCCAGCGGCCGGCTCGACGGCGCGTTCGTCGCCGGTGCGAGCAGCTTCCCGTTCAGCGCGACCCTGACGGGCGACACCTTGACGGTCGAGTCGGGGGGATCGAGCTACCGGACCCAGCGCCTGGGAGGCGGTCCGGCGGCTCCCGTGAACCCCCTCGGCGGCGCCGGCAGCGGCCCTGCCCCAAGCGACCCGGTCGTCGCCCGCGGGCCCCACGGCACGCTCACCCAGGCCAACGCGCGCGCGTTCGTCGAGGCGCTCGAGTTCTCGCTGGCGCAGGTCGGCTACCAGCAGCCCTTCACGCACGCCGAACGGCTACAGCTGCTCGAGGCGCTCGGTCGGAACTATTCCACCCTGGCTGCCGCCGACCAGGCGGTGCTCGCGCAGGCTGGCGACGTGTGGGATCGCGTCCAGGCGAACTGGCACTCCGCGAGCCCGGACGAACGCGAGGAGTTCGTGCTCGGCGTGTTCGTGCTGGCGTTCGGCGAGGCGGCCGTGCGACAGGCGCTCGGCGGCGGCCCCGGCCGACCTGGCAGCACGGTGGCTGGCGACACGGGCTGCGGCACCATCGACGAGTGCATGTCGCGCTACACACCAGAGGCCTACCAGCAGACGCTCAACGCCCAGAGCTGTTGGGCGGCGGCGGGCTGCGAGTCGTACGACTCCGAGTTCAACACCTTCACCTACGACAGCTACGACGGGAACTGAACGGGTCTCGAGCCTCGTGAGGCGCACCGCCCGCATCCGTCAGGCCGCGGCCGCCACCTGCCACACCGCATCCGCCACGCGTTCGGCGTCCTCCACCAAGCGACCGACCGCGACGCCGCGGTAGGCATTGCCGGCGAGATGCACGCCCGGGAAGCGTAGCAGCCGCTCTTCGATGCGCGCGAGGCGCGCGCCGTGACCGACCACGTACTGCGGGATGCCGCGGTTCTGCCGGCCGACCCACGTGCGCAGTGGAGCGCCCGTGACGCCCCACGCCCGGTCGAGGCCGTCCAGAGCGACGGCCACGAGTTCGTCGTCGCTGCGGGCCGCGAGCTCCGGTTCGGCGACGCCGCCCATGATGACGCGCACCAAGACGGTCCCAGCCGGGGCTCGCCCGGGGAAGACGTTCGACTCGACCAGGGTGCCCAACAGCCGCAGGTCCTCGCTCGGCGCCACGAGGAAGCCGAAGCCATCGGGAGCGGTGCGGAACGCCTCGCGCGCGAACGCGAGCGCCACCATGCCGATGGGCCCGGAAGGGATCCCGGCGATCTCGCGCGCCGCCGGCGCGTCGAGCGGTTCGAGCAGTTCCGCGGCCGCCTCCGGCTCGACGGCCAGCACGACCGCATCGAATGCCCGGGTCGCACCGTCGCGTTGGCGCAGCAGGTAGCCGGAGGCCGCCGGATCGAGCGCCAGTCCCAGCGCTGGGGTAGCGGTGCGCAGCGCCGCTCCGAGGTCCGTGGCGAGCGCTTCGATGAGCGTGCCCATACCGCCGCGGAAGCTCCAGGTGGTCTTGCCCTCTCGCATGCGCTTGCTCATCCCGGCGAGCCCCGCGATCACCAGGGAGCGGTGGTCGCGTTCCATCTCGCGCATGACGGGGAAGGCGGCATCGACCGACAGCAGCCGCGCATCACCGCCGTACACGCCCCGCACCATGGTGCCGAGCAGCACCTCGGCGGCCTCGGGTCCGATGTGACGGCTCGCGTAGTCGTGGACCGACTCCTCATGGTCGACCCGTTGCGCCAGGAACAGCTCTGCCAGGACGCGCATGCGCCCCTCGGGGGACATCGGGCTGAACGACAACAGCGAGATCGGGCCGCTCGGCAAGAGGTGCAGCTGACCGCCGTGGAACACGTAGCGGCGGTTGGCGGCGGGGTCGGCATGGACCTGCTCGCCCTGCAGGCCGAGCCGCTCGACGAGATCGGCGGTGGGCCCGAGGCCGGTGCGGAAGGCGTTGGCGGCCCATTCGATCAGGAAGCCGTCCTCACGCCAGGTGTACAGCTGCCCGCCCGGTCGTTCACCGGCCTCCCAGACCTCGAGTTCGAGCGCCCGGCCGTGCTCGGTGGCATGGCGCCGGACCGCGTGGGCGACAGTCAGACCGCCGAGGCCCGCGCCCACCACCGCGACCCGCACGGGGGTTGCCGACGGCGTCGTGCGCCCGCCTTGCATCAGATGAAGATCGTCTGGGCGCCGGCCGAGATCTCGATGAACTCGGTCGCGCCGATGATGCCCTCGACGCGCTCGAAGAGGTCGTCGCGCTCGAGCTTCATCATGTCGGCCGACATGCGGCAGGCCCACAGATGACCGCCGGCGTCGGCGATCAGCTCGAGGAACTCGGGCACCGGCGGCACCTCGAGCGCGGCGATCTGCCGCCGCATCATGCGCGTCGCCATACCCTGCATCCCCGGCAGGCCCGACAGCGCCGTGGGCATGTGCGTAGCCGGGTTCCCCACGGGGCAGAACTGCAGGGCGCCCATGGTCTTCTTGTTGATGATCTCGTAACCCCAGAACGTGAAGAACAGGTGGGTCTCGATGCCTTCCCCCAAGGCGGCGTTGGCCAGGATCAGGCCGGGGTAGGCCATGTCGAGCGAACCCTTGGAGCAGATGATGCAGAGTTTGCGGCCGCTGACGTCGTCGTCGAACGTGGGCACGGGCCGAGCGTTCGTCATGGGGATCTCCTCGAGGCTCAGACGCAACCGACGGGCTTGGGCACGCCGGCGATGTACGAGATCTTCTTGGCGGGCTTCTTGGGGAACAAGACGAACAGGCGCCGCGTGTCGAAACCGCCCGCGCTCGTGACGCGCCGCAGCGTAGGCGTGACGCTACGGGCATGGTAGTCGTCGCGCACGAAGCGCACCACCGCGAGGTGCTCCTGCGTGAGGGTGATGCCGATGTCGGCGGCGAGCGCGGCGGCGATCGCCTCGTCCCACTCCTCGTACTCGGTGAGGAAGCCCTCGTCGTTGACGTGTACAGGGCGTCCGGCGATGGTGACGAGCATCGTGCCCCTCTCCCTTCGGCGCTCGACCTGGGCGCCGCGGCGCCGGCCCTCCTTCGGCTCAGCGCATGTTCTGGATGGTCTTCAGCAGTAGCAGCAGGTTGTCGCCGATGCGCTCGACGCCTTCGCGGTCGAAGGTGCGCATCAACTCGTCGGCGACGCCGGCGCCCGCACCGAGCACCTCACCATAGCCGCGATCCGCCAGGGTCTCGAGCCGGGTGGTAGCGCCGTCCAGGGCTTGACGCATGATGGGCGTCAGATCTCGTACCAACTCGTCGAGCGCCTCCCAACGCTCGCGCGACCGGCGGCTCTCGGCGGCGATCTCGTCGAGTTGCTGTGCCATGCGCGCCAGCTGGGCCTCGAGGCCCGCGCCGCCGGCCCGCTCGGGTGGCGCGCTCACGGCGTTGCCTCGCGCTGCTTGCCATGGCCGGCCCGGGTCCGGAAGGCCGGTAGCGGCAGCTCACGGCCACGCAGCAGCACGTGCCAGTAGGCCCACTTGAACAGCAGCTTGCCGGCGTGGTTCAGGGCCGACTCCTCGAGCAGCGCGAAGGGGCCGACCCCGGGAAGCGGGTAGCGGCCGGGCAGCGGCTGCGTCTCGTAGTTGAAATCGAGGAGCAGCGCCTTCCCGCCACCCGACTCGATGAAGCAGTTGACGTGACCGTCGTAGGCGCGCCGCATATGGCGGCCCTGCACGTGATCGACGAAGTTCTCGGTGAACACCTCGACCGAGAAGTGGACCGCCGACCCGGCCTTCGAGATCGGCAGGTCGTTCGCGTCGCCAAGGGCGAAGACGTTCGGGTACAGCCGCGACTGCATGGTGTGCGGATCGACGCGCACGTGGTGCAGCTCGTCGCCGAGGCCGCTCGGGCCCACGAAGTCGGCGCCCATGTTGACCGGCACCGTGACGAGCAGATCGAACGGCACCGTGCGCTCGTCGTACGAGACGAGCGCTTTGGCCGCAGCGTCGATGCGCTCCACCACGAAGTCGCTCTCGACCGCGATGCCACGCGCCTCCAACATGCCCGCGAGCCGGTCGCTCGCCACCGGCGTGGTGAAGGCGCCGTCGAGCGGCGTGACGTAGACGAGCTCGCAGCGCTCGCGCAGGCCGCGCTCGCGGAGCTTGGCGTCGGCCAGGAAGAGCAGCTCCAGCGGCGCCACCGGGCACTTGATGGGCATCTCGGCGATGTGCGCGACGAGCCGGCCGCCCTCGAACGCCGTGAGCGCGTCCGCCAGCGCCAAGGCGCCGTCGAGCGTGTAGAACTCGTGGACGCTGCGCCGCCACTCGGACCCGAGCATGCCGGGTGTCTGGTCGGGCCGTGGCGTCGTCCCCGTGGCGATGATCAGCTGGTCGTAGGCCAAGGCGGTGCCATCGGCCAGGGTCACGCTGCAGACCTCGGGATCGAGCGCCGCGATCTCCCCGAAGGCCAGTTCGACGCCCTCCGGGACGAAGCGGCTGCGGCGCCTGACGACGTCCTTGCGGTCGTAGTCGCCGAACGGGATGAACAGGTAGCCGGCCTGGTAGTGGTGCGCGTCGTCGCGATCGACGACGGTGATCCGCCATTCCGAGGGCGCCAGCCGGGCCCGCAGCTTGTTGACCACCATGGTGCCGGCGGTGCCGCCTCCGAGCACGAGCAGGTGCTTCATGTGGTCCTCCTCGGGCGCCTGTGCCCACTCGCCGCAGGCTATGACGCACCCGGGCGTCGCGCGACGGCGGAACGTCCCCGCGCAACAGCCGGGCTTCGCGAGCGTTCGTCCTCCTGGCAGCGCCCGGGTGATGCCACGCGTGCCCGGCACGAGCAGGCGGACCCCGATGGCAACTCGGGGTCCGCCTGCTCGTGGGGCGTCGACGCGTGCGCAGCTGTCCGGATGACGGTTCGCGGCCGCCCGGCCAGGCTACTCTTCGTCCTCGTGCTCGTCGTCGTCGTCCTCGTCGTCGTCCTCGTCGTCCTCGTCGTCGTCGTGCTCGTCGTCGTCGTGCTCGTCGTCCTCGTGCTCGTCGTCGGCGTCGGCTTCCTCGTCGACCTGCAGTCCCGGTCCGGGAATCGGGTCGATGGGCGGATCGATCGAGATCATCGGCGGCTCCACCGGCAGCGGCGACGGCGGCCCGACCGGCTCAGCTGGCGGCTCGGCCGGTGGTTCGGCCGGCGGCTCAGCCGGTGGTCCGACGGGTGGGTCCACCGGTCTGCTCGGCGGGTCGACCGGCACCACTGGCCGCTCCGTGGGTGGTCCGACGGGTGGGTCCACCGGTCTGCTCGGCGGCTCGACCGGCACCACTGGCCGCTCAGCTGGTGCTTCGGCCGGTCGTTCGGCGGGTGGGTCGTCCGCTCGGCTCGGCGGCTCGGCCGGCCGCGTCGGTCGGACCGGCGTCTCGACCGGCGTCTCAGCCGGCGGCCCGAGCGCGCGCCCAGGCGCGTCGGCGGCCCGACCCGCCGCGGGGTCGTCCGCAACGGTCTCGGCCGGGCGCACGCGGACGGCGTCGAAGCCGGCTGCGCGCGCGAGCACCGCGACATCGATCAGCTCGTGGTACATCACGCCCGACATCACCGAGACGTCGAGCACGAGCACGTCGCCAGCCGACGTGACGAACGTCAGCTTGGCGAAGCCTTCGAAACCCACCATCAGGTCGAGCTCGAAGGCCTCGCCCGCCACCGTCCTACCGACCCCTACGATGGTGCCGGCATCGTCGAGCACGAAGAGGTGGGCGTCGCTGGGGATGCCTACGGCCGTGGCCGCCGACAGCACCAGTGCGACGAGCAGCGAGATCATGTAGCGCACGACGGAACCTCCTCGACCTCCCGTGAGCCGGTATGCCGCCAGCTCAGCCCAGAGCAAGATAAGCGGCCCACCTTACGCCTGGCTTACGCCTGCCTCACGGCAACCGGAGCCGTCGGAGGGTCGGCGAGCCGGGCGTCGAGGCTCGGCAACACCACCTCCATCACCGTACCCGCCGCCGTGCTCGATGCCACGTGCACCTGCCCGCCATGGCGCTCGGCCAGACTCTGCGCCACGGCCAGGCCGACGCCGCTGCCGCGGCCGCCGCTGAACCCGCGCACGAAGGCCCGTGAGCGCGTGTCGGCGTCCATCCCGGGACCCCCATCGTGCACCTCCAGGACGTGCTCGCCGGGCCGAGTGCGCAGCCTCACGCGGACGCCTTCGGTCCCACCCTGGGCTTGGACTGCGTTGCGGACCAGGTTTCGCACCACCTGCATCAGCCGCTCGGGGTCACCGACCACCTCCGCCGGCCCGTCCACGTCCACGGCGATGCCGGGGTACTCGGTCGCGATGCGTTCGATCACCTGACGCAGATCGAGGAGTTCGTACGTCATCGCGCGATCGAGCTCACCTCGAGCCACGACCAGCAGGTCCTGTGAGGTGCGCAGGAGCTCGCGGGCAGCGTCCGACGCCGCCCGCAGGCGAGCGTCGTCGCCGTCCTGCCGGCGTAGGCCGTCGAGGTGGTAGTGCACCAGGGTCAATGGTGCCGCGAGTTCGTGAGCCACCTCGAGGAGGAATGCCCGCTCCTGCTCGCGGTGTTCCTTGATGGCGGCGAGCGCCTCGTTCAGGCCGATGGCCAGGTCGGAGACCTCGTCGCGCGGTCCCCGGTAGGTCACCGCACCGGGTGTCGCCGGCTCGAGCTGTCGGGTCTGGCCGGCCAAGTCCGTGAGCGGCCGCAGCATCCGGCGCACGCCGATCAGCGCCGCCAGCGTGGCCAACAAGACGACCACGGCACCTGACACGATCAGCGCCCTGCCGACGCCGGCGATGGCGTTGACGGCGTTCGTGATGTCGTGCGCCAGGCGGATCGAACCGTTCGCGGCCCGCCACGGCGCCTGCGCCACCAGGTAGCTGCGCTCGCCGCGGACGATGCGCGTGGGACGGTCGACCGCGGGTAGCGGCGCCGGATCGCCCCAACCCAGGACGACGCGGCCATCGGCCACGAACTGCAGCACGACGTCGTCGCTCGCCGCGCCGATGAAGGAGGCTCCCAGGCTCGGCTCGTCGAGCAGCGTCGCCACGCGCGCCAGGTCGTGCCGCAGCACGGCGGTCAACTGGCCCTCCAGCTGACGCTGGTAGCTGACGTAGACCAGCGCACCGAACATCCCCACGACGAGCACCGCGAACAAGCTCGACCACAGGCCTAACCGTGCGCGCAGGGTCATGAGCGCGGTGCTCGGATCACGTAGCCGATGCCGCGCACGGTCTCGATCACCTGGTCGAGCCCGGCGTCGGCCAGCTTCGCGCGCAGCCGCGAGACGAGCGCCTCCACGGCGTTCGAGGCCGGCCCGCGCTCGTCGTAGAGGCGCTCTTCGAGCGTCGCCTTCGAGTACACCCGCCCATGGTTGGCGACCATCAACGCCAGCAGCTCGAACTCGAGCGCGGTCAGCGGCAGCGACTCGCCGTCGACGCTGCAGCAGCGCTCAGCGGGTGTCACGAGCAGGGGCCCCCAAGCGAACACCTCCGCCCCGTCGCGCCGGCGTAGCTGGGCGTAGACACGCGCCAGCAACTCCTCCATGTCGAAGGGCTTCGCCAGGTAGTCGCTCGCACCGGCATAGAGTCCCACCACGCGGCTGTGGACGTCTGCGCGCGCCGTCAGCATCAGGATCTTGACCGGCGCCTCCTGGAGCTGCTCGGCCACCTCGATGCCGTCCATGTCGGGCAGGTTGAGGTCGAGCACGACGAGATCGAAGTGCTCGCTGGCGGCGAGGATGAGCCCCTGCCGGCCGCTGTGTGCCACGCGTGTGTCGTACGCCTGGCGGAGCTCGCTCGAGAGCGCCTGCGCCAGGGCGACGTCATCCTCCACGATCAGGATGCGCTGTCGCTCCATGCCACAATCTAGCCCGCTCGCAGCCGGGCGGCGGTCGACCGCGGGAAACGGGCATGCTCCGAGCGGCGGGCCAACACGTCCGCGGGCAAGGAGCGGCTAGGCTGGTGATGCGTCCCTCCCCCTTGGATGCTCGTATGCGTGTGCCGTGCTCGCCGAGGCCCGTCACCGCGAACGTCGTGTTCAGACAGGAGAGGCCGCGCATGTGCGACATCAAGGGCGCTTTTCCGATCATCGAGCTCGTTCTCGACGCGTTCGCCACGCGGGGCCTGTGCCTCGTGGAGGTCGTCACGGAGCAGCGCGGCAAGCACCGCTTCAGCTTCGACCTCGAAGGCCACCGGCTCGACATGCTCAGCGACGACGGTGCCCCACACACCTTCGCGATGGACCTCCGTGAGGCGCTCCTCATCGACGATCGCGCCCACCCCGGCGCCCTCGCCGCGACCGTCGAGTTGATCAACTTCTTGCACGGCCGTCTCGAACACGTGCGCTTCGTCCTCACCGACGCCAGCGGCGAGGTCCCGCGCCGCGCGGCCGACGGGCCCGAGCACCTCGATCTGGCGCCCGATGCGTCCGCGCTGCAGGGCCAGACGCTCCTCGATGTGCGGTTCACGGCGTTGCTCTTCGAAGGCGCGACCGAGCAATGGCGCGAGGCCTTCGAGTTGGGCATCGATGTCCTGCTCTACGCCGTGGGGCGCATGCATGACGAGCTCCACCGAGCCGGCTTTCCGGTCGCAGTGCCCGCGCGCAGCGCGTGAGGCGCATCGGCTGTGGCACCCGCCGCGGACGTGTCGGGGTGGGCGCGGCGCTGGCGCGGAGCTGCACCCATTCGAGCTAGATGTTGAAGTAGAGCTCGTACTCCTGTGGCGTGGGCGCGCGATAGACGATCTGCGCCTCCTGGCGCTTGAGCCGGATCCAGAGGTCGATCAGGGACTCGGGGAAGACCGGGACCAGGTAGGCGTGATCGGCGGCCAGCCCGTCCAAGACGGCATCGAGCGACAACGGGAAGACCTTCCCGTTGCCCGGATCGCTGAAGCCGAGCGCCACCGGGTCGGCACCGCGTCGGATGCCGTCCGCCCCGGCCAGCACCATGGCGCTCAGCGCGTAGTAGCCATTCGCCGAGGCGTCGCCGGTACGGTACTCGATGCGCCGCTCGGCAGGCTTCAAGTAGCCCGGGATCCTGACCGAGGCCTCCCGCGAGGCTCTTGCGAACGTCGCCCCGACCGGAGCCTCGAAGCCGGGGACCAGGCGCCGGTACGAGTTGGTCGACGGATTCGTGAAGGCAAGGAGCGATCCGCTCAGGCTGTGTTCGAGCAGCCCTGCGGTGTAGGCGAGCGCCTCGTCGGTGAGCCCGTGGAGCGCGTCGCCGGCGAAGCACGTTCGTCCCTCACGCTCCAGGTACTGGTGCACGTGCATCCCGTTGCCGGCTGCGCGGTAGATCGGTTTGGGCATGAAGGTGACGAACAGCCCGTGCGCGGCCACGATGCTGCGGATGATCCACTTGCTGAGGCTGAGCGCGTCCGCAGCCCGCTCGAGCGGGATCAGATCGAGCTCGATCTCGTGCTGCCCCGCGCCGACCTCGTGATGGTGGTACTTCACCGGGATGCCGATGGCGCCCAGCGACGTCACGATCTCGTGGCGTATGCCCTCGTAGCGATCCTCAGGGAAGACGCGGTGGTAGCCCTTCTGCGCGTTGAAGCGGGGCCGCTCGTCGAAGTCGGGTCCGAGCCCTTCCACGCTCTGGAGGTGATAGGCGCTGTGCGCGTAGTCCGAGCCGTAGCGGACGTCGTCGAGGATGTGGAACTCCAGCTCGACCAACATCTGCGCGTCGTCGGCGATGCCCTCGCGGCGCAGGACGTCGATCGTCCGGCGCGTGACATGGCGCGGGTACTGCGTGAAGCGCCCGCCTTCGGTCAGTTCGACGTCGCACAGAACGTGGAGGACCGTGTGGGCATCGTGCTCCTGGACGAAGGCCGTCGTCATGTCGGGGATCGCCACCATGTCGGAGTCGCTGGTCTTGGCGTACCCGAAGTTGCTGGCGTCGAAGCCGACGCCCTCCGCGAGCAGCTTGTCGCTGACGTAGCGACTGGGGATCGAGACGTTCCTGATGCCGCCGTGGATGTCGATCATCAGCAGATCGAGGAAGTCGATCGTCGCATAATCCCCGTCGAACGGCCGATATGGCATGGAATCTCCCTCGTGTTGCGCGCGCGTGTGTCAGCAGGGTACCGGATACGCGGGAGGCTGATCAACGTGCCTGCGCCGCGTTCTACCGGGCGTAGCGGGTGGCTGGATGCCCGCCCGGATCGATTGCAGGACGTCGACTTGCGGTCGATGCGGAGCGCATGCAGCAAGACCGGCCCGCGGCCGCTGGCGATCCGCCGGCGCTCCCGGCGAACGCCCCTTCCAGGCGCCTAGGCGCGCCAGGAAACCCGCTTCGGACCGAAAATGGAGTATGTGTGGATGAGCGAAACCACCTCGCCCGCGATCGCCCGCGCGGCGCGGTCGCCGGACGCCCCGCTCAGCGGACGGCCGTCCTCGGGCACCCGAAGGGGGACACCATGCGCGCACCGCACGAGCGCCTGATCCTCGTCCCGGCGCTGATCCTCGCGCTGCTCACGCTCGCCGGCTGCTTCCCGTTCCTCCCCTCGCAAGGTGGTGGGCAGACTGCGTTCGAGGGGCCGCGCACCGTCGACCCGAGCGATGTGGCGCTGCCCGCGGGCTACGCGATCGAGGTGGTTGCGACCGGGCTGACGTTCCCGACCGGCGTCGCCTTCGACGCCGAGGGCCGCGTCCACGTGCTCGAAGCGGGCTACTCGTACGGCGAGGTGGTGACGACGCCGCGGCTCCTGCGCCTCGAGGACGACGGCGCCGCGACGGTGGTAGCGTCCGGCGAGAATCCCCCCTGGAACGGGGTGGCGTACGCCGACGGCGCCTTCTACGTGGCGGGGGGGACGCTCGTCGGCGGTGAGATCCTCAGGATCGAGCCCGGCGGCACGGTCACCACCCTCATCGACGACCTGCCGAGCCTCGGTGATCATCACACCAACGGCCCGGCGATCGGTCCCGACGGATGGCTCTACTTCGGCCAGGGCACGGCGACCAACTCCGGCGTCGTCGGCATCGACAACGCCGGCTTCGGCTGGTTGCTGCGCTACCCCGATTTCCACGATGTCCCCTGCGAGGACGTCACCCTCGTCGGCCGCAACTTCCGCTCCGCCGACCCGCTCTCGGAAGACGCCGGCGAGGTCGTCACCGGCGCCTTCGTGCCGTTCGGCACGCCGACCGAGGCCGGCCAGGTGATCCGCGGCACGTTGCCGTGCACGGGGGCGGTGATGCGCATCCGGACCGACGGCAGCGGGCTCGAGCTCGTCGCCTGGGGATTGCGCAACCCCTTCGGCCTGGCCTTCTCGCCTACCGACGAACTGTTCGTCACCGACAACCAGTACGACCTGCGCGGCAGCCGCCCCGTGTTCGGCAGCGCCGACCTGCTGTGGCGCGTCACGCCCGGCGGCTGGTACGGCTGGCCCGACTTCCACGCCGACCGGCCGCTCACCGACGCGGACTTCTTCCGCCCGCCGGGCGAGCCCGCACCCGGCTTCGTGCTCCAGGTTCACCCCGGCGTGCCGCCCGCCCCGGTAGCCCGCCTCGGCGTGCACTCCTCGTCGAACGGGCTGGACTTCTCCGCATCCGAGGTGTTCGGCCATGTCGGCGAGGCGTTCATCGCCCAGTTCGGGGACCTGGCCCCCGTCGCGGGCAAGGTGCTCGGCCCGGTGGGGTTCAAGGTGATCAGGGTCGATCCCGCCACGGGCGTGATGCGCGACTTCGCCGTCAACCGCGCGCCGGAGCGCGGCCCCGCCTCGCGCCTCGGCACGCGCGGTCTCGAGCGGCCCGTGGCGGTCAGGTTCGATCCCGACGGCAGCGCGCTGTACGTGGTCGACTTCGGCGTGGTCACCGTCGGCGACGCCCCGGAGCCGCGTCCCGAGACCGGCGTGCTGTGGCGGATCGTACGGAGGGACCAGCCATGACGACGAGTCGCAGTCGCCCAAGACCCGCCGGCTTCGGCCGCTTGGCCGTGCGCATGACGGCTTTGACGGCGTTGACTGCGGCGCTCGCGCTCGTCGCGGCGTGCGCGCCGGCCTTTCGCGGCCCGCCGCCGCTGGAGGCGCTCGTCGGTACCGACGCGCAGGTCGTGCTGGGCGAGCGGGTGTTCGCCGCGGCGTGCCATGGGTGCCATCCCAACGCCTTGGCCGGCCTGGGACCCGGCATCATCGACTCGCGGCGACCGAACTGGCTCATCAGGCTCCAGGTGCGCACCGGGTTGGGAGCGATGCCTGCCTTCTCGACCGCCGAGCTCGACGACGTGGAGCTCGATGCCGTCCTCGCGTACCTCGACGCGCTCAGGGAGCGCTAGCGCATGGCCGCCTTCGCGATCGGTGACGTGGTGCAGCTGAAGTCCGGCGGCCCGGCGATGACGGTCGCCGACGTCGTCGAGGAAGAAGGGATCTGCTTCTGCAAGTGGTTCCAGGAGGGTTCCGAGCACCGTGACCGGGTCCGCTCGGCCGAGTTCCCGCTCGACGCCTTGCAACGCGTCGAGCGGCCGCCTACACCCGGCTCGCTCGAGCACTGACCCGCGCGCGCCGGCAGGGAGCGCGCACCGGCCCGCGTAGCGCGTGCAACAATGTGGCCCTGGCGTGGCTGACGCACGTCGTAACAGCCTGATGCGTCGAGTTCGCGTTCGGCGCGACGCCACGATGTGTACGTGCCGAAGCGCCGCACGCCCCGTGCGCCGCGTCCAACTCCGTCCTCACCCGTCCGGGGAGACCGCTGCCAGCTCATGCGCACCGTCAAGATGAGCGTTGCCCTCTTTGCATTCTGGTGTCTGGTGGTGCCACCCGAGGTCGTCCTCGATCTGCTCGTGGGTGTGGGCCTCGCGTTCGGGGTTAGCGTGTGGGCCGCGCGCTTCCTGTGGCCGCTCGCCGACCCGTTCTTCGCCAGCTTGCGGCCCTGGCGCGTGCCGCGTTTCGTCCTGCAGACCGCCCTTCGGGTGATCGTCGCCTCGCTGCAGGTGCTGCGCATCGTGCTCGACCCACGCCTGCCGATCGGGCCCGAGGTCGTGCGGCATACCGTCCACCTCCGTACCGACGCCGCCCGGGCGGCATTCGCGAACCTGATCACCGTCACGCCTGGCACGTTGACGCTCGACATCGAGGGAGACACGTTCGTGGTGCATTGCCTCGACCGGGCGCTCGCCGAGGACCTGCTCAGCGGGCGGCTCGCGATGGACGTCGAGGCGCTCTTCGAGGGTGAGCGAGCGTGATCACGCTCTTCTGGGCGGCCGCCGTGGCGCTGCTGCTGATGGCGTTCGTCTGCCTGTGGCGCGCCGACGTGGGGCCGAGCATCCAGGACCGCATCCTCGCGGTGAACGTCGTGGGTGTGAAGGCGCTGGTCGTGCTGGCGCTGCTCGGCGTCATCCGCGGCCACGCCTTCCTCATCGACGTCGCGCTGGTGTACGGGCTGCTCAACTTCATCATCACGATCGCCGCCACGCGCCTCATCGAGACCGGACGCTTTCGGTCCGGGGCTCCGCCATGAGCGTCGTGATCGTGCTGCAGCAGGGTCTCAGCGTGCTCTTGGTGCTCGCCGGCGTGGTCTTCTTGGCGGGGGGAACGCTTGGTCTGGTACGGCTGCCCGACCTCTACACCCGCGCGCACGCGGCGAGCAAGTGTGACAGCGTCGGGGCCGGTTCGATCCTGTTGGGGCTGCTGTTCTACGGGGGCGTGGCGTTCGAGGATCTGAGGCTCGTGCTGCTGGTCTTCCTGGTGCTGGTCTCGGGCCCCACCACGGCCCACGCCTTGGCCCGGGCCGGCTTCCGGACCGGCCTGCCGGTGGGCCGGGCGCGCGAGCGTGACGACCGATGAGTCAGCTCTTCGACGCGCTGCTGCTGCTGCTGCTGATCTCCACGGCGATCACCGTGGTGCGGGCGACCGACCTCGTGGCCGCGGTGGTGAAGTTCGGGCTCTACAGCCTGATGATGTGTGTCTTGTGGCAGCACCGCGGGGCGCCTGACGTGGCCATCGCCGAGGCCGCCGTCGGCGCCGGCGTCACCAGCGTGCTGTTCCTGCTCACCGTCGCCAGGACCACGCGAGTGGAGAAGCCATGAGGTGGCTGGGCCTGGCGCTCGTGGTGGTCGCCGCGGCCACGCTGATGCTCGGCGTCGCGGACCTGCCGCCCCACGGGGCGCCGGATGCGCCGGTGCACACGCATGTCGGCGCGAGGTACCTTGAGCGCGGCGTGGCCGAGACCGGCATGCGCAACCTGGTCACCGCGGTGCTGCTGGTCTACCGGGGGTTCGACACGTTCCTCGAGGTGGTGGTGATCTTCTCGGCGCTGGTGGCGGTGGTGGCATTGCCTCGTGGTCGTGCGGCGCGCCCGGACGACGGCGACGACCGCCCGCCGGCCGCGTCGCTCACCGCCGAGGGGCCCGCGCAGCAGCTCGTCTCGGTCAGCCCGGTGGTGGCCTTCGTCGTCCAGCTCCTCGGACCGTTCATCGCCGTCTTCGCGCTGGCTTCGCTCTATCGAGGTCATGTCAGTCCCGGCGGCGGTTTCCAGAGCGCGGCCATCTTCGGCGCGCTCTTCATCGCCATCGCCCTCGTGCAGGGACGTGAGCGGGCCGCGCTGCTGGTGCCGCGAGGCGCCCGGGTCTGGTTGCAGGCGCTCGGGCCGCTGTCGTTCGCGCTCATCGGTACCGTCGGCTGGATCCTGACCGGCGCCTTCCTCGGCTATCCCGCCGACGCGGCCGCGTACGCCTTGCGTGAGGCGATGGTCGTCGCGGTCGAGGTCGGCATCGCCGTGGGCGGCGCCGTGATCCTGGCACAGCTGTTCATGGCGATGGAGGGCTAGCGTGGTCCTCTTCGGCGTCGACGTCGACTACCTGGCCTTCGTGGTGCTGTTCTGCGTAGGCCTGTACATGCTCGTGCGGAAGAGCAACCTGCTCAAGAAGCTGCTCGGACTCAACGTGATGGAGACGGCGGTCTTCGCGTTCCTCGTCACCGCCGGGATGATCGAGGGGGCCGATCCGCCGATCCGCACCGCCGGCACCGGCCCGCTCTTCGCCAATCCGATCCCTCATGCGATGGTGCTCACGGGCATCGTCGTCGCGGTCAGCGTCACCGCCGTCGCACTCGCGTTGATCGTGCAGATCCACGCCCACTACGGCACGATCGAGGTCGACGAGCTCAAGGGTCTGCCGTGACGTTCTCCTGGAGCCAGGCGGTGGCGTGGCTGCCGGTGCTGCCGCTCGCCGCCGCGGCGCTGGTGCCGATCGTCGCGCAGCGCAACGCCCGCGCCGCGGGCGGCTTCACCTTCGTGGTGACGCTGCTGACCGCAGCGCTGGCGGTCGCGCTCACCATCCGGCTCGTCGCCGAGGGCCCACTCACGGTGCACCTCGGCGGCTGGGTGGCGCCGTACGGGATCGAGCTGCGCTTCGACCGTCTCGGCGCCTGGTCGGCGCCGCTGGCGACGTTCTTCGCGCTGGTCGTGCCGTTCGCTTGGCGCTACCTCGAGGGCTCGGTGCCGCGTGAACGGTGGGCGGCCTTCTACGCGCTGATGCTCCTGAACTTGGGCGGGCTGATCGGCTTCTCGCTCACCGTCGACCTGTTCAACCTCTTCCTCGCGATGGAGGTGGTGTCGATCTCGAGTTACGCGCTGGTCGCCGTCGCGGGACGGGGCACCGCGGCCTGGGCGGCGCTGAAGTACCTGCTGCTCGGCTCGGTGTCGTCGCTGCTGGTCCTGTTCGCGGTGGCGCTCCTCTTCGCGCTCACGGGCAGCCTGAACCTCTTCGATGTCGCTGCGCGGCTGGCCGCCTCAGAGCCGTCGCCCGCTGCGACGCTGGCGCTCGCCAGCCTGGCGGTGGCGTTCGTGGTCAAGGCGGCGCTGTTCCCGTTGCACGTGTGGCTACCCGACGCCCACGCGATCGCGCCGAGCCCGGTGAGCGCGGTGCTGTCGGGACTGGTGGTGAAGATCGGCATCGTCGGCCTGGTGAGGGTCATGCAGCTCGCCGGCGAGAGCGGGATCGCACTCGACGTCTTCAGCGAGTTGCTCATGTTGCTCGGCGCAGTCGCCATCGTGATGGGCGCCTTCCTGGCGATCTTCCAGGACGACATCAAGCTGATGCTCGCCTACTCCACGATCTCCAACATCGGCTACATCGTGCTGGGCCTGGGGCTGGCGGTGCCCTTCGCCGTCTCGGGAGCGCTGGTGCACGTGTTCAACCATGCGCTCATCAAGGTGACGCTGTTCCTCGCCGCCGGCTCGATCATCCATCAGACCGGGCTCCGGACCCTCACGGATCTGCGCGGCGTCGGCCGCACGTTGCCGCAGACGTGCGCGGCCATGACCCTGGGCGCGATGGCCATCGTCGGCCTGCCGCCCACCGCCGGCTTCATCTCCAAGTGGTACATCGGGCTCGGCGCGTTCTCGGCCGGTCGTGTCGCCTACGGCTTCGCACTGGTGTTCGGGGCGCTGTTCGTCTTCATCTACTACGTACGGATGCTCAACACGTTCTACTTCCAGCGGGCCACGCGCGAGGAGGTCGTGGCGGCGGTCGAGCCGCCCTGGTCGATGCGCGGACCGGTGATCGCCCTGGCGGCTGCCTGCCTGATCGTGGGGCTCTTCGGCGGCATCCTGCTGGCTTTCATCACGCCCGCCGTCGGTGAACTGCTCGCCGCGATGGGCTCGTAAGGGTGGAGGTTCTCGATCTCCGACCTCTGCTCGCCCCGCTCGTCTCGTTCGCCTGCGCGGCGCTCGTGGTCGTCGCCCGCAAGAACGTGTTCTGGCGCCGCTTCTGGAGTCTGTGCGCCGCCGTCCTGAAGCTGGTGGTGGTGTTGTCGATGCTGCCGGGCACGCTCGCCGGGGCCGTGTACCACACGCCGGTGATCACCCTCTCGCCCGGGGTGTCGATCGCGTTCCGCGCCGACGCCTACGGCTTGTTCTTCGCGCTGGTCACCTCGACGTTGTGGGTGGTCACCACGATCTACGCCATCGGCTACATGGAGCGTGCGGAACAGCGCGCGCGCTTCTTCGGCTTCTTTGCGGTCTGCGTCTCCACGACGGTGGGTATCGCCTTCGCGGAGAACCTGCTCACGCTGCTGATCTTCTTCGAGTTGCTCACCGTGGCGACCTATCCGCTCGTAGTGCACGCCGAGACCCCGGAGGCGCTGCGCGCGGGCCGTATCTACCTCACCTACACGATGGCCGGCGGCGCGTTCGTGCTCGCTGGTTCGCTGATGACGCTGAGCGCCGCGGGAACGCTGTCGTTCGCGCACGCCGGAATCCTGGGTCTCGACGCCGGCCGGGCGACGCTGGCCGTCATCTTCATGGCGCTCGTGATCGGCTTCGGCGTGAAAGCCGCGATCATGCCGCTGCACGGTTGGTTGCCGATCGCGATGGTTGCGCCGACCCCGGTCAGCGCGCTGCTGCACGCCGTGGCGGTCGTCAAGGCAGGCGTCTTCGGCATCACACGTGTCATCTACAACGTTTTCGGGGCCGACCTGTTGGGGGAGCTGGGCTTCGCGAGCTACCTCGGCGCCCTGGCCGCGTGCACGATCCTCGTGGCTTCGGTCATGGCCCTGCGACAGGACCAGTTGAAGCGTCGCCTGGCCTACTCGACGATCAGCCAGCTCGCAGTCGCGGTGCTCGCGGCCTCGCTGCTGACGCCGCTGGCAGCGCTCGCCGCCGTCGTCCACCTCGCCAACCAGGCCTTCGCGAAGATCACGATGTTCTTCGGCACGGGCGCGGTGCGGGAGATGACCGGGAAGACGCACGCCAGCCAACTCGCGGGCATCGGCAGGCAGATGCCGTACACGATGGGTGCCTTCACGGTCGCCGCGCTGAGCTTCGTCGGGCTGCCGCTGTTCGCTGGGTTCAAGACGAAGTGGTACCTGTCGTTGGGCGCGCTCCATGCAGACGCCTGGTGGTTCCTGGTCGTGATGCTGCTGAGCTCGCTCCTGAATGCGGCTTACTGGTTCCCGATCATCCACCGGGCGTACTACGGGCAGAGGGTCGCGCAGCCCGAGCGCAGCGGCCGCCGGCAGGGCGCCGGGCTGGATGTCGATCGGGACGCCGCCGGCGCGACCGCGGCGTCGGCTGGAGGTAAGCGCGAGGCGCCGCTGGTCTTGCTCGTGCCTACCCTGATCTGCGCGGCATACGTGATCCTGCTCGGTACCACGGCCGCGGTGCCGGGCATGCCGACCTCGATCGCGCTCATTGCCGTGTACGAGACATTCGGTCTGGCAGGACCGGTCCGCTGATGTCCATCCGGGCGCGCTTCGCGCGCCGCATGAGGACGTTCGTCACTCGTGCAAAGTTTCACGAAGTGTCACACTGACGAGATTGCTCGTGGCCCCAACATGGAGCGACCGAACCATGTCGAGGCCCCGAGGATGCCGGGCAGGCTCGACGGAGGCGGAATGTGTCGGAAGCCACGGTTGGTAAGAGCGTGTGCTGGCATCCGCCGCCAGCTTCGCTTGGGAGTAGTATCTCTCTCTGGGCGCCCGACGAGCGGACGCTCCGGGGGGTTCGTGGTGGTGATGGAGTTGAGTTCGCGGCTGATTGCCAGTGCTCGGGCGGACGTATCGGGAGTGCCGACTCCGATCGCGCTGGCGGCCGCGGAGACGTGCGGCGCGGAGGGTAGGGTCCGATGAAGACCATTGCGAGCATGTTGCCGCTGGCAACGCTGCTGTTCCCGAGCGTAGGCGCCCTGAGTGCGATCGGCTGGCGTGGCGGCACCACCTACGCCTGGCTCCGCTGGCTGATGCTGGCCTGCAGCGCTGCTACCGTCGCGGTGACGCTCTCACTGGTGCCGGCGGTGCTGCGCGGCCAGACCTACGAGCTCCAGTTGCTGGAGCTCGCGCCGCAGAGCTGGATCGCCTTCCGCGTCGATGCCGCCGGGGTGCTCTACGGCTCCACCGCGGCCCTGCTGTGGCTCCTGGCTCTGATCTACGCGACGGGCTACCTGCACGGCGAGAACCTCCCGCGGCTCTACGGCACGCTGATGATCTCACTCGCCGCGGCGATGGGTCTCTCCTTCGCCGGCAACCTGTTGACCTTCTTCATCTTCTACGAGCTGCTCTCGGTGCTCACTTACGTGCTGGTCGTGCACGAGGAGACCCCGGCGGCCCTGGCGGCGGGGCTGAAGTACCTGGCGTACGTGTTGGTCGCAGGCGCCCTGATCCTCTCCGGCGTGCTGCTGACCTACGCCCACGCCGGTGACCTCACCTTCCGTGCGGGCGGCGGGCTCTTCGGAGCCGACGTGGGCAACACCACGCTGCTCGTGACCTTCTTGTGCTTCGCGGTCGGGTTCGGCGTGAAGGCGGCCGTCATGCCGCTGCATGGCTGGGTGCCCGATGCGCACCCGGCTGCGCCGGCACCCTGCTCGGCGCTGCTCTCTGGCGTCCTGGTGGCCGCCGGCGCCTTCGGGCTGATCAGGGTCTCCTTCGAGGTGTTCGGCGTGGCGCTGCTCAAGGATCTCGGTCCGATGCCGTACGTAGGCGCCCTGGCGGCGGCGACGGTCGTCCTGGCGGGGTTTCGGGCCCTGCGTCAGGACGACCTCAAGCGGCGCCTGGCCTACTCCACCATCAGCCAGATGGGGTACGTGCTGCTGGCGCTGTCGCTGCTCGGTCCGGTCGCCACCGTCGGCGCCTTGGTGCACATCGTGCACCACGCCTTCATGAAGGGTGCGCTGTTCTTCTGCGCCGGCTCGTTCGCGCACGCCACCGGTCGGCGCAGCATGGCCTCGCTGGCGGGTCTCGCGGACCGCGCTCCGCTGACCGCCGCGGCGTTCACGCTCGCGTCGCTGGGCATGATCGGTTTCCCGCCGCTCTCGGGCTTCATCAGCAAGTGGTGGCTCGGTGTCGGCATGCTCGAGTCCGAAAGCCCCTACGTGCTGGCGGTGCTGCTGCTCGGCGCCTTGCTGGCCGCCGGCTACCTGCTGCCGGTGGTGTACGCGCTGTACTTCGGGGCCCCCGCCGAGGGCACGGATGATGCGACTGACGGGGCTCCGGAGCAGCCGATCGAGGGCCGGTCGAGCGTGCTGATCGCCACCGGCGCGGCAGCTGCGATGACGCTCGTGCTGGGGCTGGCGGCCAGCGCCGTGGGCCTGCCCGTCGACCTCGCGCAGGCCGCGGCCGCGGCCTTCTTCGGGGCTCCTTGAGCAAGGGCGGTCCTTCTTGAGTTAGGCTGGTCCTCGACGTGACCGGCGAAGGTCTACAGCACGCTGGTCCGCTGCTGCTCGTCCTCGTGCCGCTGCTTGGGGCAACCTACCTGGCCATCGGTTCGCTGGTGCCCCGAGCGCGCTTGGAGGTCGGGGCGCAGCGCGCGCTGGTGTTGACGAGCGTGCTGCTGACGTTCGCGCTGGCGCTCGGGATGGCGCCGCTGGTGCTGGCCCACGGCTTCGTCGAGTCGGTGGTGCCGGCCTTGCTGGGCGAGCTGCGCTTGCGGATCGACGGGGTAGGGGCGCTGTTGACGCTGCTGGCCAGCTTCGTCTGGACTTGCTCGACGCTCCACGCCAGCGCCTACTTCCACGACGAGACGCCGCGGCGAGCGCTCCGCTACCACCTCACCTCCCTGGTGGCGCTGGCCGCGATCCTGATGGTGCTCTCGGCCGGTGATCTGGTGACGCTCTATCTGGGCTTCGAATGGCTGGGCCTGATCGCCTACCTGTTCGTGATCCACACCGGCACCAAGGCGGCCGAGGCGGCCGGGCTCAAGTACCTCGTGCTGACGGTGCTCGGCGGCTTCTCCGTGCTCGCCGGCGTGCTGCTGGTGCACGTCATGGGCGGTGGCGACCTGGCCGCGCCGCTGACGATCGCCCAGGGCCAGGCCGGCATGCGCGATTTGGCCGCGCTCTTCCTCCTGCTCGGCTTCGGGCTCAAAGCGGGCGGGATCGGCCTGCACAGCTGGCTCCCGGACGCCCACGGCAGCGCTCCGGCGCCGGCCAGCGCCGTGCTGTCGGGCATGATGATCAAGGCCGGCGCCTACGGCATCATCCGCACCATCGACATCCTCTACCGGGGCGAGGCCGAGCAGCTGCTCGCGGCCGTTGCCCAGGCCGAGGTGCTGGGGTTGATCGTGTTGTGGTGGGGTGTGGCCACCATGCTCATCGGTGTGGTGATGGCCTTGTGGCAACTCGACGCCAAGCGGCTGCTCGCCTACAGCAGCGTGAGCCAGATGGGCTTCATCCTGGCCGGCGTGGGGGCCGCCACCTACCTCGGGGACGCGGGCGCCATCGGCTGGACCGGCACCCTGCTCCACGTGGTGAACCACGGGCTCTTCAAGGCGCTCCTGTTCCTCGGCATCGGGGCCGTGGTCGCCGCGACCGGTACCGTCGACCTGCGCCGGCTGGGTGGCCTGGCGCGGGCGATGCCGTGGACCTTCGCCTTCGTCCTGATCGGCTTCGCGGGCATCGTCGGCGTGCCGCTGCTCAACGGGTTCGTCAGCAAGAGCGTGATCCACCATGCGCTCGAGTACGCCGTGGCGCACGCCGAAGCCGGTGGGCGTGGGTACGGTCTGGCCTGGGCCGAGCGGCTCTACGTGCTCACCACCGTCGGCACCGCCGCCGCGCTCACCAAGCTGCTCGTCTCGGTCTTCCTGGGGCGGTCGCGTAGCGCTCCACCCCAGGCGGCGAAGGGGGCGGTCGGACCGCCGCCGAAGGCTGCCCCACACGCCCACGGGGCCCACGGGACCGGCCCGCCGCGCGACGCACCGGTCCTGATGCGCCTGGCCATGGCGCCGCTGGCGCTGTTCGTCGTGGTTCTGGGCATCAGGCCGCAGCTCACTGCCCCGTTCATCGCGAATGCGCTCGAGGGTTGGCGGCTGCCGAGCGGGGGAGTGGAGCGCTACCTCTCGTCTCCGATCGCGTATCCGGGCGACCTACGTGCCGCGCTGCTGGCGCTGACGCTCGGGGTGGCCTTCCATCTCGTCGCCAGCCGCACCGGGCTGTACACGCACCCCTTCCCGGCGTGGCTCTCGCTCGACTGGGCGGTGGTTGCGGCCATGCGCCGCGGACAGCGGCTGGTGAGCGCGCTGCACGTCACGACCGAGCGGCGATCCAACGTCCGGAGCACGCACTCGGACGTGCCGCCGCAGGAGCAGCCGCCCGCCACGATCCGCTCATGGTTGTGGGAGTGGTGGCGCGACCTGGAGACGGGGTACTCGGGCGTTCCGCCGCGCCGCCCGAGGGAGTCCCGGATCGGGCGCGCCCTGCGCGCGCTCGGCTCGGCCCTGTCGGCGCCCGAGCGGGAGCCGTCGAGGTTGGAGCGTGCCCTCGGCTCGTTCGTCAGAGGCGCCTGGTCCAGCGACCGCGAGTCGTCGGGGCTCGGGCGCGCGCTGGGGGCGCTGCGCCGCTGGTCGCTGCAGCGTTGGCTCGCCGCCCGGCGCGCGACGGCGGTGCTCGGTCAGGTGCTCGATGCCAGCTGGCGCTTGGGGCGCGATACCGGCGGCCTCGACGACGTGGAGCGCGAGCGCTTGGTGCTGGCTGCTCGCGCGCGCATCCAGCGCGAGAGCCGCGATGTGAGCCTCAGCATGACGCTCCTGGTGATCCTCTGGCTGGTGATGCTGGCGACGCTCGCGCTCCCTGGCGCGGCGTAGGGGCGTCCTCGGTCTCGGCCCGTCACGGGTCTGATCGCGACCCGCGGCGCTCACGCGCGCTTGCGGAGGCCGACCCGAGTCTGCTATTCTCACTGGTCTGGAGCGTCGCCTCTCGGGCGGCGCGCCGCGGCATGCCGCGACGGTTCGCACCCTTGCGACCAGAACGCAGCGCTCGAAGCGCACGTCACTCGCCTGGCCCCGGCACCCGCCGATCGCCTGGCACCGGAGGTTGGGATCATGTTCGCCATCATCGCGTCAGGCGGGAAGCAGTACCGCGTCCAGCAGGGTGACGTCGTCCGGCTCGAGAAGCTCGAGGCCGAGGCCGGCGCCACGGTCGAGTTCCCGGTGCTGGTCCTCGGGGGCGAACGCGTCTCCGTCGGGACCCCCCGGGTCGACGGCGCGGTCGTCTCGGCCGAGGTCGTCGGGCACGGGCGCGGCGAGAAGATCCACGTGCGCAAGTTCAAGGCCAAGTCGAACTACCGCCGGCACATCGGGCATCGCCAGTCGTACACCGAAGTGCGCATCACCGGGATCAACGCCTGATCCTGCGCCCCATGAGGGAGACCTGACATGGCTCACAAGAAAGGCGTCGGCAGCTCCAAGAACGGGCGCGACAGCCACTCCAAGCGCCTCGGCGTGAAGCGCTTCGACGGCGAGGCCGTCACGGCCGGGAACATCCTGGTAAGGCAGCGCGGCACCCGCTTCCAGCCCGGCCGCAACGTCGGGCTCGGGCGTGACTTCACCATCTTCGCCCTGCGCGATGGTGTGGTGCGGTTCCAGGACAAGGGCCGCAAGGGCCGCTTCATCAGCGTCGAGATGGCCGCCGGCGAGCACCTCGCCGCGGATTGACCGCCAGACCACCAGGCCCTCCGGGCGCCTCGTGGAGATCGTCCGCAACGCGCGCTCGCGGCTCGCCGTGAGCGCGCGTCGGCGTCGTGGCCGAGCGCAGCTTGGCCGGCAGGAGAGCGAGCATGCCGTTTCGTGACGTGATCGACATCACGGTCCAAGGGGGCCGCGGGGGCGACGGCGCCATGTCGTTCTTGCGTCTCAAGTACATCCCGAAGGGCGGGCCCGACGGTGGCCACGGCGGCAGTGGCGGCAGTGTCTGGCTCGAGGCCGTCGACGCTTTGAACTCGCTCGATGGCCTCGGCCAGAACCGCACCTACCGGGCCCAGGTCGGGCAGGCGGGGGAGGGCCGCGAGCGCGCCGGCCCCGGCGGCGCCGATCTGACGCTGCCAGTGCCGGTGGGCACGCTGGTATTCGATCTCGACAGCGGTGAACGCATCGGCGACCTGGTGGAGGAGGGCGAGCGGCTGCTCGTGGCGGCCGGCGGGCAGGGCGGTCGTGGCAACGCGGCCTTCGCCAACTCGCGGCGCCAGGCGCCGCGCTTCGCCGAGGCCGGCACGCGCGGCGAACAGCGCCGCTTGCGCCTCGAACTGCGCACCATCGCCGACGTCGGCCTGGTCGGCTACCCCAACGCCGGCAAGTCGAGTCTCCTCGCGGCGCTGTCGAACGCGCGCCCGCGCGTCGCCGACTATCCCTTCACGACGCTCCACCCGCAGCTCGGCGTGGTGGAGCGGGAGGGTCCGCGCGGCGTCGAGCGGCTCACGATGGCCGACATCCCCGGCATCATCGAGGATGCGCATCTCGGCCGCGGGCTCGGGCTCGACTTCCTGCGCCACATCGCCCGTACGCGCCTGCTGGTGTACGTGCTCGATGCAGCCGACGACCCGCTGGTCACGCTCGACGCGTTGCGTCACGAGCTGCAGGCGTACGATCCCGGCCTGATTGAGCGGCCCGCCTTGGTGGCGCTGAACAAGGTCGATCTCGTCGAGCAGGCCGTGGCCGACGCGCTCGAAGCCGAGCTCAGCGGCTTCGGCCTGCCCCTCGTGCGCGTGTCGGCACTCGCCGGCACCGGCCTGGAGGATCTGCGTCCGGTGCTGTTCGAACTGCTGCCGCCGCGTCCCGCACCGGTGCGCGCCGCGACCGAGCCGAAGCGCGTGGTGGCCGATCCTGTGCGCGTGGAGCGGGCCCCGGACGGCACCTGGGTGGTGCGGGGCCGCGCTCTCGAGGCGGTGGTGGAGCGGTTCGACACCGGCAATCGCGACGCCGTGGCGTACCTGCAGCACCACTTCGCCTCGCTCGGCGTCAACAAGCTCCTGAAGCGGGCCGGTGCAGCGAGCGGAGACGACGTCGCCATCGCCGGAGCGGTGTTCGAGTACTTCGACGAGGACGCCGCCGAGGTCGAGGCCCGCGCTTCGCGTTCGAGCGAGGCCGCCGATCAGCGTGCGGCCGAGCGGCGCTACCTGGCCGGGCAGCGGCGCGCGGGGAGTGCGGAAGCCACGGACGAGGCTGCGGACGAGGGCGAGCCGGAGGACGATCGAGCGCCGCCTTGAACGACCAGGCTGTTGCCAACCGCATACGACGTCGCGGTACGCCCGTGGTACCCTCCTGTCACCGGCCGGGGGCGGTCGGCGAACCGCATGGGCGACGCATCCAACACCTTCCGCAGCGCTGCGGGCGAGCCGCCGTTTCCTGCCACGGGACCGTGTCAACGTGCCAGCATCGCGCCCTATTGCGCACGCGTTCGGGCCATGGTCAACGGCGAGCGCTTCGCGCACATCATGCGCGTGGCCGCGTTGGCGGAGACGATCGGCATCGCCAATGCGTTCACGCGCGGGGAGTTGCGGGCCACTTCGCTGGCGGCCGTCTTGCACGATGTGGCACGCGACCTCGGCGACGAGCGGTTGCTGGAACTCGCCCCCCCCGAGAACGCGATCGAGCGCGACTACCCGATCGCGCTGCACGGCCGTGCCGGACGCGCGATCGCGGCTTCCTGGGGCGTGACCGACGAGCGCGTGCTCGACGCGATCGAGCATCACGTCTGCGGCCCTCGCCCGGGCGATCGCGTGGCGATGGCGGTCTACATCGCCGATGTGACGGAGCCCGGCCGCGGCGTGAACGTCGATGTCCGGGAGCTCGCGATGCACGACTTGGCGCGTGCCTACAAGCGTGCCCTCGAGAGCAAGGTCCGCTATCTGCGCAGCCATGGCAAGGCCGTGCATCCGCGTACGCTGAAGGTCCATGACGAGCTCAACACCCAGCACTCCTGATCCTGCGCGGCGTTCACGCCGGCAGGCCTGGGCGTTGCAGGCCGCGGGGGTGCTGCTCGCCGTGGTAGGGCTGGCCGGCTTCTGGCTCGGTCGCGACGTCGAGCGCACTGCGCTCAGCGTGGGCCAGCGCGAGTTGCTCGGCGCCGGCGTGACGGACTTCACGGCCAGCTTCGTGATCGCCGGGCGCGACCGCTTCTACGCCGACTGCGAGGGCTGCAGTACACCGATCTACAGCCAAGACGGTGTCATCGTCGGATGGCGCTATAGCGGCCCTCGCAGTGCCGACGGCGCCAACACCGACACCATCCTCTACGTGCAGGTGGTGAACGACGACGTCACCATCATCGCGCTGCCGCGCGATCTGTGGATGGAGGGCTGGAACGGCCGCATCAACTCCATCTTCATCCGGCGTGGGGCCGATGGCCTGCGACGGGCGAGCGAAGACGTGCTCGGGCTGCCCGTCGACTACCACGCCATCATCAACCTCGACATCTTCAAGGGCTTGGTCGACGCCCTCGGTGGTGTGGAGGTGAACGTGCCTCACGCCATGCGCTACGTCGACGTGGCCGGTGGTCTCAACATCGACCTGCGGGCCGGCCCACAGGTGCTCGACGGGCAGGGCGCTGCAGATTTCGTGCGCTACCGCCAGACCCAGCGGGGCGACTTCGACCGGTTGGACCGCGTCAAGATGCTGGCTCACGCCATGCTCGCGCGCGTCCGCGAGCTGCACGTGGCCACCATCACGAGGCTGCCGGCCTTGATCGACACGTTCTTCGACGATGTCGAAACCAACGCCACGCCGGCGCTGGTGCGCGAGCTGCTGCCGCGCATACCGCGGCTCCGTATCCATGCCGCGACGCTCCCGGTGGTCGAGCTCGAGACCGACTCACGGCTGCTCGTCGATCGGGTCACCGTCGACCGTTTCCTCGCCGACACCTTCGGTGGTACGGCGCCGGCGCGGGCCCTGGCCCCCGCCGTCCCGCTCCATGTGATGAACCGTTCGGGTCGTGCAGGACTCGAGGAGCGCTACGCCGAGCGGCTGATCGCGATGGGCGTGCCGCCCGAGTCGCTGCTGCTCGGCTCAGGCTCGCTCGACCCCGCCCCCACGCGCGTGGTCGCCACCGCACCGCATTGGCTCGACGCCGACTTCTACGCCGACCTCCTCGGGGTCGGCAAACAGCAGATCGACCGGCTCCCGGCGGCCCACGGTCGGCCGGTCGGCCTGCAACTCGCCTTGGGCGAAGACGCACCGGAGCCCGGCGCGGGCGGCACGCCCGCCCAGCTCGCGGCCCTGCTCGCGCTCAGCACAGGAGGCAACCCATGACCGAACCGACCCCAGCCGCCGTCGTCCCGGACGCAGTCCAAGCCATCGTCGACGCACTCGACGACAAGCGTGCCAAGGACATCGCGGTCCTCGACCTCAGCGGCGTCTCGGAGAGCCTGGATTGGTTCGTGCTCGCGAGCGGCGAGTCGAGTCTGCAACTCCAGGCCCTCGAGGAGGCGGTGCTCGAGCGGCTGAAGGGTATGGGGCGCCGGCCGCGCGGGGTCGAGGGCCCTTCGCAGCGCTGGCTGCTGATCGACTACGGCGACCTGGTGGTGCACCTGATGAGCCCGGAGGCGCGCGAGTTCTACGATCTCGAGGGGCTCTGGGCCGACGCCGAGCGCCTCGAGGTGGCGCCGCGGTGAGCCTCGCGGCGCGAACTGTGCGTGGCCCGACGCCGGTCGCGCCGGCGCTGCCGGAGCGGTCGCGGCACTGGTCCGAGCCACGCGTGCGGCGCTGGCTCGAGCGGCGGGGTTGGCGTACGCTCGGCGCCAACGTCACCTCGCGCCACGGCGAGCTCGACCTGGTGATGGCCGACGGCGCCACCATCGTGTTCGTCGAGGTGCGGCAGCGGCGCAGCGACGCGTTCGGCGGCGCCGCCGCCAGCCTGGCTGCGGCCAAGCAGGCGCGCGTGCGTCGCGCGGCCGCGGTGTGGCTGGCCGAGCGCGCTCTGGACGAGTCCAGCGTGCGCTTCGACGCGGTGCTGGTGCGCGGCGGACCCGAGCGGGCGCGGGTGAAGCTGGTGCGGGACGCCTTCTGAACGCGTCGCGGTGGGAGTTGTGAGCAGCGAGGGTCGCCGCGCCTCAGGCCGTGGCGTCGTGCGCGTCAAGATCTGCGGCATCACGCGGCCCGAGGATGCCTTGGCCGCCGAGGCGGCGGGTGCCGACGCGCTCGGCGTGATCCTCTGGGGCCGCTCGCGACGGCTCGTCGACTTGGAGGCGGCCGCGGTCGCCCTGGCACCGGTCGGTCCCTTCGTCCAACGTGTGGGGGTCGTGGTCGACGCCCCCGCGGCGTTCGTGCACGAGGCGATCACCCGCTTGCGACTCGGGGCGGTGCAGTTCCACGGTAGCGAGGCGCCCGGCTTCGTCGCCGGCTTCAGGGAGCGCGCGGCAGTGATCAAGGCGCTGCCCTACACGCAGGCAGCCGGCCGCGAGGGGCTCGCCGAAATGTCGGTCGATGCGATCCTGATCGACGGCCTGCGGCCGGGCGCCGGCGAGACCTTCGCCTGGTCGGCGGCCGCGCACCTGCGAGGGCTGGAGCGCTGGGTGCTCGCGGGTGGCCTGACGCCGGACAACGTCGCCGCGGCCGTGCGGGCGCTCGATCCCGATGGCGTCGACGTGGCCAGCGGCGTGGAGTCGCGGCCCGGCGTGAAGGACCACGCCGCGATGCGGCGCTTCATAGCGGCGGCGAAGTCCGCGCGCTGACGTGCTTCGCTGCGTTCTCCACAGGCGGGGCGAGTTCTCCACAGCCGTGTGGAGAAGGGCGCACGACCACCAAGGATCGTCGACCTGGATGGATCAAACGCGAGAGGTGCGTGCTGGACGACGCATCTCGCGGTGGCGGAAATCGGGTTGCGCCTACCAGGCACGGCCGAGCTTGTCAATACCCGCGAGTTATCCACAGTTTCGTTTTCGTTCTCCACGAACCCGGCGCCGTCGTAGGATGGAGCGACGTCGTCCCACACGTTCCACCAGGCGAGCCCCCGGCCGCGCCGACCCAGGAGGTCACCCGTGCAGACCTATCCCATCGCCGAAGCCCGCCGCTTCTCGCTGCGCGAGGTGCAGCGGCAGGAACTCCTGCGCCAAGAAGGCCTCTCGATCGAGCTGCTGTGCTTCGAAGCCGGGCAGCGCCTCGAAGGCCCCAGCGAGCCTGCCGGCTGCGTCTACCAGGTCCTCGAAGGCGAGGCCCTGGTTCGCGAAGCCAGCGGCTCGACTCGCCTCGGCCAGGGCGTCCTCGGTGCGGCGAAGGCCGGTGCCGAGCACACCATCGAGAACGCCGGCGGCGGCTTGCTGGTGCTGCTGCGCACGCGGCCGGCCTGAAGTCGGCGCCCAAGGCGGCGCGCGCCCCGACCGTCAGGCGGAACGCGCGCCGCGCGCTGCGTCCGGTTTGCTCGCTCAGCCGATCACGGGCACGTTCTCGGGCTTCCACTTCACGGTGCAACCCACCGCCCAGGTCTCCGGTTCGGTCACCTCGCGGCCGGCCAGGAGCGCCTCGAGCGCCTCGCGCAGGTCCTCGCGCGTCACCGCGCCGGGGTCCTTGGGCGCGTCGTCGATGCGGCCGTGGTAGCGCAGGCGGCGCTTGTCATCGAACACCAGCAGTTCGGGCGTGCGGAACGTGCGGTACGCCTGCGCTACCCGCTGGTCCTCGTCCCACAGGTAGGGGAAGGGGAGATCGTGTTCGACGGCGAACGCCTGCATGGCCGTGAAGTCGTCGTCCGGATAGGCCTCGGCGTCGTTCGAGTTCACCATCACGAAGGCGACCCCGCGCGGAGCGTACTCGCGGGCCAGCGAGGCGAGCCGTTCGAGGTAAGCGACCACGTAGGGACAATGGTTGCAGCCCTGGACGTACACGAACACGTCGGCGTCGAGGTCGGCGAGCCGCACGTGCGAACCGTCGGTGGCCTCGAGCTCGAAGTCGGGGGCGACGCTGCCGATCGGCAGCGGCTCGGGATGGGTCTGCATGGCATCCTCCTGGTGGGCTCGGCGCCGAGCAGGCGAGCTCGACGAGCGTCGCTCGCGACCGTCGGTGACGACCGCTGCTGACGGCCCGGGGCGACGGCCGTTGGGCACGTGCCGCTCGGCCTACCCGGCCCTCAGCCAGGGCCAGGATAGCGTAGGGTACGCAGGCGCGTGCGCTTGCGAGGTAGGCTCCAGGCAGTGCAGAGCGTCCGTGCAGCAGCGCCCGCCCCTCATCGATCCCGGCCCGGCACGTGAGCCTCGCCTTCGCCGCACCGGCCTTCTTGTGGCTGTTGGCCGCCTTGCCGCTGGTGGTGCTGTTGCACTTCCTGCGGGCCCGCACGCGGCGGCTCGACGTATCGGCGCTGTTCTTGTGGCAGCAGGCGCGCGAACTGGCCGAACGGCGGCGGCGCTTCTCGCCGACCTGGTCCTTGCTGCTGCAGCTCCTGGCGGTCACCCTGGCCGCGCTCGCCCTGGCGCAGCCCGACCTCCGGCTGGAGGGTCCCCCCGACCTGGTCGTGGTGGTTGACGCGTCGGCCAGCATGGCAGCCGTCGATCCCGAGGGGGCCCGCCTCGAGCGGGCTCGCGACGCCGTCATGGCGCTGGCTGCCGATGCCGGGCGGGTGGCGTTGGTGCGCGCCGGGCTCGAGCCGCGCCTGGTGCTCCCCTTCAGCGACGACCGTGGTGCCTTGTACGACGCCCTGAGCGAGCTCGCGCCGGCCGACCGCAGCGCCGATCTGGGGCGGGCACTGGCACTGGCGCGCGATCTCGCGCTCGAGACGGGTCGGGTCGCACTGGTCAGCGACGATCCGGGACCCGCCCGCGCCGGTGTGACCCGTGTCGACGTTGGCGGCAGTGGTGAGAACATCGGCATCGTCGGCTTCGACCTCGGCATCCAGCAGGCCTTCGTGGCGTTGGCCTCCAACGCCGTCGGGCCTCGCTCGGCGCTGGTGGAGTTGCGCCAGGACGGCACCGTGCTGGCCTCGTCCGAGCTGCTCATCCCCTCGGGCGATCAGGCCAGCGTCACCTTCCCGATCGACGTCGCCTCGGGGCTGGTCGAGGCGCGCCTGGTGGGGCTTCCCGAATCCGACGCGCTGGCGCTCGACGACGTCGCCTACGCTGGTCAGCGCCCGCTGACCGTGGTCGTCGACGCCGAGGTGGAGAGCGTCCTGCGCGCCCTGCGCGCGGTCCCGGGCGTGTCCACGCGCCTGACCGGCTTGGCGCGTACCACTCCCGCCGACGTCCGGGTGCTCACCGGCGTCGACCCCGACGACGCGCCGGCCGGCGATCTGATCCTGTTGCCGGCGCTGCAGGCGCAACCCGACTACGTGACCATCGGCAGCTGGGACCGGTCCGACCCGCTGCTGCGCTTCGTCGACCTGCGCGAGGTGGTGGTGGGTCTGGCCCCCGACGCCGCCGCCGGTGTCGGGCAGGACGACCCGGGCTGGACCGTGCTGGCGCGCAGCGCCGATCTGCGGCCGGTGCTGCGTTGGCGCGAGGATGCGCGTGGCCGGATCTTCCAGTTCCTGGTGCACCCGAGCCAGACCGATCTGGTGTTCCGGCCCGCCTTCCCGACCCTGATGGCGAACGTGCTCGAGCGCTTCCGGGGCGAGGCGCGCGTAGCGCTCGGCGCCACGGGCGACGACGGCAGGCCGATCACCGTGCCCGGTCCTGCCGAGGTGGGAGGTCGCCCGGTCACGGCCAGCCTGGTCGCCGCCGAACAGACACGCCTGCCGGGCCCGGGCCCCGACGACCTGGCCGAGGCGGGACCGCTGCTCGGCGTGGAGCGTCCTACGCCGCTCGCAGCCTGGTTGCTGGGGCTCGCGGCGTTGCTGCTCGTCGCCGAGTGGTGGCTGTGGAGCCGCGGCCCCGGCGCGACGACGCGTCGGCCGCGACCGTCGGGGCGTCGGCCGCGAACCGCGTAGTACGCCCGCCACACCCGCGTGACGCCTCGCCGAGCGGCGGCATCGGCATGAGAGCGCGTGGTGGACGCAAGTGGTGCTACTATGAGCGCCATGCGCGGACGCCTGCTCTTCCTCACGGTCCTCCTCGTGCTCGGTGCCCTCATCGCTGCCCTGAACTGGGAGGTCATGCGCACGCCCTTGCGTCTGGAGCTGTTGGCGGGCGTGGTGCAGGTGTCGGTCGGCTTGGTGGTGCTGATCGTCGCTGTGGTGCCCGCGCTGGTGCTGCTGCTCGCCGGACTGCTCGACCAGGCCCGCTCGCTGCGCCGGGTGGACGTGCTGGAGCGCCGTCTGGAGGAGGCGCGCGCCGCCGCGGAACGCGCCCGTACGGCCGAGATCGAGACGCTCGAGCGCGTGCTCCAGGAGCGCTTCGAGACGCTGCGCGCCGGGCTCGAGGGCGTGGTGCAGGGGACCGAGGCACGGCTCGAGGCACGCCTCGAAGTGGTCGAGGCCGGCTTGGGTGGTCGCCTGGAAGACCTGCGCGAACGGGTGATCTTGGTCCGTGACGAGATCGCGGCCGACATCGCCGAGGCCGAGGACGCCTTGCTGCGCGGCCAGGCCCGGGCGCCGACCGATGTCGAGGCTCCCGAGGTGGACGACGCGTGAGCGGCTCGCCACCTGCTAGCGTCTGGCATGGCCGATGAGCACACCCTTCGCGAGCAGTGTCTGGAAGCCCTCAAGGTGGTCAGGGACCCCGAGATCCCGGTCAACATCGTCGACTTGGGTCTCGTCTACGACCTCGAAGTCTCAGCCGAGGGTGACGTGGTCATCCAGATGACCCTCACGAGCATGGGTTGCCCTGTTCAGGACATGATCCAGGCCGACACCGAGCTGGCCTGCATGAAGGTCGAGGGCGTCCGCAGCGTCGACGTCAGCTTCGTCTGGTCGCCGCCCTGGGGGATGGACAAGATGACCGAGGACGGCAAGAAGCAGATGCGCATGTTCGGGTTCAGCGTCTGACGAACCCCGTCCGTGGTGCCAGCCGGGCCCCAGGCCCGCGCGGTTCTGCTATGACGGGGGCGTGTTCTACCGTCGCAAGCCCGTAACGCGTCCGCGGGACGGCCGCTGGCGCGCCCTGGCAGAGCGCCTCGACCTGGTCGACGCCTCCGATCGCGCCGAGCGCATCCGGCGTTGGCTCGACCTCGACGTCGTCGCGCTGGAGCCGGTGTACGCGCTGCGCCGCGAGGGTCTGCCAACCGTCTACCTGTTCGACACCCTCAGCGAGCGACGCGGGCCCAGCGGCACGGTGCAGGTCTTGCGTTCGCAGTGCCTGGCCCGCAGCGGGGCCGAGATCTGCGCCTTCGCGTTCCGCGCCACGCCGCGACAGGACAAGGTGCTCGAGTCGCTCCAGGCGAGTCGCAGCGGCGCGGTGCGGCTCGAGTTGAGCAGCGACCCGACCTTCGACGCTGCGGTGAGCGTCTACGCACGCGAAGCCGAAGGCGTCGCCGCGCTCCTCACGGCCCCGGTGCGGCGCGTCTTGCGACGCCTCTTGGCCGAGCGCGGCGCCGCAGGCATCAGCCTCGTCGTGGGTGAGCGGCACGTGGTGGCCAGCTTCGCCAGCAGCGAGGAGCAGTCGCTCGTCACCGTCGAGCAGGTCCTGTCGGACACCATCAGCCTGGTGGCGCTGCTGCCGGCCGTGCAGCGCGCGCGTGCGGAGCTCACGCCCGACGACCTGCTCGACCTCGGCTGAGTCGCTCCCGGCCCACCCTGGCGGGCCGCCGGCCGCCATCGCGACCCGCCACGGCTGCGCGGGTACGATGCGCGGCATGGCCCGCATCACCGTTCCCGCGGCAGAGGCACTGCTCGACCAGCGCCTCGACGTCCTCGATCACGGCTTCGTGCGCTTGGTGGACTACCTCGGCGGTGATGCCCGCATCGTGCAGGCGGCCCGCGTCTCCTACGGCGAGGGCACCAAGACCGTGCGCGAGGACCGCGCGCTGATCGACTACCTGCTGCGCAATCGCCACACCAGCCCCTTCGAGCAGGTCGTGTTCACGTTCCACGTCAGGATGCCCATCTTCGTGGCCCGCCAATGGATCCGTCACCGAACCGCCCGCGTGAACGAGATGAGTGGCCGCTACAGCGTGATGGGCGACGAGTTCTACCTGCCGCGGCCGTTCGAGGTGCGCTTCCAGTCGGATGAGAACAAGCAGGGCTCGGCGCCGCTCGACGTCCCCGAGGCGCTGCGCGAGCAGGTCATCGCCTCCTTGCGCGAGGGCCAGCAGCGCACCTATGCCGACTACGAGCGGCTCCTCGGGGATGGCATCGCGCGGGAGTTGGCGCGCATCAACCTGCCGCTGTCGCTCTACACCGAGATGTACTGGCAGATCGACCTCAGCAACCTCTTCCACTTCTTGCGGTTGCGGCTCGACTGGCACGCCCAGTACGAGATCCGGGCCTACGGCGACGCCATCGGCCGCTGCGTCGAGGCGGTGGCGCCGATGGCCTATGCAGCGTTCGAGGACCACGTCCTGCACGCCCGTACGCTGTCACGCAGCGAGTTGCAGGCGCTGGTCGCGGCGCTCGACCCGGCCCGGCTCGAGCAGGCCGTGGCTGCGGCGGGACTGCGCCGCACGCGCCGAGACGAGCTGTGGCGCAAGCTCGGCCTTGCCGATCCCGGCGACGCCGGCGCGCCCGACGCCGGCGCGCCCGACGCCGGCGCGCCCGACGATCCGGCGCTGCGCTGAGCCGTGCGCTACGTGGTGATCACGCTGGGCCGCAGCGACCGCGGGCCGTTCGCGGCCGCGGTGAAGCGCTACCGCGAGCGCGTCGACAGGGGCGGCGGCGGGCTCGAGCTGCGCAGCCTCAAGGCGTCGCGTCTCGCCAGCGCCGCCGATCGGCGCCGAGCCGACAGCGCCGCCTTGTTGGCGGCCGCGAGCGACGCCGGCGGCCGCGTCGTGCTGCTCGACGAGCGTGGCACGACCTTCACGACGGCCGCGCTCTTCCGTCACGTGGCGGCGCTCGAGCAGCGCGGGGAGAGCCGCTTGACGCTGCTGCTCGGTGCTGCCGACGGGGTCGAGCCGAGCGCGCGCGTCCAGGTCGACGAGGTCTGGTCGCTGTCGCCGCTGACCCTGCCGCACGAGTTGGCGTTGGTGGTGCTGCTCGAACAGCTCTACCGTCTCGCGAGCATGGCGCAGGGACATCCTTATCACCGTTCCTGACGGCGTCGAGAGCTTCGGCGTGGCTTCGATGAGAGACGCATACGAGTGAGGGACGGGACCGCCGCGCTCTCATGAGATGGGGGTGAGTGACATGCTTCACGAAACGCCGCTGCAGCGTCCACGACAGCACTTGCTGCCTCTCATGGGTTCTTCATCGCGGTTGACACCGGGCTCCGCCGTGTGAGATACTCGGTGACGGACCAACGGTGGTCTGGCGTCGCATGGAAGGAGGTGCATCCCTTGAAACGGCGTCAACAGCCCCAGGTCCTGGCTCGGAAGGTCACCCGTGACCGGCCGCAGTGGCGAGGAAACACGGAAACTCCCACGCGACCGCACGACCGACCCCCTTGCCATGCTCGACACACAGAATCAAGGGGTATACACATGAAACGATTCCTCATCACGCTCCTAGCGGCTGCGCTCGTGGGCGGCATGGCCTTGTCCCAGGCGTTCCCGGACATTCCGGTGGACCACTGGGCGGGCGACGCCGTCGAAGAGATCGCCGATCTCGGGATCGTCATCGGCTTCCCCGATGGCACCTTCCGCGGCAATGAAGCGTTCACCCGTTACCAGGCTGCGCTGGTCGTCAGCCGACTGCTCGCCGTG
>SLRS01000199.1 GCA_007130855.1 Trueperaceae bacterium | reverse complement strand
GCGCCTCGATGTCCGCCTGCAGGCGCAAACGCTCCGCCTCAGCCTCCTGACCCAACGCCGCGAAGTCCGCCTGGAAGCGCGCACGCTCCTCCGCGAGCTCCGCCTCGAGCGCCTCGAGCTCCGCCTCCAAGCCCTCGACCCGCGCACCCACCTCATCGCGCTCCACCAGCACCGCATCGAGCTCGACGCGCAACTCGTCACGCTCCTGCCGGGCGGCGTCGAGCTCCTCACCCACCCCAACGCGCTCCGCCTGCTCCTCCTCCAACAGCGCCTCGAGCTCTTCGATCCGCTGCTCGAGCTCCGTCACACGCTCCTCGGCCTCGACCTGCGCCGCACGCGCCTCATCGAGCGCGTCACGCGCCTCGGCAACGGCGGCGGCCTCGGTTCGCAGCGCGGCCGACATGGCGCTCAGGTCCTGCTCGAGCTCCGCGAACTGCTCACGAAGCGCCTCCGCCTCGGCCTCAGCCGCGGCAGCGGCTTCGGCTTCGCGGGCCTCGGCCGCGGCGCGTTCGTTGGCCAGTTGGGCATCGAGCTCGACCAGGCGCTCGCGCTCCTGTGCGAGCTGGTCCTCGAGCGCCGCGGCCGCGGCTGCGGCCTCGTCGCGCTCTGCCTGGGCCTCGTCGAGACGGACCTGCACCTCCTCGCGCTCTCGCTCGGCCGCGGCGGCACGATCCTCGGCCGCGGCGGCCTCGTCACGCAACTCCGCGAGCACCGCCTCGTGCTCCGCCTCCATCGTCTCGAGTTGCTCGCCAACGACGCCGAGCTCCTGACGCGCCGCGACCAGCTCGGACTGCAGGCCGTCGCGCTCAGCGACCAGGGCAGCCTGTTGCTCGGCAGCCTGCTCGAGGGCCTCCTCGGCCTGGGTGGCCTCGGCGAGCGCGGCATCGCGCTCCGCCTCGACGGCCGCGAACTGCTCGGTGACCTCCTGCATCTCGGCCTGATGGCGTTGCTCGGCGGCGGCCACCAGCTCGGCGGCTTCCGCAAGCGCAGCGTCGCGCTCGGCCTCGGCGGCGGCCACCGACTCCGCCGTCTCGGTCAACGCGGCTTCGGCAACGCCGACTTGCTCTGCGGCCTGGGCCACGGCGGCCTCGGCGGCCGCCACCTGCTCGGCCGCTTCGGCCAAGCCGATGTCGCGCTCGGCCTCGAGGGCAGCCACCAACTCGGCGGTCTCGTCGAGTTGGGCCTGCGCCTCGGCGGCTTCGGCCTGCGCCGCGTCGCGCTCGGCCTCGAGTTCGGCTACCCGTGCGGCCGTCGCCTCCGCATCGGCCCGCGCCGCTTCGGCGGCTTCGCTGGCGGCCTCGGCTTCGGCTCGGGCCGCATCGCGTGCGGCGATCGCTTCCGCTCGTTCGACTTCGAGCTGCTCGAACTCGGTGGTCGAGACGACCCGCGCCTCCTCGAGTTCAACGACCTCGGTCTGGAGCTCGGCCACCCGAGCAGTCAGGAGTTCATTCTCAGCAGCAAGCTCTCGCTCACGTTGCCCGGGGCCGCAAGCGCTTGCTGCAAGCAGCAATAGCACGACGGCGAGCCAGGTCATGGGAACGCGCCGTGCGTTCATCCTGGTCATATGATCATCCTCCTGAATCTCACGAACGTGGAGCCGAGCGCGACAACGGACGCCCCTAGCATAGTCGGCGGCGGGCGCGCCGGTGTGATGTCAGCGGCGACGTCCGGGGCGCAGTTCGGGTACGCGCACGAGGTAGCCCAGCAGCGCGAAGGCCACGGCAGAGATCGTGCCTCCAGCCAGAACGGCCGTCAGAGACGCAAACCAGCCCGCTGGCTCGAGCGCGGCGACCAGGGCGTCCGCCGCGCCACGGGCCAGCACGACCGCCAGCACCGCCGCGGCGGCCACGCGCGACGCTTGGCGCGCGATCGCGCGCAGGTCGAGCGCCTCCGCCCGTCGCAGCCACAGCAGTAACACCAGCGCCTGCAGGCTCATCGCCAGCGCCGTGGCCCACGACACCCCGGCGATCCCCAGCCGCGGCGCCAACACGACGAAGAGCACGGCCGTGAGGAGCGTGAATCCGGCAGACAATGCCACCGGTCCACGGACGCGCTGGCGCACGAAGAACGGACGCAGCAGGAAGTTGACCAGCCCGGCGGCCGGCAGCGCGACGCCCAAGGGGGCGAGGGCCTGCACGGCCAACGCGATCGCCACCTCCTGCCCGGGCGCCGGACGCATCAGCTCGAAGACGGTCCGCACCGCCGGCTCGGCGAAGGCGAACGTCGCGGCGCCGGCGGGGAGCGTGAGCAGCAAGATGAAGCGGGTCCCGGCCTCGAGCGTCGTACCGAAGGTGGACGCCCCCTCGGCGGCCAGGTTGCCCAGCCGAGCGTAGTACGCCAGCGCCGGACTGATCGCGAACAGGCCCAGCACCAGGCTGAACAGCATCGTCGCCAACGCGTATGCCGTGACGGCGCCGGCGGGGAAGAGCGCCTCGTTGGAGACGATCCGCTGGGCCACCACGTTGAGCAACTGCCTCGCCCCCGTCGTGAAGGCGAAGGGGGCCATCAGCGTGAGGGCGAGCGGCATGGCGGCATGCCAGGCGCGTCCGAGCTGCGGCAGCAGCCGCGCTCGCCACATCACCGGCCACTGCACCGCCGCCTGGGCCACGCCGCCGAGCACCACCCCCAGCGCCAGCCACTGGGCCTCGCCGGGATAGGCGAGCATCGCCGCGATCGCCACGAGGTTGAGGAGCACCGGCGCCCAGGCCGGCGCGAAGAAGCGCTCCTCGGCGTTGAGCACCCCCATCGCCAGCGCCGAGAGACTGATCGCGAACAACACCGGGAAGGTGAGTCGCACCATCTGCACCGCCAGCTCGCGGTCGACGTTCGAGTCGCGGGCCAGCAGCACGTCGACGATCCAGGGGGCGCCGAGCAGGGCGAGCGCCAGCAGCAGCGCGTTCACCAGGGCCAGCACGCTCAGCATGGCTCCGGCGAAGGCGCGCCGGTCCTCGCCCCGCAGACGCTGGTAGATGGGGATGAAGGCGTTGGTGAGGGCCCCCTCGGCAAGCAGCTCGCGGAACAGATTGGGCACCGTCCACGCCAGCCGGAACGCGTCGCTCGCCCGCACCGGGAACAGCGCCACCAACAGGACCTCACGCAGCAGGCCCGTCGTGCGCGAGGCGAGCGTGCCACCCATGACGATGAGGGCACCGCGCGCCGACGAGCGGCGCGGGGGTGGCACGTCGGGCTCGGTGGTGGGCTGCGCGACCCGGGCCATGCTGCTCCTCGCCGACGCGTCAGCCCCGGCCCCCAGGCCGGCGCATGACGACACGATGCGTCAGGGATGACGCTCGCGCCGACGATACCGCGTCGCTACCTTCCGCGCCGGCATGCCGCCGCGCCGTGGCCGGCGAGCACGGCGCGCCGTGCCGGCATCCCCGCAGGCCGCGCGGCAGCGCCCACGGCCCGTCCTAGACGGTCGTCTCGGCCTCCAAGGTGGAGCGGTCGAACCACTGGGCTTCGGGCACGACGGCGTCGTCGAGGGCGGGGCCGGCATCGGACCACTGCTGGTTCTGCATGGTCATCACCGTCTCGAGCCGCATGTCGTGCGTGACCACGTGCTGGCACGAGAGTCGATGGGTCTCGAGGAGACCCGCTTCACGCAGCCGCACGTACTCCGCCCGAGTGAGGCCCGACGGCTCACCCTCGTGGAAGACCACGCGACAGGTGGTGCAGCGGGCCTTACCGCCGCAGCGGTGGCCGATCTCGATCCCGGCCTGCTCGATGGCGAGGGTCAGGCGGGTGCCGCTCGGCACCTCCACGGTACGGTCGTCGACGGTCAGGTTCGGCATGCTTCGTCCTTCCGGGTGCGTGGGGCAGACGCACGTCGGGACCACGCTACGGTAGGCCGTCGTCGCATCAATGCGTGCTGGCCGACGGTTTCGCCTGCAGCCGGCGGCGGCGGGCCGGCAGCCGGCAGGCGTGCTGACAGGCCTCAGGTCCGCGCAGTGCGGCTCGCATGCCACGCCACGCCGACGATGCCGGCCTCGTTGCGCAGGGCCGCGGCCGTGACCGGTGTGCGGAGCTCCAGGCGCGGCGCGATCTTGTCCTCGAAGCGCCTCGACACCCCGCCCCCGAGCACGATCAACTCGGGCGAGAACAACACCGTCAGGTGCTTGAGGTACGCCTCGAGACGCTTGCCCCAACGCTTCCAGGAGAGGCCCTCGGCGCGGCGGGCGCGATCCGAGACCCAGTCCTCGACCGAGTCGTGCCCCCGGAAGCTCAGGTGGCCGAGCTCGGTGTTGGGCACCAGGGTGCCGTCGACGACCAGTGCCGAGCCGATGCCGGTTCCGAGGGTGAGCACGAGCACCACCCCCCGAACGTCGCGCGCGACCCCGAAACCGATCTCGGCCATGCCCGCGGCGTCGGCGTCGTTGAGCAGGCTCAGCGGGGTGCCGAGCGCCTCGCTGAATCGCTCCTCGGCGCGGTCGCCGATCCAGGCCGCATCGACGTTCGCCGCGCTCAAGGTCACACCGGAGCGCACGACCGCGGGAAAGGTCGCGCCAACGGCCACCGGCGCCAGTTCCGGGGCGCTCGAGCGAACCTGCGCGTAGACCTCGGCCACGGTCGCGGCCACGGCCGCCGGCGTCGCCGGATGCGGCGTGGCGAGCCGCACCCGCTCCGTCATCAGCTCACCCGACGCGACGTCCACGAACGCCGCCTTGATACCCGAGCCGCCGATATCGATGCCGATCGCAACGTCGCGCATGGGGGAGTCTACTCGCTCGAGGAAGGCGATGGAGGGGGCTCGGCGACCGCCTGGGCGACCGCCTCGCTCCGCCGCGGGCGCGGCGGTGGGGTGGCGAACCAGAAGGCCAGCGAGGCGATCGCCGCCAGACCCGCCAGGATGCTGAAGCCGGTCCGGTAGTCCCCCAGCGCATCGGCCATGCCCCCGAGGAACACGGGCCCGACGAGTTGCCCGACCATGAACACCATCATCGAGGCACCCATGATCGAACCGAAGTGGCTGGCACCGAAGTAGTCGGCTCGCAGCGACCCCATCAGCGGCCCGCGTACACCCCAGGCCACGCCGTGCAGCAGCGCGAACGCCACGACCGCTCCCCAGCCGGGACCCCAGGCCAGCACCAGCAGCGCCGAGGCGTGGACGAGCATCGTGCCGATCGCGATGGCGCGCTTGTCGACCCGGTCGCCGAGCGGTCCGCCGATCAGCTGACCCACCAGTGCTGCCATGGTCACGAGGGCGACGGCACCGGCCGCGACCTGGAGCGGGTAACCGGCTCCGGCATTGAGATGCGGCACCAAGTGCACCGAGACGCCCGACATCAGCAGCAGGGCGGCGCCGTGCCCTAGCCCGAGCAGCCAGAAGGCCCGCGTCCGCAACGCCTCTCGCAGGGTGTGATCGGCGGCCGGATCGCGCGGGCGCAGCTCCACGCCGCCGCGCTGGCGATCGGGGAAGCCGAGGTACCCGCCGTCGGGCAGTTGGCCGTAGTCGGACGGATCGCGGCGCATCAACACGGCTAGAGGCGGACCGGCCAGCAGGACCAACAGCGCCGCGACCCGCAGGGTCGTGCGCCAGCCGAGCTCGACGACGCCGGCGGCGACGAGCGGCACCAGCAGGCCGCCGAGGCTCAGACCGATGGCCATCAGCGACAGCGCGGTCGAGCGCCGACGCACGAACCAGGGCACCACGGCCGTGGTGACCGAGAGGAAGCCAGAGGCGGCCAAGCCGAGGCCCGTGACCAGCATCGCGGCGTAGAACGCGCCGAGGCTGGTGACGCTCGATAGCCACGTCAGTCCCGCCGCCTGCACCACCAACCCGACGAGGATCACGCGGCGCACGCCCACGCGCTCCAGCAACCACCCCTGCAGCGGCCCGAGCAAGCCGCCCAGCAGCGTCACCAGCGCGTACCCGCCGGCGATGGCGCCGCGCGACCAGGCCAACTCCTCGGCCCAGACGACGACGTAGACGCCGAAGCTCGAGAAGAACAGCGCCGATTGCAGCAGTTGCAGGCCGGCACCGCCAACCACCGTGTCCCAGCCGAGGAAGCGGCGGCGAGGCGGGGCTGTTGGGCGCATGAGGGTCATCACACCACTTCGCAGTCGCGGCGGCGGGTATCGCGTCGTGTCGCGCCGCGTCGTGTCGCGCCGCGACGCGCAGGCTCGCAGCGGCCCGCGCGCGCCTACCGCGCAGCCTCACGGCGTCGGCTAGGCTAGGGGGCATGCACACCATCGAGCACCACGGGAGCCAGGTGCCGGTCCTGGGCCTTGGCACTTGGGAACTGCGCGGGCAGGCTTGCACCAACGCCGTCGAACGTGCGCTCGGGCTCGGCTATCGGCATCTCGACACCGCCCAGGGGTACGACAACGAGGCCGAGGTCGGCGAAGGACTGCGGCGCTCGGGCGTCGCACGCGACGAGGTCTTCCTCACCACCAAGCTACGGCCGCGGAACTACCGGGCGGCCGACGTCCGCCGCAGCACCGAAGCGAGCCTCGAGGCGCTCGGCGTCGGGCACGTCGATCTGCTGCTGATGCACTGGCCCAACCCCGGGGTGCCGCTCGAGGAGACGCTCGGCGCCATGCGCGATCTGCAGGGGCGGGGCCTGGTGCGGCATCTGGGCGTGAGCAACTTCGCGCCGTCGCTGCTGCGCAGCGCCCACGAACTCGCCGAGGTGTTCACCAACCAGGTCGAGTACCACCCGTTCTTGTCGCAAGCGGTGCTGCTCCGTGAAGCGGAGCGGCTCGACCACCTCCTCACCGCCTACAGCCCGCTCGCGCGCACGCTGGTCACCGCGGAACCCGTGTTGCGGGAGATCGGCGCCGCCCACGGCAAGACCCCGGCCCAGGTGACGCTGCGCTGGCTGATCCAGCAACCCCGCGTCGTGGCCATCCCGAAAGCGGCGTCCGAGACGAATCAGCGTCAGAACCTCGCGATCTTCGACTTCGCCCTCGCGGCCGACGAGATGGCGGCCATCCACGCCCTGGACCGTCACGAGCGCCTGGTCGACGACATGGATACGGACTGGGAACGCTGACGTCGCGCGACCCGGCCTAGTAGCAGCGACCTAGTAGCGCAGCGACGTCTGCCGCCAGCCGCAGCCGGTCCAGCGATAGCTGGCCTCGGCCGTGCCCGAGGCCTCGATCCGATCGCCGCCGATCACGGGACGCGCGCTGCCGCTGTAGCGGATCTGCGCGGTGGCGACGTCGCCGTCGACGCGTTGGCCCACGATCGTGTAGCGGTAACGCAAGTCGCGGTAGGCGTTCCCATAGAGCGCCACGCCATCGCGCACGAAGGCGCGGACCGAGGCGCTGACGGCGCTCGCGAGCAGGTCCGGATCGGGATCGCCCGGGACGCAGGCGGCCCCACGAGCGCTGCGCGGTGCGGACGCACTCGCGTCGGAGACGGAGCCTGCAGCGGGCTCGGGGAGGTCGATGACGAACGCGTAGCCCACGGCGATGCTCAGGTGCGGTGTCCAGCGCGGCTCGCCGGCCAGGCTGGCGCGTGCAGCGCCGCCTTCGAGGTCGAAGCGCCAGTTCGGTCCGAGCGGCACGTGCGCACCGAGCACGCCGTGCGGGGTGACGCCTCCGTCGTAGGCATCGACGCCGAGGCCCAGGTAGAACGGGATCGGCATGGGCAAGGGCGGGTACCAGCGCGCCTGTGCGCCGAAGGCGGGGCCCACCGACCCCCAGGCCCCGCGCAGGGCGAGGCCGAGCTGGTCGGCCTTCAGCGCGGCACCCACGCCGAAGCTGCGGTAGGCGGGCAGGCCCCCGTGCAGCGACAGCATCACGCTGGCAGGCGCGCGAGCGACGAACCCCTCCACCTCCAGCGGCGCGCTGAGCGCAGGGCTGGCATCCTCGGCAGGGGCCTGCGCCAGCGCCGGCGCGAGCGAGGCGACGAGTGCCAGCGCCAGGACCAAGATGGCGGGCCCGCTCACGGGCCGGCCCCGGCGACGTCCCAACGCTCGCGGATGGCGCTCGACGAGACGTCGGCGCGGAAGATCTGCTCGGGCAGCGCCTCGAACAGATCGGCGTAGCGCTCGGAGAGCTCGAGATCGGCGAGCGTCATGAAGGGGTCCTCTCTCCTTGCGCCTCCGCGATCGCCCGGCACCTCCCGCGTGCGTCGGCCGGCCACCAGGAAGCGGCAGCCGTGCTCGCGGACGAGCGTCAGCGACGTATCGCGGTCGTGGTCGGCCGGATAGAAGCGAGGCGACAGCACCCGCGCCGCCGTGTCGACGCCGAGCACGAACACGGAGCCAGGATAGAGCGCCGCCTTGTGAGAGAACAGCGCCACATCGGTGAGCAGCAGCGGCGCACGTCCCTGGAACTGGGTGGCGCGGCGGTAGAGCTCGATCGCGGCGAGGTCGGGCTTCTCGGCGTTGCGCGTCGCCAGCTCGAAGGCGGCGGGACGCCCGAGATGCGCCTGGGCTGCCTCCGCCAGGCCCAGATGGCCCTCGTGCAACGGGTTGAACGAGCCGGAGACGATGGCGATCCCCCCACTCGGCCAAGGCAGGTGCGTGCGCAGCTCGCCGGCGGGCGTCAGCACCACCTGTGCGCGCTCGCCGGCCAGCACCTCGGCGAGCGGCGCGGCGGGCGTGAAGGCTTCCTCGAGCGAGTCCTGCTCCGTCTGCGCCAACGTCACGCCGCGGCGGTGGAGCACGCCGCAGCCAGCGGCGCTCGCGTGCAGGACCAGGGTCGAGACGAGGCGCTCCTCGGCGTCGCGGTCGCGCGTGCCCTTGCGCAGCGTCAACGCCAGCGCGTGGCGTCCCAGCGTCCCCTCCACCGCGATGCAGACGCGATGCTCGCCGCGCTTGCGCCGATCGGTCGCGATGGTTGCGGTGCAGCCGACCCCGATCACGGCGACGCCGGCCTGGGCGAGCGTCTGCGCCCGATCGCGGGCATGCCGGGCCAGGCCCGCCGCTACCGCCGGCGACACCGCCTGGGACGGAAGCCCACCGAGCGCGTCGGCCACGGACGTGGCAGCGTAGCGGTCGACTGCCTCCAGCACCGTGCGCGACGAGCCGCCGACGGCGTGGAGCCACGTCAGCGCTTGGCTCCCGGCCCCGGCGAACTCGAACACCAGCATGGTGGGGGAGGCGTGCATGCCGGTAACCAACTCGCGCAAGGCATCGGTCACCGGCCCATCATCCCATGCGAGGCGGCGTGGCGCGGCGGCACTGCCCCGGGCGGTGGGCCCGCCCAACGCTGAAACCTCCGCCGCCGCCCTCGTGTGACACTCTCGTGACACTTCCGGTCGCCGCTGGGGCCTACGCTGACTACCCAGTGGATGGCTTGACCCTGATCGGCGTCTCGCACCGCCGCGGCGGTATCCCGGCGCTCGAAGCCTGGCACGACACGTTTCCCGAGCACGCGCTCGCGCAGCGGCTCGGCCGCGTCGGCGTGCACGCGTGGGCGCTGGTGGCGACCTGCAACCGCTGGGACGTGGTGCTGGTGCGCCCGAGCGCGGTCGGGCTCGAGCGCGTCCGGCAGGCGCTGACCCCGGCCCACTCGCCGCGCAAGCCCTACGCCTACGACGGTGAGGCGGCGCTCGAGCACCTGGCGCGGATCGCCTCGTCGCTCGAATCGCTCAACCCGGGCGAGGACCAGATCATGCGTCAGGTCCGCGACGCCTACGCCCGAGCTCGGGCGGCGGGGCGCGGCAACGCGGAGCTCGCGTTCGCGTTCGATACCGCCCTGCGCCTGGCCAAGCGAGTGCGCCGCGAGATCGCCCTGGCGCCGCTCAACACGTCGCTGTTCAGCCTCGCCCGGGGCCAGGTGGAGGCGGCCCTGGCCCCCGGCGGCCCTGCCGTGGTGCTGGGCGCCGGCGAGATCGGTGCGCTCGCGTCGCGGACCCTGAGAGACGTTCCGGGCGTCGAGCTCACGATCGTCAATCGCGACCCGGCGCGCGCCGAGGCGCTCGCGCTCAGCCTCGGCGCCGGCCATCGGGCCCTCGCCGACTTCCTGGTCGCCCCTGGGGCGGCGCGCGTGCTGGTGGTGGCAGCGCCCCTGCGGGACATCCTCGACCGCGCACTCCTCACGCGCCTGCAGGGGTTGCGCCTGGTGGTCGACCTGGGCGTACCGCGCGCCGTCGCCCCCGCCGAACTGCCGGCGCACGTACGGGTGCTCGACGTCGCCGGACTGCAGGGCGCCGGCGCTGCGCGGCGGGCCGCCCTCGTCGATCGGCTGGCCGAGGCCGACCGACTGCTGCTCACCGGCCTGGAAGAAGCCTTGGGCGCATGGAACGAGCGGGCGCTGGCGCCCGCCATCCGTGCACTGGTGGAGCACTACCTCGAGCTCGTCGGCAACGCGTTGCCGCCGGCCGAGGCCGAGCGACTGGCACGGGCGGTGGCGCGTGTGCCGATCAAGGGGCTGCGCGCGGTCGCGCGCGAGCACGGTCTGGCGGCCGCAGCCACCTTCCTGGCCGAGAACGGCCTGCCGCGCGTGTTCGAGACGGAGGCCTCCGGTGGCGCCTGAAGCGACCGTCCCGGAGCGCACCGTGCGTATCGCCACGCGTGGCAGCGACCTGGCCCTGTGGCAGGCTCGCTACGTGGCTGCGCGCCTCGAGGCGCTCGGCCTCGAGGCGGTACTGGTACCGATCGAGACCAGCGGCGACCGCTCCCATGAGCCCATCCCCAGCCTCGGCGTCGGGGTCTTCACGAAGGCCGTCCAAGACGCGCTGCTGAGGGGCGACGCCGATCTCGCGGTGCATTCGTACAAGGATCTGCCGTCGCTGCCGGCAGAGGGCCTCGAGTTGGCCGCGGTGCCGCCGCGCGGGCCGGCGCACGAACTGCTCGTGCTGCGACCGGAACGGCACGACCCGGACGCAGGGGCGTTGGCGCTCGCGGCAAGCTCCACGGTCGGGACCAGTGCCGTCCGGCGCCACGCCTTGCTGCGCGCCCTGCGGCCCGACCTGCGTCCCGTCCCCCTGCGGGGCAACGTCCCCACACGTTTGCAGCGCCTGCGCGAGGGGGCGTTCGACGCGCTGCTGCTCGCAGCTGCGGGCGTCGATCGGCTCGGGCTCGACCTGACCGATCTGGTGCGGGTCGACCTCGATCCCGAGGTGTTCGTGCCAGCACCGGCGCAAGGGGCGCTGGCACTGGAAGTGCGCCGCGGCGCTCCGCTGGCCGACCGGCTCACCGACCTACACGACGTACCAGGCTTCGCGCCGGTGGCCGCCGAACGCGGCCTGATGGGGCAACTCCAGGCCGGCTGTCAGCTGGCGCTCGGCGCCCACGCCTGGCGCGACGGATCCTCGCTGGCCATGGTGGCTTGGTTCGAAGGGCACCAAACGCGCGTGCGCCACCAGCATCCCGAGGGCCTCGCGATGCTGGCGTTCGAGGCCCTCGGGCGCCCGGTCGGGAGCGCCGCCAGATGAGGGTCGCCCTCACGCAGGCGACCGGCCGCTTGGAGAGCCTGTTGCCCGGGCTGCGCGCGCTCGGCGTCGAGGTGATCAGCGCCCCGCTCATCGCGACCCGGCCGCTGCTCGACGATGCCACCAGGCGCTCCGCTGCGGCGCTCTTGGGCCTGCCGTGGCGCTGCTACCCGAGCCGCTCGTCGGTGGAGGCGTGGGCGGCGCTGCGCTTGCCGTTCGCCGACGGTGCCCGCCTTGCGGCCGTTGGCGCCGGCACGGCGGCTGCGCTCGTGAGGCACGGCGCTGCCGGCGGCGGCACCGAAGCGCCGCTGACGCCGGCACCGCTCGCGTCCACCGCGGTCGGACTCGCGGCGGCGCTGCTCGCGGCGGGTGCCGCGGGCCAGCAGGTGGGGCTCGTCCAGGGCCGCCGGGCGCGACCGGAACTCGCCGAGCAGCTGCGGCGCGGCGGCGCCAAGCCGAGGCGAGCGGTGGTCTACGAGGTGATCACGTTGCCGTGGCGGGTGACGGGAAGCGTGGATGCGGTCGTGCTCGCCAGCCCGTCGGCGGTGGCTGCACTACCGGCCGAGGTGGGCCAGCAGGCGCAACTCGTCGCGCTCGGTCCGACCACGGCGGCGGCCTTGCGTGAGCGCGGCTGGTCGTGCCTGCAGGCCCGCGAGCCGAGCGCCGCCGGCGTCCTGGCCGCCCTGGCGGGCCTGACCGACGACAGCGCGGTCGTCAGCGAGGAATGCGCGTGACGCGGCGCCGCGGTTCGAACGCGTCGAGCTCGACGGCGGAACCGCTGCGCGCGCCGCTGGTGCGGCCGCGGCGTACGCGCACCACGGCCGCCATGCGTGCGCTGGTGGCCGAGACCGTGCTGCTGCCGCGACAGCTGGTGCTGCCGCACTTCGTGGTGGCCGGCGCCGGGCACGAGGACGACGTCGCCTCGCTGCCGGGCGTGGCGCGGAGGTCGGTAGACCGGCTGCTACCGCGCCTGGAGCGCCAACTGCGTGCGGGTCTGCGCACCGCGCTCCTCTTCGGCGTGGCGGACGCCGATCGGAAGGATCCCGACGGCAGTCGCGCCGGCGATCCCGAGGGGCCGGTGCCGCGCGCCCTACGCGCCGCCCGTGCCGCCTTCGGCGACGACTTGGTGCTCGTGACCGACGTGTGCCTGTGTGCCTACACCTCGCACGGGCACTGCGGCGTGCTGGGCCCGGCGCGCCCGCACGGTGCCGAACTGGTGGTCGACAACGATCGCTCGCTGGAGGGCTTGGCGGCGATGGCCGCCGCCCATGCCGAGGCCGGCGCCGACCTGGTGTCGCCGTCCGACATGATGGACGGTCGGGTGGCGGCGCTGCGCGCGCGTCTCGACGCGGACGGGTTCGCCTCGGTCGGCATCCTGTCGTACGCGGTGAAGTACGCCTCGGCCTTCTACGGACCCTTCCGCGAGGCCGCGCGCTCCGCTCCGGACGCGCACGCCGCGGCGTCGACGACGGCCGAGCCGCCGCCGCCCGCGACGCGCGCCAGTTACCAGATGGACGCCCGCAATGCCCGCGAGGCGCTGCGCGAGGCTGCCCTCGACGAGGCCGAGGGTGCCGACATGCTGATGGTCAAGCCCGCCCTGCCGTATCTCGACGTCCTCGCTCGCCTGCGCCCCGCGACGACACTGCCGCTGGTCGCCTACCAGGTGTCCGGCGAGTACGCGATGCTCAAGGCCGCCGCGGCTGCCGGCGTCCTCGACGAGGCGAGCGCCTTTCGCGAGACGCTGTTCGCCATCCGCCGCGCCGGTGCCGACCTGATCGTCACCTACGCCGCCCTGGACGCGGTCGAGCGGGGGTGGCTGGCGTGACCCGCCACACCGCCACCCGCATCGCGTTCACGGTGATCGTCGTGTTCGTGCTGGCCCAGGTGACGTGGTGGGTGCTGGTGCAGGGCCGGCTCGCCAACGAGCTGCGCGACACCACCTTGGCCGCCTGGGAGCGCGACGTCGTGAGCGCCAACGCCCTGCTCGCGGCCGACCCTGCGGCCAGCGCGATGCTGCTCGCGCGCTACGCGCACCTGCGGCCGGCGGTCACGGACGGGGCCACGCGACTCGAGGTCGACCCGAGCGCGCGCGCCGCGGTGGAGGCGCGCAGTGCCGCCACCCGGCGAATGCTCGCCTTCGAAGGTCCCTTCTTCGCCCTCGTGATCCTCGGCCTGCTGCTGTTCATCGCCGGCAGCCTGCGTGCCGAGCGCGAGTTGAAGCGGCGCCAGACGAACTTCTTGGGGGCCGTCACGCACGAGTTCAAGACGCCCATCAGTACCCTGCGCCTGCTGGTCCAGACGCTCCGGATGCGCACCCTCACGGGCGAGCGGCAGCAGGACTACCTGCGCCGGATGGAAGCCGAGGTCGACCGGCTGGAGCGCACCAGCGAACAGGTGTTGGCCAGCGCCCGCCTGGAACAGGCGAGCGAGCCGCCGGCCTTGGCCGCCGTGGAGCTCAACCACGTCGTGCAGGGGCTGATCGGGCGCCTGCGCCCGGGTCTCGAGGTCCGCGGCGCCGAGCTCCGAGTGGGCTACAGCCCCGAGCCACTGCCGGTCGCGCTCGACACCGACGCCTTCGCCTTGGCCCTCTCCAACCTCCTCGACAACGCGGTCAAGTACACCCCGGGCGCCACGAAGCCCGTGGCGGTGACGCTGGCCCGCGCCGGCGACTTGGTGTACGTGCACGTCGACGACGAAGGGGTCGGACTCGCGCCCGAAGAACGCACGCGGGTGTTCGAGCGCTTCTACCGCACCGGCGACGAGATGACGCGCGAGTCCTCCGGTGTGGGGCTGGGTCTGGCTCTGGTGAAGGGCACGATCGAAGCGATGCGCGGCTGGGTGCGGGTGAGTGACGGCCCGAGCGGCCGCGGCACGCGCTTCAGCGTGGTGCTGCCGCGGCGGGTGACGCTCGACGGCGCGGCCCCCGAGTTGGCCGCGAGCCCTTCCCCGGTAGCGCCAGGGGTGAGCGCCGTGGGTCAGGCCACGCCCGGCGCCGACCCGGCCCGTG
>SLRS01000061.1 GCA_007130855.1 Trueperaceae bacterium | reverse complement strand
TGATCTCGAACAGCTTGAACCCGATCACGGGGGTGTTGCTCGCGGGCTTCACGATCACCGCGTTCCCCGCCACCACCGACGCCATCACCATGTTGGTGTAGATGGCGCAGGGGAAGTTCCACGGCGGGATCACGACGCCGACGCCGAGGCCCTGGTACACGAGCCGGTTGGCCTCGTTGGGAAGGGCGGCCAGCGGCGCGGGGCCGGCCAGGCGCAGCACCTCGCGGCCGTTCCACTCGAGCATGTCGATGGCCTCGCACACCTCGCCCTCGGCCTCGTCCCACATCTTGTCGAGCTCGAACACCATCCAGGCCGCGAGCTCGAGGCGGCGACGGCGCAGGATGCCGGCCATCTTGAAGCTCACCGAGGCGCGCCCCTCGGGACTGGTGTGGCGCCAGGCCGCGAACGCCTTCTCGGCGGCGTCGATGGCGTCGAGCGCGTCTTGCTTACCGGCCTTGGCGACACGGCCGACGAGCTGCTGCAGGTTGCCCGGGTTGCGTGACTTGATCCAGCCGCCGGTGATGCGGCGCTCGCCGCCCACCACGATCGGGTAGTCGGTCTCGAGTTGGGACTCGACCAGCTCGAGCGCCTGCAGCATCGCGAGGCGGTTCTCGGGGATCGTGAAGTCGGTCTCTGGCTCGTTGACGAACGGTCCTCGCATGGTCGACCTCCGTGGGTTCGCAGGCGTTGCACCCAAAGTGTATCATGCATACAATCCGTAGGACAGCGTTCGCATGGAGGAGGTGAGCCGCAACGTGAAGACGCAGAGCGCGCCCAAGACCATCAGTCAGCAGGTCTACGAGCGCCTGCGCGACGAGGTGCTCACGGGCAGCCTCCATCCGGGCGTGTGGATCCGCGAGCACGACATCGCCAGCGCCTGGTCGGTGTCGCGCACGCCGGTCCGCGAGGCCGTGCGGCGCCTGGCGCACGACGGCCTGGTCGAGTCGTCACCGAACCGCGGCGTGCGCGTCCGGGTGCTGACGCCGCAAGAGGTGCATGACGTCTACGAGCTGCGCGAACTGCTCGAAGGGACCGCCGCGCGCCGCGCCGCGGAGCGCGCCGACACGAGCGACGTCGAGCGGCTGCGGGCGCACCTCGGGCACATCGACGCCCTCCCGGCCAGCGAGCCCGCAGCCCACATCCGGGCCGACGAAGCGTTCCACGACGTCATCGTCGCGATGGCCGGCAACGAGGCGCTGTCCGATCTCACCCGCCGCCTCTACGGACGCGTGGCGCGGGTGAAGGTGATCACCCGCGACACCAACACCAACGCCCAGACCCGCGCGCAGCATCACGCCATCGTCGAAGCGATCGCCGCGCACGACCCCGAGGCGGCCGAGCGGGCGATGCGCGAGCACATCCGCACGTTCAAGGAGATCGTGGCCGAGCGGCTGCAGCGCGAGCCCGAGCCGCAGTCCGACTGAGCAGCGCGCAGCGCAGCCCGACTGAGCCGCGCGCAGCGCAGCCCGACTGAGCCCCGCGCAGCGCGCTACGCACGGCTACCCCGCCAAGGCTGCCAGCAGGGCTCGCTCCAGCCGACAGACCATCGTGAAGGCCGGATCGTACATGTTCCCGAGGTCGAACTCCGCGCACTGGCCGATGACGATCGCCGCGCCCGCGGCGTCGAGGTCGTACGCCTCGCGCAGCCAGCGCACCATCTCGGTGGTGGCGTGCTGCGTCGCCTGGTCGAGCGGCCGGGCGTTGCCGAGCGTGAACAGCGCGTCGTCCGACTCGCCCCGTGGCCAGGCGATCGAGCGCCGCTTCACCAGCCGCACGCCGAAACGCACGTCGAACGAGATCTCGACACCGGTGCCCGCGAGTTCACCCGCCCCTTGCAGCGCGTGCCCGTCACCCACGAACAGCAGGGCTCCCTCGGTGAACACGGGAAGAAAGAGCGTGGTGCCGGCCCGGACGCCGCGGTAGTCCATGTTCCCGCCATGGGGTCCCGAGGTGGCGCTCGAGATCGCCTGCGCGCGAGCGGGCGCCACGCCGATGCAGCCCAGCATCGGCGCCAGCGGCAAGGCGAGCCCTGCGAGACCGCGGACGCTCCCCGCCAACCGCGCCACGCCCGAGGCCAGGTCGACGTCCCAGTCGACCGGCGGCGCCGCCGGCGCGAGCTCGCCCAGGTACTCCGGGTCCACCACGTTGGCCGCCAGCGACGCGCTGCTGAAGCCGCGCCGGCGGTTCGGCCGCAGCACCTCGAGGCGTACCGCCAGCGTGTCGCCCGGCTCGGCCCCCTCCACCCAGAACGGCCCGGTGAGCGGGTTGCCGGGATCGGTCACGGCTTCGTCCGCCGCATCGCGTCCGGCAGCGTCGACGGTCGTGGTCTCGACCACGTCACCGTCCGCTATGCGCAGCGCGGCCTCGTGCGTGCCGAAGGTGCGGTGGTAGCTCGTCGGCTGGAATCGCTGTACGCGCATCCGTGCTCTCCCCTCGTGGTCGGGCCGCGGCAGGCGGCGTGTGACGGACGGGCGCCGATACGGCGCGCGTCGTGCGCGGCGCGTCGTGCGCGGCGCGCCGTGCGCGGCGCACGACGCGCTCAGCGCAGCGAATCGAGCAGCTCTCTCGCCGCCGCGGCGTCCTGCCGGTCGAAGTACGTGCGCGGCGTCAGCGCCAGCGCCACCTCCAGCTGCTCCGCAGCGGCCTCCGGCCGGTCGCGCGCGAGCAGCACGCGGGCGAACTCGACGCGGTGGGTCAGCACGTCCGGCTCGCTGGCGATGGCGCGCTCGAAGGCGGGGATCACCTGCCCCGAACGGCCGCCCGCGATCCATGGCACCTCGTCGTGGAACAGCGCCCGCGCGTGCCAGGCGCCGGCGTGATCCCCATCGAGTTCGAGCGTCCGGTCGAGCGCCTCGGCGACGCGCCCCGCCAGGTTGAGCGACGCCAGCACGCCGCGGTACTGCGCCAGGCGCCCCAGCGCGCGGGCCACCTCGAGGTGCGCATCCGGGTCGTCCGGCGCCAACGCCACCGCGCGCTCCGCGTGCTCGACGGCCGCGTCGAACAGCGCCCGCTTGGCGGCGTCCTCGTCGGCCGGCAGGGCGTCGGCGTGGTACACCGCGGCGCGCGCGAACAGGTAGTGGGCTCGCGCGTCGTCGGCGTTGCGCTCGATCACGGCCGCGAAGGCCTCCATCGCCTCGGCGAAGCGCCCCTCGTCGATCGACCGCATGCCGGCCGGCGCGCTCGCGAAGGCGCTCGTGAAGGCGCTCGTGAGCGCGCTCAGGAGGAGGGCGACGGTGAGGATCAGGCCGGGCAGGCCGCGAACGTGCGTCGGCGGTCGGGGCATCGGACTCCTCCTCGAGGGTCGGCGGTCGGGATGCGCGGTCGCTGCGACCGCATCGCTCGCCGCGTCGTACGAGCGCGTCGTGTATCGGGCAGGTGGTGACCAGGACGAGCCACCTTCGACCTTGCTGCTGCTACCCGAGGCGATCGGCGCCGCGGGCGCGCTGGCTGTCGAGGCGCTGCCGTAGCTGTTGCGCCCACGCCGGTGGCACCAGCATCAACGGCCGCCCCGCGGCCAACCAGCTGAGGATGAACCAGACCGACTTGTTGTGCTCGAGATTCGCCGGGCTCATACCCACGACCAGCGTGGCGAGCAGCACCAGGTACTCGACGCGCCGGTCCGGGTTCCGCATCACCCCCACGGTCGCGATCAGCAGCAAGCTGACGAACATGCCCAACCCGATCAGGCCGGCGCCGACCGCCACCGACAGGAAGGCATTGTGTGCCGCGCGTATGCGCCCGGTGAGGGCGGACGTCGCCACCCCGAAGGTGGCGTACCCATGCCCGATGATCGGCGACTCCCGGAAGACCTCGAAGCCGGCTTCCCAGATCCCCGTCCGGCCCGTCAGCGTTCCCTCCTCGATCTCCTCGACGGTGCCGCCGAGGCGCTCCAGGTTCCGCTCGAGGTTGGCGAACACCTGCGGTGCGGCGACGAACGAGGCCCCCGCCACGGCCGCGACGAACGCGAACACCATCGCCTGACGCAGCGGCCCCATGCGCGACAGGCTGAGCGGGATGACCGTGAGCGCGACGAGCAGCGTGATGAACCCACCGCGGGACGCCGAGAGCACCACCGCCAGGATCGCGAACGCCGGGTAGAGCGCGTTGAGCCAGAACAGCAGCGGCCGCTGCGCCCGCACGGCGAGACTCCAGGCAACGGGTACGGCGAACGCACAGCCGATGGCGAAGTAATTCGGGTTGAGGCCGCCGACGTCGCGGTAGCCCGTCTGCGAGGCGGTGAAGAAGGCGATCAGCGCGACGCTGATCGAGGCGTATGTGCCCAGCACGAACGCCTGCGCGAGGACGTCTCGATGGCGCTGGGTCCAGCCGACCTGATGCACCATCCAGGCCATCGCCGCGAGCTGCACCAACGTGGCGCCGCGCGTCATGGTGGCGCTCGGATTGATGCTCCAGAGGTAGGTCGCGAGCCCCCACAACACGTAGAGTGCGGCCGCCAACAGGAACAAGGAAGGCACGCGGAGCCGGATGCGCGCGTGGCCCAACGACGCGAGCAGCACGACGCCGATGGCGCCGTAGCCGATGAGTCGCGCCAGGGTACCGATCCCCGCGATCCTGATGCCGTTCTCGTAAGGAATGCTGAACACGAACACGGCGAGGGCCGCGAGCGCGATGTCACGCGTGGAGACCCGCACCATGTCGAGCCTGGCTGCCTGCGCTGCCGGGCCCCTCACGGGCTCCTCGGCGCGTGAGGCACAGTGATGATCGTCGCTGGCGGCATCGTTGGGTCATGCTAGCATCCGCCCATGGAATCGTCGTGGAAGCGCGATGCGGCCCTGAGTGCAGCACCCGGGGCCGTAGCGGTCCCAGGCCGCGAGCCGGTCTCGGGCCTCGAAGCGGTCCCAGAGGCGCTCCGGCGCCGACCGATCACCGTCGAGCTGGTGGGGTTGGCCGGCGTAGGGAAGTCGCACCTAGAAGCTCGCCTCGCGGCCTGGTTCGGCGAGCGAGCCCTCGCGCCGTCGGCGGCCGCCACGACGGTCGTGCAGCTCCCGGACCTCCTCCGGGCTCTGGTCCGCGTCCTGCCCTTGGTGGCCTACGTCCTGCGCGGCACGGGCTCGCCGCTCGGCGAGAGGGCGCGTTTCTCCCTGCACCTCGTGGCCCACGCCTGGCGCGAGGCCGTCACGGTGCGCCGCGCACCGCAGGTGGTGCTCGCCTCCACGGGTTGGTATCACAAGCTGCGCCGGATCCGCCGCTTCCACCAGGGCCAACGATCGTTCGCCGAGCTACCCGCTGCCGCCAAGCGGCGGCTGTTCGACGTCGACCTGGTGCTGCTCGTGCACGCCGACCCCGCGACGATCTGCGCGCGCAAGCTGCGCCGCAGCGGCACCGAGGTCACGCCCGAGACGATCGCGCGCCAGTACGCCCGCAGCGACGCGCGCGGGCAATGGGACGAGTACGCGCTGACTCGGCGCGATCTCGAGGAGGCCGCTGAGCTCCACGGCCAGCGCTTCATGGAGATCGACTACCGCGACGACTTCGACCTCGAGCGCGACCTGATCCCACACCTGCGTCGGCACGGCATCGCCTGACGCTCGGCCGCCGTCTCCCCGCCCGGAGGTTGGGCCACGGCCGCCGCGTGACGTGCTCAACTCGACTCGAGGGGCTCTTCGGGAGGCGTCACGGGCACTCGCTGGCGCAGCCCCAGCCTCTCACGGACCGAACGATAGGCCGCGAGCACCGGCCGGTACGACACCAACGCCAGCAGCAGCGTGCGCCAGGAACGCGGCTGCAGCCTCCAGGCCGACCGCAACAAGCGCCGCGCTTCGTGCGTGCGCCCGGCACGCAGCGCCTCCTCGCCATAGCGCCGCAGGAAGGCGTGGTGGGCGGGTGCGTCCCCGTCGTAGGCGTCGCGGTACTTGGCATAGAAGCGCCGGTACGCATCCACGGCTCCGTCCTTGTCCTTGCCGATGGCATACTCCTCATGCTCGTGCTTGTCGAGCAGTGGCGCATCGACGTATGCGAAGCGATATCGCTGTGCGAGCCGCACGAAGAGATCGACGTCCTGCCGCGAGCGCAGCTGCGGGTCGAAGCCACCGATGGCCTCGAGCGCGCTGCGCCGGCACATCACCAGCGAGGTGGTCCCGACGGTGTTGCGCTGGAGCAGCGCCGACACCGTATGGCCCTCCGGGTCGGGCATGACGACGCCTGCCGGCCCCCTCCTCGAGATCACCCTGAAGCCGCCGTACACCAACGCGACGTCGGCGGGCGCCTGGTCGAAGCAGGCGAGCTGGCGTTCGAGCTTGTCGGGATACCAGGCGTCGTCATCGTCGAGGAACGCGACGTACTCGGCACGCGCCTGGCCGATGCCGGTGTTGCGCGCCGCGCCGCCACCACGGTTGTGCTCGTGGACGACGTAGACGATGCGCTCGTCGTCACGGAAGCGTTCGAGCAGCGTCTCCGTCTCGCGCTGGAAGGCGTGACCGGCGCCGTTGTCGTCGACCACGATCAGCTCCCAATCGCGCAGGGTCTGCTCCATCACCGTATCGAGCGCGCGCCGCAGCATCGCCCCGCGCCGGTAGGTCGGCAGCACGATGCTCACGCGCGGCGGTACCTCGGCACCTCCGCGGCTGCGCCGCGAGGTGCTGCCCGACGGCGACTGGGCGACGTGGTCGCTGGCCGACACCTCCGTCATCGCCCGTCAGCGCGCTCGCCGAGGGTGACCGATAGCAGCACCCCGGCGGGGATGTAGACGAACTCGGGCTCGTCGGGATCGGCTTCGTGGGCCTCGTACGCCTCCAGCGAGATGCGTTCGATCCTCCCGCTGGTGTCCCAGGGCGCGAGCGCGGCGAAGGGGGTGATCGCGAACCTGCCAAGCGTCACGCGCTCACGGTACTCGGTGGGCGGCAGCGAGGCGACCTGGCGCTCACCGGTCACGCCGGCAGCGAACGGTTCGGAACGGTCGGAGACGGACTCGGTATCCATCACGAAGTGTGCGATACCGGTGGCGAGGCGCTCGAGGATGCCGTCGTCCCAGCGCGGGAACCCCTCGAGGTACAAGTTCAGCACCGAGGTCAACATGTAGCGCGCGTAGGTGACGGGGCAGGCTTCGAGATGGGTGGCGCTCACATCGAGATTCCCCGGAGCGCCGAACGAGTACACGACGGCCTCACCGGTGGGCGTCTCGACCTCGATGAACCCGCCCGGTTGCTCGCCCTCCCGGTAGGGCACCTCGAACATGCCGTCGGTCAGGCGTGTCGCCTGGTGGAGATAGGCCGCCGCGTCCGGCGAGCCATCGTCTTGGAGGCGCCAGCCGACGAAGGTGTAGTAGAGCAGCATCTGGTGGTAGGTGTGGCAGAACTTGATATCGAGGAAGTCCATGTCGGGCCAGGCCGTGCCGCTGCGCTCGCGCCACTTCGCCTCGAAGTGGTTGCGCAGGTAGTCGAACCAGAAGTCGGCGCGCTCACCGTAATCGATGCCGCTCGGGCTGGGATTGCCGCGATTGACGTGGTAGGCATGCATCAGCAGGGCAAGATGGCCATGCACCAGGGCCTCGTCCAGATCGCTCGTGTCACGGCAGTAGTGCACGTTGTCGCCGCGGCGGAGGCGAAAGTTCAGGTGGCCGTCGCCCTCCTCGACCGTGCCATACGCGACGTTGACGTGAACGCGCTCGTCCACCCCGTCGCACCAGGCGTCGGCGAGCTGGGCGCGCATGGTCTGCGCAACCTCGTCCACGGCGTCCAAGAAGGCCAAGTCGCCGGTCGTCCGCAGGCCGACCAGGAGGGCGTGGTTGAACTGGAAGGCCCAGCGGCCCATGTCGTACGAGTTGTCCTCGCCGACGCGCGCGACCATGTCGTCGAGGGAGGCGTCGAGCGCGACGCGCAAGCGCTCGTACCAAGCGCGCTGCTCCTCGGTCAGGTCGGCGGCGTCGAAGTCCGGGCGACCCGCCAACGACAGGCGCGGGTCGGCACGGGGCAGCGACTGCTCGCTGTAGCTCGCCAGCGTCGGGAGCGTAGTCGCGCGTTCGGGGTTGCGCTCGCTCGCCTGGGCCGGAGGCTCGCAGGCTGCGAGGAGGAGCGCGCAGAGGACGCCGATCAGCGCCGCACCGATAGGTCGGACGTGAATGCGGATCACGACGTTGCGCAGGCACCCCATGGCGCAATGCTATGCCACCATCGCGATCGAGGCGCGCGTGCGCACTACCCAGCAGCTCGGGAGCGCAGCCGCTGCCGAGCGGGCTCAGCGTCGCGCAGTGAGCCCGAGCCCGTCGTCGCTGGCCGTCTCGACGACGAGCATGCTGGCGGGGATGAACACCCGCGACGGTCGCGCGGGATTAGGCTCGCGCACCTCGTAGATCTGCATCGAAATGGCTTCGATGCGCCCACTGGCATCCCAGATGCCCAGGGTCGGGATGGTGGTGTGGGTGTAGTGCCCGATCGAGAGGCGTGAACGGTACGTGGTGGCCGGGATGCCCGCGACGGTGGCGCTGCCGGTCACCCCGGCCGCGAGCGTGTCGTCGCGGGCGGTGATGGTGGGCGCATCGAGCACGAAACTGGTCATACCGTTGGCGAGCTTCGTCATGATCGTGTCGTCCCAGCGAGCGACGCCCTCGAAGTGGAGCGTGGTGACGGCGGAGATCGTATAGCGCGCGTAGGTGGTGGGGCAGGCCCCGAGGTGGGTGTCGTTGACGCCCTCCTCGCGGCGCGGTGCGCCGAAGGAGTAGACCACGGCGTCGCCGTAGCTGCCCACCGTGTCGATGAAACCCCCACCTCGCGAACCGGGCGTGTAGGGCTGGTCGAACATGGCGTCGGTCAGGATCTGTGCATGACGCAGGTAGGCGGCGGCATCGGGATGCCCTTCGGATTCGAGCTTCTTGCCCATGAACCAGTAGAAGAGGTTGAACACGTTGTAGGTGTGGCAGAACTTGATGTCGATGAAGTCCATGTCGGGCCAGGCCGTGCGGCTGCGCTCGCGCCACTTCGCCTCGAAGTGGTTGCGCAAATAGTCGAACCAGAAGTCGGCGCGCTCGCCGTAGTCGATGCCCTTGGGACTCGGGTTGTCGCGGTTGACGTGGTAGGCGTACATCACCAGAGCCAGGTGCCCGTGCACCAGGGCGGCGTCGAGGTCGCTGGTGTCGCGACAGTAGTGGACGTCGGGCCCGCGACGGTATCGGAAGTTGAGGTAGCCGTCGCGTTCGTGGACGGTGCCGTACACCTGGTTGACCCAGACGGTCCTGTCGACACCGTCGCACCAGCGGTTCCTGAGCTGCGCCCGCATCGCCTGGGCCGTCTCGTCGACGGCGTCGAGGAAGCGCAGGTCGCCGCTCGCCCGGAGCGCGAGCAGCAAGGCGTGATGGTACTGGAAGACGGTGCGGGCGTAGTCGTTGCTGTTGTCGCGCCTGATGGTGCTGATCATCTCGTCGACGGAGGCGTCGAGCGCATCCCAGGTGCGGTCGTACCAGAGGCGCTGGTTCGTGCTGAGCCCAGAAGCTTCGAAGCGCGGATCGCCGCGCATGGTGCCGAGCGTGCCGAGGCCGCTCGGCGGAAGCCGTTCGCCGGGCTCCACGATCGGCTGCTCGGGCTCTGCAGGCGGCAGGTCGACGAGATCGCCATCCTCGTCGTCGACGGGCGCACCACGAGGCACGTCGACCAACTCCCCGACGTCGGGATCGGCGGCACGAGGTGCGTCGAGGCTGCTGCCGCAGGAGGTGTTGAGGGCGAGCACGAGCGCCAGGGCAAGAAGGGCGAGGGTTCTGCGTACCGGTCGGGCGAACGGAAGACATGCAGGAAGCTTGACCATGAGGCGCAGGAGGACCAACCCTTCTCGCGAAACCGCAATCGAGCGAGGGACGAGGCATGCAACTGGCGGCTTGTGGGCGCCTGCTTCCCGGGCGCTCCTGCGGACGAACGTATGTTCTGGGATCCTAAGAACTGTTAGAGCCGGTGACCGGCGTCACATGGGTCGGTGCCGGAGCGTGCTATGGGCGTTTAGGTACTGTTACGAGGGTGAGAACACGTCGCAAGGGGCGGCGTCGGAACGACCATGCGGGCGCCCGGCAGCGACCGGCGCCTTCCCCAAGGCGTATCCGACCGCAACCTGCTCGCCGGACCCGCCCTGACGAGCCGGCCGGACACCGGCCACGAACTGCGCCGTCATGCGTCGCGAACGAACACGGTAGGGCGGCCCAGGGCGTGGTCCCGCCCGCGCCCGTTCGCTGCTGCGGCATTCCATAGTGAGCTTTTTCATATGCATCGGCGCCAACGCGGGCACCTCACGCCGCGCACGACGTCAAAGCGTCATGCGTCATAGACGCGAGCCGGCGCCGGACTTAGGTTGGACACCGACCGTTGCCGGCACCGCGCGTAGGCTTGGCGCGGAGACGGCGGCTGTCGCGCCTCACGAGGAGGATCATGTCCGACGCTTCGAATGCCTCGCACGCGCGACCCCCGCGCGCTACCTATCTGCCCTTCTCGCCCCCCTCGATCGGGCCCGAGGAGATCGCCGAGGTCGCCGACACGCTGCGCTCGGACTGGATCACCACAGGACCCAAGACGAAGGCCTTCGAGCAGCGCTTCGGCGCCTACGTCGGCGCACCAGGCGGCACCGCCCTGATGCTGAACTCCTGTACGGCCGGACTCCACCTCGCGCTCGCGACGCTCGGCATCGGGCCTGGCGACGAGGTGATCGTGCCCACGCTCACCTTCGCGGCAACCGCCAACGTGGTCGAACACGTCGGAGCACGCCCGGTGATGGCGGACGTGTCGCCCGACACGCTGTGCCTGGACCCGGCCAGTGCCGCCGCGGTCGTGACGTCGGCAACCAAGGCGATCATGCCGGTCCACTACGCGGGCCACCCGGCAGACCTCGGCGCCGTCGATCGGCTCGCCGAGCAGCACGGCCTGCACGTGATCGAGGACGCGGCACACGCGCTGCCGACGCGCTACGCCGGGGCCCTGGTCGGCGGCCGGAGCAACTTCGCCGCTTTCAGCTTCTACGCCACCAAGAACCTCACCACCGCCGAGGGCGGCGCTCTCACCGGCGCGCCCGAACTGCTCGAGCGCTCGCGGGTGCTAGGCCTGCACGGGATGTCGCGCGACGCCTGGAAGCGCTTCGACCGCCACGGATCCTGGGAGTACGACGTGATCGCTCCGGGCTTCAAGTACAACATGACCGACATCCAAGCCTCGCTGGGCATGCATCAACTCCAACGGCTGGAGGGCTTCCACGAACGCCGGCGCGCGGTGGCGCGGCGCTACACCGCGGCGTTCGCCGCGGTCGACGCGCTCGAGCCGCCGACGGAGCGGGCAGGCGCTTCGAGCAGCTGGCACTTGTACGTGCTGCGGCTGCGGCCCGAGCGCTTGCGCATGGCTCGCAACGCGTTCATCGAGGCGATGGCGGAGCGCAACATCGGCACGAGCGTGCACTACCGACCCGTGCACATGATGTCGTACTACGCCGAGAAGTACGGGCTTGCTCCCGACGCGTACCCCGTCGCGAAGGACGCCTTCGAACGCATGGTCTCGTTGCCGCTGCACCCGCGCTTGAGCGATGACGACGTCGATGACGTCATCGGGACCGTCCTCGATCTGGTCGCCACCCACGCGGCCTAGGCGATGGCGACGCGAGCCTTCGACCTGGTCGCAGCCAGCCTGGGTCTGCTCGTGTTGGCCCCGCTGTTCGTGGTGATCGCGCTCTTGATCCGCCTCGGCTCGCCGGGACCGGCGCTGTTCCGACAGGAGCGCGTCGGTCTGCACGGCCGACCCTTCCGGATCTACAAGTTCAGGACCATGCACCAAGACGCCGAGGCGGTCGGCGGTCAGCTCACGGTGGGCGGCGACCGGCGGATCACCCCCGTCGGCGCGTTCCTGCGCAGGTTCAAGATCGACGAGCTCCCGCAGCTGATCAACGTGGTCCGTGGCGAGATGGCGTTGGTCGGTCCTCGGCCCGAGGTACCGCGCTACGTGGCGCACTACGATGCTCGGCAACGCGCCGTGCTGGCGGTCCGGCCTGGCATCACCGATCCCGCCTCGATCGAGTTCAGCGCCGAGAACGAACTACTCCAAGCGTCGGGCGACCCCGAAGCCACGTACCTGCACGAGGTGATGCCCACGAAGCTGGCGATGAACCTGTCGTACCTCGAGCGGCGGACGCTGCGCAGCGACATCGGCGTGATCCTCGCGACGCTGCGACGGATCGCTGGCGTATGACACCCGCGCCGAGCACACGGCCTCACCGGCCGCGCCTCACGGATTGTGGGAATCCCGTAAGACCTCACTCGCTAGCGTGAAGCGTGTGTGACGTCGATGTCCGAGGGGCGTTCCTGCGTCTCCTCATCCTCGCTTCGTACGGTGTGACCGGTGCTGCCCCGAGCCACGTCTCTTTCGCGCACACTGATTCAGATTGGAGTGGTTCGTGAACCCGCAAGCCCGGTGGCCACATGCAGACGTGTGCAGGCATCGCGAGAGCCAAGGCGCATGCACGTGAGAGCCGGGCTGCCGCCAGGAGCCATCGGGCGCGTGCTGCGGCCCGAGCCGTTCTTCTACCAGAAGCTCGCCCGGGGCTTCGTCGACGTGACGATCTTCCTCACGTCCGGCCTGGCGGCGTTCTGGTTGCGCTACGACGCGGGTCTGGCCGAGGCGATGGGCCCGACGGTCGTCACCACGCTGGCGCTGATGCTGAGCATCCAACTCGCGTCCGTGCTGGCCTTCCAGCTGCACCGACAGAACTGGCTCAAGGCCTCGTTTCGCGACGCGCGCGTGATTGCCGTGGCGATGGTAGCGGCGACGGTGGTGTCGATGCTGGCGCTGGGCGCGTTCGCTCCCACGAGGGCGGTGCCGCTGGCGGTTCCGCTCACCGCGGGGGCGTTCTCGACGTTGCTGATGCTGGTCTCGCGAGGCCTGCTGCGCTACGCGGACGATCGCCGCCGCATGCTCCGGGTTCCCGGCAAGGAGCGTCGCAACGTGCTCGTGATCGGCGCCGGGGAGGCCGGTTCGATGTTGGTGCGGGAGATGCAGCGGCATCCCGAGTCGGGGCTGACGCCGGTCGCGTTCGTCGATGCCGATCCGCTGAAGCACGGTCGGTTGATCAGCCGCGTGCCCGTGATCGGCGGTCACGAGCAGCTCGCCAAGGTGCTCCCCGAAGGCGTGGCCGACGAGGTGTTGATCGCCATCCCCTCGGCCGACGGTCGACAGATCAGGGACATCGTCGGATCGATCCGAGCCGCGCATCCGACCATCGCATACCGCACCATGCCCTCGCTCTACGATCTGCTGAGCGGCACCGTGACCGTCTCGCGCGTCCGCGAGGTAGGCATCGAGGACCTCTTGCGGCGCCCGCCGACCGTGCTCGATACCGACAGCATCCTCGGCTACCTGCAGGGCAAGACGGTGATGGTCACCGGTGCTGGCGGCTCGATCGGTTCCGAACTCGTGCGGCAGATCTGCCGCTTCGCGCCGGAACGACTCATCTTGTTCGGTCACGGCGAGAACAGCATCTACCAACTCGAGCGCGAGCTCGATCGCACCTGGCCGCACGTGCGCTATCGCAGTGTCATCGGCGCAGTGCAGAACGTCGTGCGCCTCGACCACATCTTCCGTACGCTCGAGCCTGACGTCGTGTTTCACGCCGCGGCCCACAAGCACGTCCCGCTGATGGAGCTCAACCCCGAGGAAGCGGTGTTCAACAACATCGTCGGCAGTCGCAACCTGATCAATCTCGCGCTCGAGCACGGGGTGTCGCATTTCGTGAACATCTCGACCGACAAGGCCGTCAACCCCACGTCGGTGATGGGCGCCTCGAAGCGCGTGGTCGAGCGATTGGTCGAGCAGGCGTCTGGCCACACGAAGCCGGGCCAGGTGTTCGTGTCGGTTCGCTTCGGCAACGTGCTGGGCAGCCGCGGCAGCGCGGTACCCGTGTTCAAGCAGCAGATCAAGGACGGCGGCCCGGTGATGATCACGCACCCCGACATGGTGCGCTACTTCATGACCATCCCCGAAGCGACGCAGCTCGTACTCCAGGCTTCCGCCCTGGGAAGCAACGGCGAGATCTTCATCCTCGACATGGGCGAACCCATCAAGGTCGTCGATCTGGTGCGCGACCTCATCCGCCTGTCGGGCCTCGAGCCCGACGTCGACATCGCGATCGAGTACACCGGCGTCCGCCCGGGCGAGAAGCTGGTCGAGGAGTTGATGACCGAGCACGAACGTCATGGCGAGACGAGCCACGACAAGATCTTCATCGCGCGGCCGAGCGTCGTCGACGCCAGCATGCTCGACGCGCTCGTCACCGATCTGGTCGACGCCGCGATGCGCTCCGACGGGGTCGCCATACGGCGCCTGCTCGGTGTCGGCGGATCGCCGGCGAGTGGCCCGACACCCGAAGC
>SLRS01000019.1 GCA_007130855.1 Trueperaceae bacterium | reverse complement strand
TGGTGCGGCCCTCGCCGTGCAACGCGTCGAAGAGCGTCAGGATCTCCTGACCGGTCTGCGAGTCGAGGTTGCCGGTCGGTTCGTCGGCAAGCAGGATGTCGGGGTCGGCGGCGAGCGCCCGGGCGATCGCCACGCGCTGCTTCTGTCCCCCCGACAACTCGTTCGGGCGATGGTCCAGGCGGTCCGCGAGGCCGACGCGCTCGAGCGCCTCGCGGGCACGCTCGCGGCGTGCGCGCAGACCCATGCCGCGGTACAGCAGCGGCAAGGCCACGTTGTCGAGCGCGTTCGCGCGCGGCAGCAGGTTGTAGGCCTGGAACACGAAGCCGATACGGCGATTGCGGATGGTGGAGAGGCTTTCCTCGTCCAGCGTCGCGACCTCGTTACCCGACAGCAGGTAGGAGCCGTCGCTGGGTACGTCGAGGCAACCGAGGATCTGCAGGAGCGTGCTCTTGCCCGACCCGGACGGACCCATGATGGCGGCGTACTCGCCGGTGACCACGTCCAGGTCGAGGCCGCGCAGGGCGTGCACCGCGACGTCGCCACCCAAGCGGTAGACCTTGCGCAAGTTGCGTGCCCTGATCACGAACTCGCGCGGGCGCGAGGGTGTGGGGTCGTCCAGCCGGGCGTGCGCGCTCGCGACCACGTCAGTCGCCACCGCCTGACCTCCCCGGCAGGCGCGGGAAGCTGACCGGCGCCCCGTCCGCGATGGCGTCCAGGCCCACCACGGCGATCAAGTCGCCGGCGCTCAGCGCGCCCTCCACGGCGGCGAGCGTGGGATTGCGCTCGAGCACCGTCAGCGGCACGTGTTCGGCGCTGCCGCCGTCAGCCCCGTGGGCCATCACCCGCACGACGAAGCTCCCGTCCGGGCCTTCGGTGATCGCCTCGAGCGGCATCAGCAGGACGTCCTCGAGCTGACGTACCCGGACGCGCACGGTGACGGTGTAGCCCGGGCGCACCACGGCGGGGTCGAGGGTCTGGCCGTCGGCGAAGCTGAGTTCGGCGCTCACCTGCGCGACGCCTGCGTCGCGGGCGGCGACCGGGCTGATGCGGTCGACACGGGCGTCGAGGCGCAGCCTGGCATCGGCGTCAGGGACGATGATGGCGGGTTGGCCCTGGGCCAGTTCGAGCGCGCGGCCCTCGTCGAAGCGCCCGCGCACACGCAGTCGCGTGGTGTCGGCCACGGTGATCACGCTCTGCGTCGCCACCGCGGCACCGACCTGGATCTGCACGCCGGTGACCACGCCATCGATGGGGCTCACCAGCGTCGCTTCCGCCAGGCGCGCCTCTAGGTTGGCGAGCTGCGACTCGAGTTGCGCGAGCCGTGCGTCGGCGCCGGCGCGTTGTGCCGCCGCGACCGACGCCAGGTTGGCCTGGCGCGAGCGAGCGGTGATGAGCGCGCGCTCGGCTTCGGTCAGGGCGCTGCGCGCCCGCAACTCGGCGTCCTCGGCGGCGCGCAGCTCGTTGCGCGAGGCGGCGCCCACGTCGAACAGCCGCTGGACTGTCTCCCGCTCGCGGCTGGCGTCGCCGAGGGAACGCTCGGCCCGCCCACGCTGTTCCTCGGCTGCGGTCACGTTGCTGGCGGCGTCGAAGCGATCTGCCTCTTGTTGCGCCAGCACGCTCGTGCGATCGGCGCTCGCCGAGGCGAGCGACGTGCGGCTGCTGGCGAGCTCGCGCTCCGTGGCGGCGGTGTCGAGCCGTGCCAGCACCTCGCCGGCGGCGACCCGTGCCCCTTCGCTGACCGCGATGGTGGCGACGGTACCGGCGCTGGCGAAGCCGATCGCGCGCTCCTCGAGCGCTTCCACGATGCCGGTGCCGGTCACCTCGCGCACGAAGGCGCCGCGTTCGAGCGCCTCCACCACGGTGGGCACGCGCGGCGGTGAACGGCGTGCGTTCACGATCAGGCCGGCGACGATCACGAGCGCCACCAGCCCCAGCGTCACGAGCAGCCGGCGCCGAGCGCGCCTGGGCGCCGCGCTCATCGCACTCCGAGCAGGGTCGACTCGAGCTGACGCAAGGCTGCAGCCAAGGCATGCTCCGCCGCGCGCGCCTGCGACTCGAGCCGCATGCGCTGCAGGCGCGTCTGCTCGAGCGCCAGGGCCGAGACCACGCCCGAATCGAAGCGCAGCGCCTGCACGCGCTCGTCTTCGCGAGCCGTGCCCAGCGACGCTTCGGCGCTCCGCAGACGCGACTGGGCGGCGCCTGCGGCGTCATGCGCCTGGCGCAGGAGGAGCGTCAGCGAGCGACGCTGCTCGCCGAGTTGCAGCCTGGCGGCGGCGAGACGGTCACGCGCGGCCTCGATGTCGGCGCGGGCGCTACTGATGGGGTTGTCGACCGCCGCGAACTGCGCCTCGGCCAAGGCCACCTGCTGCAGAGCGGCCCGCACCTGGGCGTTCTCCTCGGCACGCTCGAGCAGGCGCTCGAGCGCCGGGGTGTCCGCAACGGCCGGCATCGGGTCGAGCGCCGCTGGCGCAGCGTCGTCGCTGGCCACGAGGCTCGCCAAGCGGTTACGCGCCGAGGTCAGCCGTGCGGTCGCGTCGTCGAGGTCGCGCGCGGCGCCCTGGCGATCGTTCTCGGCACGATCGAAGTCGAGGCGGGTGGCCGCGCCGGCGTCCAAGCGGATGGCAGTGGCTTCCAGCGCACGCTCGGCGATCGCCAGCGCTGCCTCGGCGATCGCCACGGTGTCGGCGGCCTCGAGCACGTCGCCGTAGGCGCTCGCGGCAGCGTCCTCGGCGCGGAGCCGGGCCGTGGCGAGGCTGCCGAGCGCGCGCTCGGCGGCATGCTCGGCCTGCAGGCGAGCGATCAACAGGCTCGTTGGGTCGGCCTCCACCCGTTCCAGGTCGCGACGCGCCGTGTCGAGGTCGATCCGTGCGCTTCCGACCGCGGCCGATGCCTCGACGGCTTCCTCCAGGACGGCGTCGTAGCGCCACGAGGAGGCGTGAACCGAGGGCAGCATCACCAGCACGAGGAGCAGGAAGACGAGGCGGTTGCGCATGATCACTCCAACTGCGCCGGGTCGGCGGCGAGGGCATCGAGGAGGCGGAGCTGGGCGAGACGCACGCTATCGGCGGCACGCTCGGCGTCGAGGGCGGCACGTTCGGCATCGAGCTCGGCACGCCGCAGCGCGAGCGGCGCGATGCTGCCAGCTGCCAGGCGCAGGCGCAGCAGCTCGACGTCGGCGTGCGCGAGGTCGGCGCTCAAGGCGGCCAGCTCGGCGCTGCCGAGAGCGGTCAACAGCTCGAGCTCGCGCTGGGCCACATCCAGCTCGGCACGCTCGCGCGTCAAGATCGTCTGTGCCGCTGCGCGTTCGCGCGCGAGGTCGGCTGCGGCCAGGGCGTGTCCGAGGGTGGGGTCGAGCGGCACCCGCAGGCTGATGCCGACGCTGAAGCGTTGACTCGTCGCGCCTGCGGGGAGGCCTGGTATGCCGGAATCGGGGTCATAGGCGAGCGACACGCTGGGAAGCAGGGTGCGGGTGTCGAGGCCGGCTCCCGCCTGGAACTGGTGGGTGTCGTCGCCGCTGACGTAGCCCAGGTTGAGCGCTGCGCTGGGTAGCCGCTCGCGGAGGGTCGCGGCCGCGCTGCGTCTCGTCTCGGCTTCCTGGAGCGTGGCGGCGAGCAGGTCGGGCCGGTCGTCGAGCGACGGAACGTGCCCTCGGTACGCGAGCGGCGGCATCGGCCCCACGGGGTGGATCGGGGACACACCGAGCACCGTCGCCAAGGCGCTGCGCGTCAGTGCGAGCTCGCGCTCCGCCAGCGTCTGGTTGGCGTTGGCTCGAGCCAGGGCGAGCTGGTTGCGTTCGGCCTCGGCCGTGCTGGCGGCGTCGACGTGGAGGCGCAGCTCGACGGCCTCGAGCTCGAGCTGCGCGAGCGCGACCTCAGCGTGCGCGATCACGAGCGCCGACTCGGCGCGCAGCGCCCGCTGGAACGCCTGCGTCACCTCGATCCTGGCGGCGCGCCGGGTGGCCGCGAGCTCTCCCTCCGCCCGAGCCACGTCGGCAGCCGCGCGCTCACGGGCGTCGGCGCTGGGGCCGCCCGGCAGGACCGGGAAGCTGAGGGTGAGGCCGACCGCGTCGAATCCGGCGTCGTCGAGACGATAGGTCACGCCACCGATGTCGCGCTCGCCGCGCGTGCTGCGATACCCGGCCGTTGCTTCACCACGAACCGGCGTTCGCGCGACGCGCGCCTGCCGCTCGGCGATGGCAACGGCCTGCTGCGCGAGGCGCACGCTGGGGCTGGCATCGGCCAGCGCCAGCGTGGCGCCGTAGTCCAGCGCCATCGGTGGAGCGCCGGCGAGGGCGACGGCCACGAGCGGCGCGATGAGCGCCACGCGGATGCGTGAGAAGAGGTGGCTGGACACGGTGTCTCTGTAGCGCCGTAACGCCACCCGCCCAGCCTACCGCGGCCCGGTGTGCGCAGCGGTGAGGGCCGGGACCGTTGTGCGCCAGTGGCGGCAGCACCTGCGGCTGGGGTCGCGCTTCACGCGCCGAGCGCAACGCACTCGGCCGCCGCGAGCCCCGACAGGTAGGCGCCCTCGACGCGGCCGTCGCCGAAGGCGTCGCCGCACACGACGAGTCCGTCCTGCGCCAGCGCCGGTTCGGGCAGCGTGCGTTCGGGCTGCGCGTAGCGCCAGCGTTGGTGATACGTCCAGCGTGGGTCCAGAGCCCACGGGACGAGCGCGCTCGCAATCGACAGCAGTGCGCTCGCGATCGCGTCGGGCGTGTCGTCGTAGCGGCGCCGCGTGAACGCTGGCGTGGCATGCAGCATCAGGGTCACCTCGCCAGGACGGGTATCGCGGCGTCTGCTCGTGTCATTGGCGACCCAGGCCAGGTCGGGGTGCTCGGGCAGGCGCACGCCTGGCCAGGCAGGCTTCGTGACGCCCGTGTACCCGGCCGCGAGCGCGTGGCACGGCGCGTAGTCGATCGCCGCGAGGTGCGACCTGAGCGCTGGCGGTAGCGCGCCGTCCGCCAGCAACGCCAACGTCTGGGGCAGTGGAGTGCTCACGATCACACGATCGGCGCTCCAGCGCTCACCATCCCGGGTCTGGGCGCACCAGGCTCCGCCGTCGCTGCGCACACGCGTCACGTGGGCCTCGCGCGTGACCGCCACGTCCTGCGCGAGCGCCTTGCCGAGCGAGCTCATCCCGTCCGGACTGACGAAGCGTGGGTGGGCCTCGGCCGAGGCCTCGCGCCAACCGTCGACAGCCGTCCAGCTCGGCAGGCCGTGCGTCCAGCGAACCATGGTCCCGTCGGCGAGCCAGGCCTCGACTTGCGCCACGAAGCGCGGGTCGCGCGCGGTGACGAACTGCGCACCGTGGTCGATCCGTGCACCGTGAACGGTACGGCTGGCGGCACGGCCGCCGTAGCCGCGGCTCTTCTCGAGCACGGCCACGTCGCAGCCTTGCGCTTGCAGGGCACGCGCCGCGGTGAGGCCGGCGATGCCGGCCCCGATGACGATCACCTGATGATGGCGCGGTGCTGGCATACCCCAGCCTGACCTCGGGCGCTCATCGGGACGTGTCCGTGGCTCACCATCGCAGCCGCCGACGAGCTTGCGATGCCCGGTCACGGCCCCCATCAGGTATGCCGAGCCCATGTCGTTCCAACGATCGCGCCTGAGCCCGCCGCCCGTCCGCCACGCGTCGTAGCACGCGTCCATGGCCCGTGCACGGTCTTGCGCACCGTTCTCACGTCGGTCCGGCGCGCGTGGACGTCATGCATGCGTACCGACGACGCGTCAGGCCGCGCTAGGGTCGCGCCGAAGTCGCACCCGGCCAACCGCAGCGGCTGGGCGCGCCCAGGGCGGCGTCGGGACAGACGATGCCGGCACCGTACTCGCCGCTGCTCATGCCGTGCGCCAAGAGCGCCGTGGCGGACAGCCGGGCCGCGACCGCCGCGGGCTGGCCGCGGTAGCGAGGCGGGTCGTGCGCGATCAGCAGGGCCGCGGTGCCGCTCACGAAGGGCGCGGCCATCGAGGTGCCGGCGAGGCAGAACGTCGACGTCGCGCCGACCGGCCCGAGGCTGAGCACCTGGCGACAGGTGCCGCTCGCGCTCGGCGCGGCGGCGCCGCCGGGCGCCATCAGGTCGAGGCCGAAGCCGTACGTGGAGAAGCCGCTGCGGACGCCGGTCCAGTCGACCGAGCCCACCGCGATCACGCCGTCGCTGCGGGCGGGGTACTCGACCCCAGCGCCGCTGCCGGCGTTGCCCGCGGCCGCCACCAAGACTGCGCCACGCTCGCGCATCTCGCGCAGGACGCTCTCGAAGGCGCTCGCCATGGTCGGCGAGGAGCCGACCCCGAGGCTGAGGTTGACCACCTGCGCGGGATGCGCGTTGGGCGGCGCGTTGGCGACCGGCAAGCCGACGGCCCAGCGCATGCCGGTGAAGAGCGCGTCGAGGCGGCCGTTGCCGCCGTCGTCCGGGAAGACCTTCACCGGCAGGAGCCGCACCGCTGCGCCGTGTGCGACCCCGGCGATGGCGCTGCGGTTGTCGCCCGCCGCCAACGCGATACCGGCCACGTGGGTGCCGTGAGGACTCGCGCTGGTGCTCACGTCGTCGTTCCACTCGGCGAAGTCGAAGCCGGGCAGCAGCTTGGGCGTCAGGTCGGCATGCCCCACGTTGAAGCCGTCGTCGATGATCGCGACCACGACCATGGCGTCGGGGCCGGCGCTGGTGGCACCGGTCGTCACCCGCCACGCCTCCTCGAGCCCGAAGCACCAGGACCACCACTGGGCGTCGTAGAACGGATCGTTCGGGATGGCCAGGCGCTGCACGGGCACGTTCGGCACCACGGACGCCACGCGCGCATCGCGTTCGAGCGCCGCGAGCGCGGCCTCGGGCGCGTGCGCCGGCAACAGCATCAGGTCGTGCTGGCTGCCGCTGCCCGCCCGCAGCAGCCGTGCGCCCGCGCGCGCAGCGAGCTCCGACGCCAGCGCGATCCTCCCCACGGGTGTGGCCAGCGCCACGACCGTCGGGTGATGGAACACCAACACCTCGAGCGTCGCCTCGTCAGCCGACACCGGCGCAGTGGCCGACGCCGGCGCCGCGATGGCGAGGGCGCCGTCCTGCGGCGGGGCAGCGTGGCCAGTGCGCGCTGCGGTGAAGGGCGCGCTGTCGCGGGCGCACACCGTGGCGCTGGTGAACTCGCCCACGGCGACGCGCACGATGCGGCTGCCGGCGTTACTCGTCACGAGCAGCTCGGCCGCGGCGTGCTCGGGCGGGAGCTGGCCCTCGCGGACGCGCACCGTGACGCTCGCCGTGCGGCCGGCCTCGACATGTCCGGCGCTGGGATCGACGAGCACCCAGGGCGTCTCGGTCGTGATGGCGAAGCGCAGCGTCGAGCCCGGCTCGCCCACGTTCACGACGGCGAAGCCGCTCGCCTGCGAGACGCCGAGCGTCAGGGCGTCGGGGCTGACGAGGAGCTCGGGTCGCGGCAGCCGGCTACAGGCAGCGGCCAGCGTGACGAGCGCCAGTGCGACGAGGACGCTCGTGCGCCACGGGGACGCCTGTGCTACGCGCATGGCGGCATCGTATACCCCATCGCCCGTGCCTGTCGGTGCCCGATGGCGCCTAGACTGGCGCCATGAGCGCCACGCCCATCACCGAGCGTAAGGGGCTGCATCTCGACGTGTGCCTGTCGGGGGCTGCGGCGTTCGAGCGGCGTACCACCGGCTTCGAGCGTTACGACCTGCCCTACCTCGCCCTGCCCGAGCTCGACCTGGGTGCGATCGACACCAGCACGACCTTCCTCGGCAAGTCGCTGGCGGCGCCGATCCTGATCGGCGCGATGACCGGTGGCTCGAGCCACGCCGGGCTCATCAACCGCCATCTCGCCGAGGCGGCCCAGCGGCTCGGGTTGGGGCTGATGCTGGGTTCGCAGCGCGTGATGCTCGAGCGTCCCGAGACGCGCTCGAGCTTCGCCGTGCGGGCACTGGCGCCAGACGCCCTGCTGATCGGCAACTTGGGCGTCGCGCAGCTGCTGCGCGGCTACGGCGTCGCGGAGCTCGAAGCCGCCCGCGAGGCGGTCGGTGCCGATGCCATGGCGCTGCACACCAACCCGCTGCAGGAAGCCCTGCAGCAAGGCGGCGACGAGGGGTTCGCGGGCGTCGTCGAGCGCCTGGGCGAGGTGGTGCCTGGCTGCTCGGGGCCGGTGATCCTCAAGGAGGTGGGGCACGGGCTCTCCGGCGCGGTGGCGCGCAGCGTGGCCGCTGTCGGCCTGGCTGCGCTCGACGTGGCTGGAGCCGGCGGCACCTCCTGGGCCAAGGTCGAGGATCTGGTGCGCTACGGCGAGGTGCGGCATCCCGACTTGGTGGAGTGGGGCATCCCGACCGCCACCGCGCTCGTGGAGGTGCGGGCGGCGCTCCCGGCCATGCCGTTGGTGGCGTCCGGCGGGATCCGCTCAGGGCTCGATGCGGCCAAGGCGCTCGCACTCGGCGCGCAGGTGGTCGCGATCGCGCAGCCGCTGCTCGCGAGTGCGCTCGAGTCGGCCGAGGCGGTGGTCGCGGCGCTCGAGCGCTACATGCGCGAACTGCGCATCGCCATGTTCGTATCCGGTGCTGCGGACCTGCGCGCGTTGGCGGAGGTGACCCCCTCGCACGACCCTCGTGCGTAGACTGTCGCATGGACTTGCAGATCGCTGGGAAGACTGCGCTGGTGACCGGCGCTTCGAAAGGCATCGGCTTCGCCATCGCCGAGGCCCTGGTGAACGAAGGCGTCCGGGTCGTCGCGGCGGCGCGCGATCACGCCGCCCTCGATGCGGCGGCGGCGCGCCTCGGCGCGCAGGGCGCTGAGGTGGTGGCGCTGAGCGCTGACGTGAGCGATCCCATCGAGATCAGGCGCCTGCTCGACGCCACGCGCGAGCGTGTCGGCCAGCTCGACATCCTGATCGCCAACGCCGGGGGCCCGCCGGCCGGGCCGCCGTCGAGCCTCGATGACGCCGCCTGGGCGCGCGCGGTGGAGCTCACCCTGATGTCGGCGGTGCGGCTGGCCCGCGCCGTGGTGCCGGGCATGCGCGAGCGCGGCTGGGGCCGGATCGTGAACGTCACCAGCCTCTCGGTGAAGCAGCCCATCGGCGACCTCACCTTGTCGAACGCCATGCGTTCAGCGGTCACCGCCTTCGCCCGCACGCTCGCGAGCGAGGTCGCCGCGCACGGCGTCACCGTGAACAACGTCGCGCCCGGCTACACGGCCACCGAGCGGCTCGAGCAGCTCTTCGCCGACGATTACGCCAAGGCCCGCCTGGTGGCATCGATCCCCGTCAAGCGCTTCGCGCATGCGCACGAGATCGCCGCCGCAGCCCTCTACCTCTGCTCCGAGCAGGCCGCGTACGTGACCGGGCAGACGCTGTTGGTCGACGGCGGCATGGTGGCCTCCACCTACTGAACGTGCGCGCCATGGCGCTGAGGCGGCAGTGGCGCAGCGCGTCGCAGGCGCTCGCGTTGTCGCTCGCGTTGTCGCTCGCGCTGGCATTCGCGTCGCCCGCGCTGGCGCACGGCAGCAGCATCCCCCACGATCTCGCCGGGGTGCGGCTCTGCGTCGACGCGCACAGCATCGACGTGCGCTTCGAGCGCGGCGGTGTCGCTGCAGAGCGAGCGGTGACGGAGCGGCTCGAGCGGGCGCTGGAGACGATCTTCACGGCAGGCAACGTCGACTGGTGGCTGGCGGGCGACTGTCCCGCCGAGGACGGCTACCTGAGCCTGGTGCTTGACGTGCGCGAGGCGACCTGGTTCGCGCCGCGCGCGAGTGCCTACGCGCTGGCCGTGCAGGTCGGACGGCGCGCACCGCAGGCCGACGGCAGCGTGCGCGCCGCGCCCGCCGACGGCTTCGATCTGGCGGTCCACGAACTCTTCGACGAGCGCGCCGTGGGCATCCCGGCGCTGGTGTTCTTGCCGGGCTATCTCGAGGCGGCGTTGCGCGACCTGACGGTCAGCTGGTGGGAGGACCAGCTCGCGACCGCCAGTGACGCGCGGCTGCTGCAGCGCTGGCTCCCCCCGGTCGGCGCCGTGCTGGCGTCGCTGACGGGGTGGCTCACGTGGCGGGCGCTGCGGGCGCGGCGCTGACGGATTGCCCTGACGGCCGTCCGGAGCTGCGCTGGGGAGGCCAGCGGCTGGCGCCGTCAGGCGGACTCGGGCAGCGTCAGGGCGCTGGTCCCGAACAGGCGCAGCGACACCGCGCCCATCGCCAGCACCACGAACGGAAGCGCCCAGATCAACCCGATCCCCAGGGCCAGCGTCGCCAGGAACACGATCCCCGCCAGCACGAGCTGCAGCAGCAACAGCGTCGGTAGCACCGGCAGCGTCGCGCGCAGGCTCCAGCCGAGGGCGGTGAAGGCGTCCACGCCGCGGTCGGCGATCAGGAACAGCGCCTGGCCGGTCAACAGGCCGTAGACCAGCATCACCGGCAAGCTCCAGGTGGACCCGAGCAGCGCCTCGGTGGCGCTGAAGACCACCGACGCCAAGAGCAGCACCACCACGGCGTGGCCGATGGCCGGCCGGTAGGCCAGCAAGGTGCCGAGGTCGCTGCCGACGCCGGCGACACGCCGCACGGCGAACATCGTCAGGCCCAGCGTCAGCGGCGCGGTGGCGATCACGCTGAGGCTGCCGGCCACCACCTCCGACAATCCGAGCAGCAGTCCCAGCAGCGTGGCGAACAGCGCCACCGAGAGCCACACCAGCATGCCGAGCAGGATCCACCGCTTGGCCCCGCGCAGGCTCGCCGCGGCGAGCCGCAGCACGTCGCCGAGCCGCAGCGGCACCTCGCCTGCGAGGGCGGCGGCCAGCGCGGGGTCGACCACCGTCCGGTCGGTTCGGGTGCTCATCGCCCGGCATCGTACCAGCGCGTACGGAGCCTTCGGCCGTAGCGCGTATCATCGCTTGATGGCGGTGCGAATCGTGGGGATCGGGACGGCTCTGCCTCCGTTCGTGTATCGGCAATCCGAAGTCAAGGCCATCATGCAGCGCTGGATCGGTGGCGAGCGGCGTGTCGATCGCCTGCTCGAGCGCGTCTACAACGCGTCCGGTATCGACCGGCGCCACAGCGTGCTGCCGGACTTCCAAGCGGGGGCAGCTCCGGGGTTGTTCGGCACTGGCGAGCACACCTTCGCGCGCCCGAGCACCGGCGCGCGCAACGCGCGCTACGGGGAGACGGCGCCGGAGCTGATCGAGCGGGCCGCGAGGCGGGCCTTGGCGGCCGCTCCGGCGCCGCTGCGTGAGCGCGTCACGCACGTGGTGACGGTGTCCTGTACCGGATTCCAGGCGCCGGGGGTCGACGATCACCTGGTCCGCTCGCTGGGGCTCGGCGCCGCCACCGAGCGCTATCACGTCGGCTTCATGGGCTGCTACGCGGTGTTCCCGGCGTTGCGCATGGCGCGGGCGTTCTGCCTGGCCGATCCCGACGCGGTGGTGTTGCTGGCGTCGGTCGAGCTGTGCACGATCCACCTCGATCCGCAGGCCCATGTCGACAGCATCCTGTCGACCTCCGTGTTCGCCGACGGCGCCGCCGCGGCGGTGGTCACGGCAGCTCCGACGCGCGACGGCGCCGAGTCGCCGCCACGCCTCGGCCTCGAGTTGCTCGCCTCGGCGACCACCCTGACCCGCGACGGCCGGCAGGACATGGCCTGGACGATCGGCGACCACGGCTTCGACATGGTGCTCACGAGTTACGTGCCGCGGGTGTTGGAGGCCGAGGCCGAGGCGTCGGTCGCGCCGCTGTTGGCCGCCGGTGGGGTGGCACTCGACGACATCACGGCCTGGGCGCTGCATCCCGGCGGCCGCGCGATCATCGACAAGGTGGCGGCCGCGCTGGGACTCGCACCGCCGGCGCTCGCGGCCTCGCGCGAGGTGCTGGCGGGCACCGGCAACATGTCGAGCGCCAGCGTGCTGTTCGTGCTGCAGCGGATGCTCGGTGGCCGCTGCGAGGATCTCGATCCCGCGGTCGAGGCGGGCGCCGCCCCGGCACCCGAGGATGCGCTGCTCGCGGCGTTGGCGTTCGGACCGGGCCTGACGGTCGACTCGGCGCTCGTGCGGGTGGTCGCGATGTGACCGCGCTCGACGGCGCGCCGGTCGTCGTGGTGGGGGCTGGCCCGGTCGGGCTGCTGCTCGCCACGCGGCTCTTGGCGCTCGGCGTCCCCACCCGGATCGTGGAGCGCCGCGGCGAGCCCGGCGGCGGCAGCCGCTCGATCGGGGTGCATCCCCCCGGCCTCGCGGCGCTCGCCAGCGTCGGGCTCGACGGCGTCTTCCGCGAGACCGGCGTGCGCATCGTGGAGGGCCGTGCCTACGGTGCTCGGGGTCCCTTGGGTGCGCTGGCGTTCGGCCCCGAGACGCCGGTGCTGGCGGTGCCACAGGCGCTCGGCGAGGCCGCCCTCGAGGCAGCGCTGCAGGCCCGTGGAGGCGCGGTCGAGCGGGGCGTGAGGCTCACCGGACTCGCGCCGCTCGAGGGTGGCAGCGCGCTCGAGGCGCGGCTCGAGCACGGCGACGGCGCGGCCAGCGCCGTCCGCGCCAGTCTGGTGATCGGCTGTGACGGCCGCGATTCGCTCGTGCGCAGCCTCGCCGGCATCGCTTGCGACGGTGGACCCTACCCCGATCGCTACCTGATGGCAGACCTGCCCGATGTCACCGGCCTCGGGCCGCGCGCCGAGATTCGCCTCCACCTCGCTGGCTTGATGGAGAGCTTCCCGCTGCCGGGCGGATGGCGGCGGGTGGTGGTCAGGCTCGCTGACGCCTGCATCGATCCACCGCTCGACCGGAGCGAGGCGGCGCTGGCGGCGCGCGTGTGCGAACTCGCCCTGGAGCGCAGCGGCGCCTGCTTCGACGCCTCGCGGGCGCGGATGGCTTCGGCGTTCGGCGTCGAGCGCTGGCTGGCGCGGCGTTTCGTGGCGGGGCGGGTGGCCTTGGCCGGCGACGCCGCCCACGTGATCAGCCCGATCGGTGGTCAGGGCCTGAACCTGGGGTGGCTCGACGCGGTGGCGTTGGCGGACGCCATCGAGCGCACCGCCGACGGCGACGCCGTCCGGCTGGTGCAGGAGCTGGCGCGCTACGACCGGCGCCGCCGCCGCGCGGCACGCATCGCGCTGCGGCGAGCGGAGTGGAACACGCGCCTCGGCCGTCCACTGCCGCACGAGCGCGCGCGCTGGCGCGACGCGCTCTTGCGGCAGGCGCTGCGGCCGCCGTGGTCGCGCGTGCTTCTGGGCGCCTTCACCATGCGGGGCCTGGCGTGAACGCCAGCAGCAGCGCGAGCGCCCTGCGCCACCGGTGGGTGCGCCACCTGCGCCTCGGCTTCAACGTGCTGCTCAGCCCGATCTACCTGTGGGGCGTGTGGCTGGCACCGTACGAGCCCGAGCCCTGGCGGCTGGCGGTCGGTTGGCTGGCCCTGCACGTGTTCCTCTACGGCGGTACCACCGCGCTGAACTCGTACTTCGACCGAGACGAGGGGCCCATCGGTGGGATGCGCTTCCCCGAGCCGGTCGACCGCGGCCTGCTCGGCTGGTCGGTGGCGGTGCAGGTCGCGGGCTTGCCGTTGGCCTGGATCGTCGGCCCCGCCTTCCTGGGCGCCTACGTGCTGTTGGGCCTGTTGGCCGCCGCCTACTCGCTGCCCGCCACGCGTTGGAAGGGGCGCCCCCGCGCAGCCTTGCTGGTGGTGGCCCTGGGCCAGGGGGGCGTCGGCAGCCTGGCGGGCTACTGGGCCGCAGCCGGACCCGCCGCGCGGCCGCTGACCGATCTCGCCGCACCCGGCGCCTGGTGGGCTGCGGCGGTCGCGGCGCTCGTGCTGATCGGTCAGTACGTCGCCAGCCAGGCGTATCAGGTCGACGAGGACCGGCGCCGCGGCGACCTGACGCTGCCGGTGTTGCTCGGGCCCCGACGGGCCCTGCGGCTGGCGCTGCTGCCGGCGACGGCGGGGGCGGTGGCGCTGTTCGGCACGGTCGCCTGGCAGGTCGGCTGGGCCTGGGCCCTGCCGGGGGTCGGCTTGGGCGCGTGGCTGGCCCTGCGACAGTTGGGTTGGAGCGCCACGGTGGGACGCCGCGATCTCGACGCCGACTACGGTGAGGCGATGGCGCTGCTGCGCGTCGGCGGTCTCGGTCTGAGCGCGTACCTGCTGGCGCTGATGCTGTTCAGCTGAAGACCCGCGCCGGTCGTGGCCGACGCACGCTCGGCCGCGGCTGCGAGGGACTCGGCCGCGACCACGCCCGACGACGCGGCGCCGGGCGCCGCCGGCTAGCGTCGTCTGTGACCGGACGCGCTTGCGCTGCCGGGTCGCGTACCTTACCATCAAAGGTATCGCGCCGACGGCGCCGAAAGGACCCCACCATGCACAACGACGCCAATCGAGCCCGCGTCCTCGCCAGCACGCTCGCCACGATCGAGAAGCAGTTCGGCAAGGGGGCGATCATGCGGTTGGGGGATGATCCGCGGGGGTTGTCGGTGGGGGTGATCTCGACGGGGTCGTTGTCGGTGGATGTGGCGTTGGGGGTCGGTGGCTTGCCGCGT
>SLRS01000160.1 GCA_007130855.1 Trueperaceae bacterium | reverse complement strand
GAGCAAGGTGGATACCCCCGTTTCCTCGAGGTGAGAACTCCCTGGGGATCGCGTCGCGGCGAGCGCCACTGCCACGCCCGTGGCGTGCCGTACCCTTCCGAGGCTAGACGCAGGCATGGGCGAGCCACGATGGCCAGCCGACGCCGGCGCCGGTCGCTGCCGGCAGGCAGCCGGTAGGCTGATGCCGCGGGACACGCGCCATAACGAGACTGGTGTCCGGCGCGGGCAGCGGTGCCCGCTCGACACGCTGCGCGAGGAGGCCCACGCATGACGCTCACGCCCACCCAACGGATGCAACGTCTGCGGGCCCGGCTCGACGAGCTCGCCTGCTGGCGCGCGCGCGACCATCTCGATCTCGAGCGCTGGTCGTGCGGCGGCGCGCCGCTGGCGCTCGGCGACGCCTGGCCGAGCCGCGCCGGCGTCCAGCGCCTCAGCCACCCCGAGGTCGCCGTTCCCGAGGCGTGGCCGCTCGACGAGACCGAGCTCGAACTCGACATCGGCGGCGAGGCGCTGCTCACGCTGCACTACCCCACGGCGCACGAGCGCTTCGGCCTCGACCCCTACCATCAGCGCTTCCCGCTCGCCGAAGGGCGTTTCCGCCTCGAGGCCGAGGCGGTGGCGCGCCTCCCCTTCGGCGTCCCGCACCCCGACCCTCGGCTGCAGCGCGCGCGGTTGGTGTGGGACGACACCGCGCTCACCGACCTGCTGCGCCTGCTCGAGCTGGTGCTCGAGGCGGCCCAGGCGCTGGCCGATCACGAGGTGGTGGCGCTGCTGCTCGAGCGCGCCGAGCGCGCGCTCACCCGTCTCGACTGGCCCAGCCACACGCCCGACGTACTCGCTCGCATCCAGCACTCGGGCGCCTTCGCCCGCCTCTGGCGCGCACCCACCGACCTCGCCAGCCATCCGCCGGCGCTCGACGAGACGCAGCGCGAGCTGGTGCGCGCGGCGCACGCGGAGCTCGAGGACGACCTGCGCGCCCTGCAGCAACGCTACCCGCCGCAAGGCGCGCTGCGGCTCTCAGGCCACGCCCACATCGATCTGGCCTGGCTCTGGCCCATCAACGAGACGCGCCGCAAGCTGCGCCGTACCAGCGCCTCGATGCTGGCGCTCTTGCGGCGCGATCCCAGCTTCACCTTCAACCAGAGTCACGCCCAGTACTACGCCTGGCTGGAGGACGACGACCCCGAGCTGCTCGACGCCATCGCCGCCTTCGCGGCCGTGGGCCGCTGGGAGCCGATCGGCGGCATGTGGGTGGAGAGCGACACGCTGATGCCAACGGGCGAGGCGCTGGCGCGGCAGCTGCTCTACGGCCAGCGCTACTTCGAGCGGCGCTTCGGGGCGATCCACCGGGTCGGCTGGCTGCCCGACTGCTTCGGCTTCGCGCCGGCGCTGCCGCAGCTCTACGCGCTCGCCGGCATCGACGCCTTCTTCACCACCAAGACCAACTGGAACGAGACCAACCGCTTCCCGCACGACCTGTTCTGGTGGGAGGGGCTCGACGGCACGCGGCTCCTGACGCACACCTTCTTCAACGAGCAAGGCGGCTACAACGGCGTCTTCGCGCCCGCCACCACGCTGGCGGTGTGGCGCCACTATCGCGGCAAGCAGCGCCACCGCGAGGGCCTGCTCACGCTCGGCTACGGCGATGGCGGCGGCGGTACCACCAGCGAGATGCTCGCGCGCCAACGCGCCGCCGAGCTGCTGCCGGTGCTGCCGCGTACGCGCTTCGGTCGCGTGGAGGACTACTTCGCCGAGCTGCACGAGAGCGCGCGGCGCGAGCGCCTGCCGGTGTGGTCGGGCGAGATCTACCTCGAGCTGCACCGCGGCACGCTCAGCAGCCAGGGCCGTACCAAGCGGCTCCACCGCCGCGCCGAACGCGCCCTGCTGGCGGCGGAGGTCACCGGCGCCTTGCTCGCCTTGCGGGGCGACGAGCTGCCGCCGTCGCTCGAGCCGCAGTGGCGCGAGCTGCTCAAGAACCAGTTCCACGACATCCTGCCCGGCTCCTCGATCGGCGAAGTCTACGAGCAGGCCGAGCGCGAGCTCGCCGGCGTGATCGCGGCGGCGGAGGCCGAGACCGCGCGCTCGCTCGAGCGGCTCGCGGCGCAGCAGCCGCCGGGCGAGCAGGCCGGCCTGCTCGTCGTCAACCCCGAGCTGCAGGCACGGCCGCTGCGGCTCTCGCTCCCGGAGGCGTTGGCCGACGCCGTCCCCGGCGCGCAGCGCGTGGCCGGCGGCGCGGTGCTCGCCGGCGACGCCATGGTGCCGGGGTTGAGCGTCGGGTTCTACGGCGCCTTCACGCCGCCGGCTGGGCTCAGCGTCTCGGAGGGCCATCTGGAGAACGCCCGACTGCGCGTCGAGGTCGGTGACGACGGCACGCTCGCGCGCGTGTACGACAAGCGCGCCGGGCGCGAGGTGCTCGCCGGGCGCGGCAACCAGCTGTGGGCGTACGTCGACAAGCCGCGCGACTGGGACGCCTGGGACATCGACGCCGACTACCGCGACCAGGGCAGCGAGCTGACCGACCTCCTCGCCCGCGAGGTGGTCGAGGCGGGACCCCACCGCGCGGCGCTGCGGCTCGTGCGCCGCTTCCGCGACAGCGTCATCAGCCAGGAGCTGCGCCTGTGGGCCAACTCGCCGCGCCTGGAGTTCGCCACCACCTGCACCTGGCGCGAGCGCCACTACCTGCTCAAGGCCCGCTTTCCGCTGGCGGTGCGCGCCGATCAGGCGACCTTCGAGACCGCCTTCGGCGTGGTGCGCCGGCCCACCCACGCCAACACCAGTTGGGACGCGGCGCGCTTCGAGGTCGCCGGCCATCGCTTCGCGGTGCTCGCCGAGCCCGGCTACGGCGTGGCGCTGCTGAACGACGGCCGCTACGGCCACCACGCGCACGCCAGCGAGCTCGGCCTCACCCTGCTGCGCTCGCCGACGTTCCCCGACCCCTACGCGGACGAGGGCGAGCACGCCTTCACCTATGCGCTGCTGCCGCACGCCGGCGATTGGCTCGCGGGCGGCGTGCTGATGGAGGCCGAGGACCTGAACCAGCCGCTGCTCGCGCGACCCGTGAGCGCGGCCTTGAGCCCCTGGCAGCCGCTGCGCGTCGCCGGCGCCGCCGTCGCGCTCGGCGCGCTGAAGCCCAGCGAGTCTGGCGACGCGCTGGTGCTGCGCCTCTACGAGCCGCAGGGCGCGCGCGGGCCCTTGCAGGTGCAGCCGCCGGACGGCTGGCGCGTGGCCGGGCCGGTCGATCTGCTGGAGCGCCCGGTGCCCGATCCCGGCGACCAGATCATGCCCTTCCAGGTCAGGAGCTGGCGCCTCGAGCGCGCCTGAGGACCGCAGTCAAGCAAGCGGCGCGCGCCGTTGCACGTATGGTCGAGCCATGGCCGAGCGAGACCGACGCCGCCGCTGGGCGCCAACGGCTGGCGCCCTTCGCCGCGCTGGTCGCCCCGGGCGCGCCACGCCGGCAGCGCCCGGGGGCTCGGCCCGAGAGGAGCACCCGTCATGACCACCGCTTCCGTAGGTCTGCAGCTCTACACCGTCCGCGACATCTTCGCCCAGGACCCGCTCGCGACGCTCGCGCGAGCCGCCAGGCTGGGGTTCGCCGGGGTCGAGTTCGCCGGCTACGGCGGCCTCGACTCGGCCCGGCTGCGCCGTGAGCTCGACGCGCTCGGCCTCGCTGCGCCCGCCTCGCACGTGTCGATCGTGCGTCTGACGAACGCATCCGACGCCGAACTCGCCTATGCGGCCGAGCTCGGCGTCGGCACCGTGGTGGCGCCCTACGCGCGCTTCGACGACCCCGACGCGTGGACGCGCCTGGCCGAGACGCTCGAAGACCTGGCGCAGCGCAGCGCGCTGCTCGGGATGCAGCTCGCGTACCACAACCACGCCCACGAGATCCGCGAGCGCGTGGGCGAGGTGCGCGTCCTCGACCACCTGCTCGAGCGCGCCCCCGCCATCGGCGCCGAGCTCGACCTGGCCTGGATCGAGGCCGGCGGCGCCGATCCCGTCGACTACCTCGAGCGCTACGCCGGCCGGGTCCCGCTGATCCACCTCAAGGACTACCGCCCCACCGAGCACGACGGCGACAGCACGGTCGAACTCGGCACCGGCGTGGTCGACCTCGACGCCGCCCTCGCGGCAGCCGAGCGCACCGGCGTGCCGTGGATCATCCTGGAGCAGGACCACTGCCCGGGCGACGCCTTCGCCAGCGTCGAGCAGAACCTCGCCTGGTACCGCGACGCGAGCCATGCGGCGCCAGGGTAGCGCCGCGTTCACCTCGCCGGAGCTGGACGCCTGGCCACCAGGCCCAGCAGCCGTTCCTGATCAGCTCGAGGCCGCCTCCAGGCGGCGCGGCGCCGCCGGCGCCGCGGAGGTGGCAGGCCGCGCGGCCGCGTGATGCTCGACCAGCGCCGCGACCGTGCCGACGCGCAACCGGTGCCGCGCGGCGAACGCGCGGAGGTCGTCGAGGCGCGCCATCTCGCCGTCGTCGCGCATCACCTCGCAGATCACGCCCGCCGGCCTGAAGCCGGCGAGTCGCGCGAGTTCGACGGCCGCCTCGGTATGCCCGCGGCGACCGAGGACGCCCTCGGGGTGGGCGATCAGCGGGAAGAGATGGCCGGGCCGCCGGAAGTGCTCGGGCTTGGCGTCCGGCTCGGTCAAGGCGATCGCGGTGCGCGAACGGTCGAAGGCGCTGATGCCGGTCGAGGTCTCGAGGTGGTCGACGCTCACGGTGAAGGCTGTCGCGTGCGCGTCGGTGTTGCGCCGCACCATCGCGGGGAGGTCGAGTTCGCGCGCACGTTCGGCGGTCAGCGCCACGCACACGAGGCCGCGCGCCTGCGTGACCATGAAGTTGATCCACGCGGGGGTGGCGAGCTCGGCCGGCAGGACCAGGTCGCCCTCGTTCTCGCGCCGCTCGTCGTCGACGAGGATGACCGGGCGTCCGGCGCGGTGTTCGGCGAGCAGCTCGTCGACGCTGGCGAGCGACGCGAACTCGTCGCGCCACACGTCACCTTCTCGCTGTTGGGATGGACACATCGCTGCGCCGGTCCGCAGGCACGGAACGGCTCCCTCCTTCTTCCATCCGGACTGTCACCGTCGGCCCCGGATTCGCACCGGGTCGGGCCGGACCGTCCTGCGTCTGGTCGCGGCTTCGCGGGCTTGCGCCGATCGACTCCGCCCATACGGGTCGAACGGCGCTCACCGCCGGTGGGGACTTCCACCCCGCCCTGAAGGTCGGCTTGCGCCGCTCACGATGGTACACGATCGCGGCCCAAGGCGCCGTCGTCGTGCCCGCTCACCGAGGCGCGCGCGCGGGTCACCGGGCGCCGGGCGTGAATGCATCACGTACTAGGAATATCTAGAGGACGACGGCGCGTTGCCGCAGCGGTGTGCGCCCCGCTGCGGCGCGTGCCCCGTATGAGCGTCAGTGACGGTCCTGATGCCACGGTCATCGGACCGCTAGGCCCTGCTTGACAATGCTCGCCGGCAGGCTCTACCATTCAGAGACGCATAGCGATTCACCCCCTACTTCGGAAGGAGTATCCTGGTGAACTCCTCACGACCGTCGGCGCAGCACCTCGCAGGGATCGCTCGCCGCATCCGCAGGCGCGATCTCGACATGATCTACGAGGCCGGGGCCGGGCACCTCGGCTCGGAGCTGTCGTGCACCGACCTGCTCGTGGCGCTCTACTTCGGCGAGCTCCAGGTCGACCCGGACGAGCCGTCCGCGCCCACGCGCGACAGGTTCGTGCTCAGCAAGGGCCACGCCGCCGGCGTGCTCTACGTGACCCTGGCCGAGGCGGGCTTCATCGATCCGGCCGAGCTCGCCACCTTCATGCAGCCGGGCTCGCGCCTGAACGGCCACCCCGACCGGAAGCTGGTCCCGGGCGTCGAGACGAACACCGGCCCCCTCGGGCACGGGCTGCCCGTGGCGGTGGGCATGGCCAAGGCGGCCAAGCTGCGCGGCGAGTCGTGGCGCACCTGGGTGCTCACCGGCGACGGCGAGCTGCAAGAGGGCAGCAACTGGGAGGCGGCGATGGCCGCGGCGCACTTCGGCCTCGACAACCTCGCGCTGGTGATCGACCACAATCGCTTCCAGCAGGGCGCGGCGGTGGCCGACACCAACGACCTCGCGCCGCTGGCCGACAAGTGGCGCGCCTTCGGCTGGCACCTGCATGAGCTGGACGGTCACGATTTCGACGCCATCTTCGCGGGCTTCGACGTCGCCCGCTCCACGCGCGGCCGGCCGACCTGCCTCATCGCCCACACCAACAAGGGCGAGGGGATCTCGTTCACGCGCGACCGCGTCGCCTGGCACCACCGCGTGCCGACGGCCGAGGAGTACGCCCAGGCTCGCGCCGAGCTGACGGAGGTGCCCTCGTGAGCCCCGCGCCGACAGGGCGTGCGCTGCACGACTGCCGCGACGCCTTCGCCGAGACGTTGATGGAGCTCGCCGAGACGAATCCGGCGCTCATCGCGGTGTGCAACGACTCGGTCGGCTCCAGCAAGCTCGGCGCCTTCCAGCAGCGCTGGCCCGAACGGCTGGTGAACGTCGGCATCGCCGAGCAGAACCTCGTGGGCATGGCCGCGGGCCTGGCCAACGGTGGCATGCTGCCGTTCGTCTGCGCGGCCGCGAGCTTCCTCACCGCCCGCGCGCTCGAGCAGATCAAGACCGACGTCGCCTACGCCAACACCAACGTCAAGCTGTGCGGGATCAGCTCGGGGATGGCCTACGGCGAGCTGGGGCCGACCCACCACTCGGTCGAGGACTTCGCCTGGACGCGCGTGATCGCCAACCTCAGGGTCGTCGCGCCGGCCGATCCGGAGGAGACCCGCCAGGCCGTCCGCGCGGCCGCGGAGCACCCTGGGCCGGTGTTCTTGCGGCTCAGCCGCATGGGCGTGCCCGACGTCGTGCCGGCCGGTTACGCCTTCGCGATCGGGCGCGCGCTGCGGCTTCGCGACGGCCACGACCTGACCCTGATCGCCAACGGCACGCTCGTGCACCGCGCCCTCGACGCCGCCGAGCTGTTGGCCCGCGACGGCATCGAGGCGCGCGTCGTGAACATGGCCACCGTCCGGCCGCTCGACGAGGCGGAGATCCTCGCGGCCACGCGCGAGACGGGCGCCATCGTCACCGCCGAGGAGCACCAGGTGCACGGCGGCCTGGGCAGCGCGATCGCCGAGGTCGTCGTCGGCCATGATCCCGTCCCGATGAAGCTGCTCGGCGTGCCCGGCATCTTCGCCCCGACCGGCTCGGCCTCGTGGCTGCTCGACCGCTTCGGCATGTCGGCCGAGGGCATCGCGGCCAGCGCCCGCGAACTCCTGGCTCGCAAGCGCCCGGCGGCGACGCGATGAGCACCTTCCTGCTGGCCATCGACCAGGGCACCACCAACTCCAAGGCCGTGCTGGTCGACGCGGACGGGCACGTGGTGGCGCGCGGCTCGGCGCCGCTCTCGAAGCGCCACCCCGCCCCCGGCTGGGTCGAGCAGGACCCGCTCGAGCTGTGGCAGAGCGTGATCGCCGCCATCGGCGCCTGCTTGGCCGAATGGCCCGGCGCGCGCCCCATCGGCATCGGCATCAGCAACCAGCGCGAGTCGGTCGTCGCCTGGAACGCCCGCAGCGGCGAGCCGCTCGGGCCGCTGGTGAGCTGGCAGTGCCGCCGCACGGCGCCGGCCTGCGCCGAACTCCGCGCCGCGGGTCACGAGCCGGCGGTGCTGGCGCGCACCGGCTTGCCGATCGACCCGATGTTCGGCGCTGCCAAGATCGCCTGGCTGCTGCGCCACGCGCGCGAGCAGCACGCCGACCTCGACCTCGACGACGTGCGCGTCGGCACCGTCGACGCCTGGCTGCTGTGGAACGCCACGCGCGGCGCACGTCACGCCTGCGACGCCTCGAACGCCGCGCGCACCCAGCTCTTCGACCTCGCGGCCGGCCGCTGGGACCAAGGCCTGTGCGACCTGTTCGAGGTGCCGCTCGAGGTGCTGCCGACGGTGCTGGGTTCCGACGCCGACTTCGGCGCCACCCGCGGGGTGCCGGGGCTGCCCGACGGCACGCCGATCCGCGCGATGCTCGGCGACTCGCATGCGGCGCTCTTCGGCCACGGCGTCGACCGTCCCGGTGTGGTCAAGGCCACCTACGGCACCGGCTCGTCGCTGATGACGCCGCTGGCGCAGGTCGTGGCGCCCCAGCACGGCGTCACCACCACCGTCGCCTGGTCGCTGCGGGGGACGCGCACGTACGCGCTCGAGGGGAACATCCTGGTCGCCGCGGCGTCGCTCCCCTGGGCCAGCGAACTGCTCGGCCTCGGCGGCGACCCCGGGGCCCTCGCCGACCTCGCCGAGAGCGTCGCGACGAGCGGCGGCGTCGATTTCGTGCCGGCACTCATCGGGCTCGGCGCACCGTACTGGGACAGCGAAGCGCTCGGGCTCGTCGCCGGGCTGAGCTTCCGGAGCGGCCGGGCCGAGATCGCCCGCGCCGTGATGGAGTCGATCGCGCTCCAAGTGGCCGACGTCTTCGACGCGATGCAGGCGCAGGTACCGCAACCGCTCACGCACCTGCTGGCCGATGGCGGCCCCAGCGCCAACGCCTGGCTGATGGCGATCCAGGCCGACCTGATCGGCGTCCCCGTCGTCCCCAGCGATGCCCCCGAGGCGTCGGCGCTGGGCGCCGCCTACATGGCCGGCTTGTCGTTGGGCCATTGGGCGCGCCTCGCCGACATCCCGGCGTCGCGCCGGGTCCACACCCCGATCGAACCGCGCCTGGACCCAGACGCCCGCGAGCGCCGGCGCGCCAGCTGGCGGGCCGCCGTGGCTCGCGCCCGGCTCGCACCGCAGCCATGAGACGCCCAGCAGCCGCTCGCCGGAGCCGGGCCCTCGCCCAGGAGCGCCATGTTGCGTAAGCACGAGCTCCGACTGGTCGCGCGCGTGGCGCGCATGTACTACCTCGACAACATGAAGCAGTCCGAGATCGCGAGCCGCCTGGCGATCTCGCAGGCCACCGTGTCGCGGCTGATCAAGCAGTCGCACGACGAGGGCATCGTCAAGATCAAGATCAGCGCGCCCCAGCGGACCTACCTGGAGCTCGAGGATCGCCTGCGCGCTGCCTACGCGCTCGGCGAGGCCGTCGTCGCGCACTGCGAGGAGGACCGCGAGGCCCAGATCCTCGACGCGATCGGCGAGGCCGCCGCCCACTTCCTCGAGGCGACCCTGCGCGACGGCGAGGTGATCGGGGTCTCCTCGTGGAGTCAGTCGATCCTGCAGATGGTCGACCACCTGCACTTCGTCAAGCGCGTCTCGGCCCGCACGGTCGTGCAGACGCTCGGGGGCATGGGCAACCCCGTCGTGCAGGAGCACGCCACGCACCTGACCACGCGCCTCGCGAAGGTGCTCGACGCCGAACCGGTGCTGCTGCCGGTCCAGGGCGTCGCGAGCTCCAAGGAGGCCAAGATCGTGCTCTTGGGCGACCCGTTCGTGCGGGCCGCGATGGAGGCGTTCCGTGAGATCACCCTCGCCCTCGTCGGGATCGGCGCGGTCGAACCGTCGACGATGCTGGCGAAGAGCGGCAACGTCTTCACGCCCCAGGAGCTCGCCCGGCTGAGCGAGCTCGGCGCCGTGGGCGACTTCAGCCTGCGCTTCTTCGGCAGCGACGGGCAAGCCATCGTCGCGCCGCTCGACGAGCGTGTCATCGGCATCACGCGCGACGAACTCGCCCAGGTGCCGCGGGTCGTCGGCCTGGCCGGCGGTGAGCGCAAGGTGGCCGCGATTCGGGGCGCGCTGCGCACGAACCTCGTCAGCGTGCTGGTCACCGACCGCTTCACCGCCGAGAAGCTGCTCGCGGCCGCCTGACGCCGAGCCGCGCTGAGCGCTGATCGCGCCCGCCGCGGTCGGGGCGCGCGACGCTCACGCCTCGGCTGCGCCTGGCGCCGACGTCTCCTCGGGATAGAGGTGACAGGCGACCCAGTGTCCCTCCCGCTCGGGCCTGAACTGGGGCACCACGGTCTCGCAGATCTCGCCGATCTTCAGCGGGCAGCGCGGGTGGAAGGGGCAGCCGGCCGGCGGGTCGATCGGCGAGGGCACCTCGCCCTCGAGGATGATCTCCTCGCGCTGGACGTCGGGATGGCCCGGCAGGGCCGCCGCGAACAGCGCCTTGGTGTAGGGATGCAGCGGGTCGTGGAACAGCGCCTCGGTCCTCGCCTGCTCCACGATCTTGCCCAGGTACATCACCGCGACCTCGTCGCTCATGTAGCGCGCCACCGCGAGATCGTGGACGATCAGCAGGTAGCTCACGTTGAACTGCTGCTGCAGGTCCCGGAACAGGTTCATCGTCTGGGCCCTGATCGAGACGTCGAGCGACGAGACGGGCTCGTCCAGGATGATCAGCTTCGGATCCGACGAGAGCGCGCTGGCGAGCGCGATCCGCTGGCGCTGCCCGCCACTGAACTCGTGGGGGAAGCGGTCGGCGTGGCTCGGGTTGAGCCCCACGGCCGCGAGCACCTCGGCCACGCGCTCGCCGATCTCGCGGCGCGAGCGCTTCCGGTTGACGACGAGCGGCTCGGAGACGATCTCGCGCACGCGCATGCGCGGGTTCAGCGACGACCAGGGATCCTGGAAGACGGCCTGCACCTGCTCGCGGTAGCGCCGGTAGTCGTCGCCCGTGACGTCGTGGACGTTGGTGTCGCCGAGCATGATCACGCCGCTGGTGGGCCGATCGAGCGCCAGGATGAGCCTCGCCGTGGTCGTCTTGCCGCAGCCGGACTCGCCCACCAGGGCGAGCGTCTCGCCCTCACCGACGGTGAAGCTGATGCCGTCCACCGCCTTGACGACGGCCGTGGTCGTCTTGAACCAGCGCCGCGTCGTCACCGGGAAGTGGCGGCTGAGGCGCTCGACGCTCAGCGAAGGCTTGGTCGCCACGTCGGGTCCTCCAAGCGCCAGCAATCGGCGGTGTGCTCTTGGTGGCCGCTGCGCCCCGCGAACACCGGCGGGTACTCCTGCCGGCAGCGGTCGTCGGCGAACTCGCAGCGCTTGGCGAAGCGGCAGCCGACCAGGGCCTCGCCCGGGGCGGGCGGCTGGCCGGGAATGGAGTAGAGGCGCTCGGTGCGCTCCTCGAGCTTCGGCACCGAGTGGATCAGCGCCTGCGTGTACGGGTGCGAGGGGTGGTTGAAGATGGCCCTGACCGGCCCGTGCTCGACGATCTTGCCGGCGTACATCACCGCGACCCGATCGCACATCTTGGCCACGATGCCGAAGTCGTGGGTGATGAAGATGATGCCGACGCCGCTCGTCTCCTGGAGCTGCCTGATCAGGCGCAGGTACTGCGCCTGGATGGTCAGGTCGAGCGAGGTGGTCGGCTCGTCGGCGATCACGATGTCGGGCGAGCAGGAGATCGCGATGGCGCCGACCACGCGCTGCTTCATGCCGCCGCTGAGCTGGTGCGGATAGGTGCTGACGCGGCGCTCCGGATCGGCGATGTTGACCTTGCGCAGCACCTCGACGACGACCTGTGGCAGCCGGGCGCGCGAGATCCCCTGGCGCGCCGTCGTGAAGGCCTCGGTCAGCTGGTTGCCGATGGTGAACACCGGGTTGAGCGAGGTCTGCGGGTCTTGCAGGATCATCGAGATCCGCCGGCCGCGGATCCGGCGCATCTCGGCGGGGCTCTTGCGGAGCAGGTCCTCGCCCTGGAACCACACCTCGCCGGCGACGATGCGGCCGGCGGGCTTGGGCTCCATCCGCAAGAGCGAGAGGGCGGTGATCGACTTGCCGCTGCCCGACTCGCCGACGATGCCGAGCGTCTCGCCGCGCCGCAGGTAGAAGCTGACCCCGTCGACCGCCTTGACCAGCGCGCGCTTCGTGAAGAGGTACGTGCGCAGGTCCTTGACGTCGAGGATGACCTCGGCGGGCGGGTCTCGATCGCGGCTGTGGGGCTGCACGGCTGCTGTGGTCGGCATCTCAGACCTGCGTCAGCTTCGGATCGAGGCGGTCGCGGAGCCAGTCGCCCAGCATGTTGAACGACAGCACCGTCAGCATGATGGCCAGCCCCGGGAAGAACGCGATCCACCAGGCGCTCACCACGTGGATGCGTCCGTCGGCGACCATCAGCCCCCAGGCCGGGTTGGGCCGCGGGATCCCCACCCCGAGGAAGCTCAGCGAGCCTTCGAAGACGATGACGAAGCCGACTTGCAGCGTCGACAGGACGATGAGCGTGTTCGCGATGTTCGGGAGGATGTGGCGGACGATGATGCGGAAGTGCGAGGCGCCGGCCACGCGGGCGCGCGCGACGAAGTCGCTCTGGGCCCATTTCAGCGACTCGGCCCGCACCTGGCGCGCGTAGACGGCCCACAACACCAGCGCGACGATCGCCACCACGGCGCTGAAGCGCGCGCCGATCGCGGCCGCCACCACCAGGGCCACCAGGATCGCCGGGATCGACAGCGTGACGTCGACCAGGCGGGTGACCACGGTCTCGGTCACGCCACGGAAGTAGCCGGCCATCAGCCCGAGTGCGGTGCCGATGAAGCCGCCGATCAGGATGCCGGCGCCGGCGACGGCGATCGCGATGCGTGAGCCGAAGATGATCCGGCTCAGCATGTCGCGGCCCTGATGGTCGGTGCCCAACCAGAACTCGCTCGGGCCACCCAGGAACGCCGGCGGCTGCAACCGGGCGCGCAGGTTGCCGGAGTAGGGATTGTGCGGTGCCAGCGACTCGGCGAAGATCGCCGGGATGACGAGGACCACGAGGATGATGGCGATCGGCAGCAGCGGGAGCTCGCGCACGCGGCGCCACCACGCCGCCGCGCCCGTCGGCGCCCCGTCGACCGCGCTCACGCTTGCATCAGGCATGAACACCTCTCTTGTCCTGCCGCTACTCGAAGCGGATGCGAGGATCGAGGACGCCGTAGAGCACGTCGACGATGAGGTTCGCCAGCACGATCACGAAAGCGAACACGATCGTCACCGCCTGCACGACCGGGAAGTCACGCGCGGTCACGGCGTTCACCACGAGCAGGCCGACGCCGGGCCAGGAGAACACCACCTCGGTGGTGATCGAACCGACCACCAGATAGGCGATCATGATGCCGAAATAGGTGAGCGGCACGATGGCCGCGTTGCGCAGCGCGTGTTTCCAGATCACCACGCGCTCCCTGACCCCCTTGAGCCGGGCGAGCTTGATGTACTCGCTGTCGAGTGCCTCGAGCATGGCCGAGCGGATCAGGCGCATCAGCGCGGCCACCTGGAACCAGCCGATGACCACCGCCGGCATGATCAGGTGGGCCCAGGTCCCGCGCCCCGAGGTCGGTAGCCAACGAAGATTGACCGCGAAGATCCAGATGAACACGATGCCGATCCAGAAGTGCGGCAGCGACTGCCCGAGCAGCGCGATGAACTTGCCGGCATGGTCGATGAACGAGTTCTTGTACACGGCCGAGAACACACCGATCGGCACGGCCACGGCGACGGCGAACAAGAGCGCGGCCAGACCGAGCTCGAGGGTGTTGCCGATGCGCAGCAACACCAGCTCGAGCGCGTCGCGCCCGGGCCATTGCAGCGACTCACCGAACTCGCCCCGCAAGACGTTGCCGATGTAGCGGACGTACTGGATGTGCAGCGGTTGGTCCAGACCCCAGTGCTGCATGATCCTGGCCCGGTCCTCCTGCCGCGCCTCGACCGGCATCAACACGGTGGCCGGATCCCCCGTCAGGCGCCCCAGGCTGAACACGATCAGGGTGACGGCGAAGAGCGTGAAGATGGTCTGTCCGACTCGTTTGGTCAGGTATCGCAGCACGTGCGTTCACCACTTCGGCTGGATTTCGTACCGGTCGTACCACGGTCGAGCAAGGCGAGGCGAAAGGGACGGGCCGTGCCGAGAGGCGACACTCTCACACGGCCCGTCACGCGGCGTCCGAGAACCTCAGCGCACGGGTTCGATCATGTAGAAGTGCGTCCAGTTCGTCGGTGCCTGGCCGGGCCAGACCCAATCGGCGATCACGTCGGGGTCGATGACGATCTCGACGTGCGTGGCGCCGAGCGGGATCAGGACGAACTCCTCGAAGAGGTGGTCACCGATCTCGCGGGCGATGGCGTCGCGCTCCTCCGGATCGACCGCGAAGCGCAGGTCGACGATCCGCTCCTCGATGAAGTCGTGCAGGTAGAGCTTGCCGTTCGCCGCGGCGGTGTGCCAGAACTCGATGAACTCCTGGGTGGTGCGCAGCGGCGTGTTGCGGGTGATCCAGACCTCGCCGTGGACGCCCTGGTCCTCGAACCAGCGGGTCAGGAAGGTGCCGAAGTCGACGGGCGTGACGTTGGCGTTCACGCCGACGGCCTCCCAGAAGGGCTGCAGCGACTCGAGCACGTAGGGCGACTCGGGCTGGCCCGGGTGCTCGTAGTGGTTGATCCGCACCGTCAGCTGTCCGGGACCGAAGCCGGCCTCTTGCAGCAGCTCGCGGGCACGCTCGGGATCGTAGCCGTACATCTCGTCGAAGCGCTCGGCCCACTCGGGGTTCCAGCCCTCGTGCTGGG
>SLRS01000124.1 GCA_007130855.1 Trueperaceae bacterium | reverse complement strand
GCGCGACGTCGCGCACCCACAGGCCCAACTGGCCCTCGGGACCGCGTAGGGAGACACCCATCATCGGGGGGACGTACGAGCTACGCAGCGCCTGCCGCGTGGGCGAGTACGGAGCCAGGAAGGGTGCGAAAGCAACCACCAGCAGGAAGAAGCCGATGACGGTGAAGCCGGCGATGGCGATCGGCGAGCGCGCCAAGCGCCTGCGCCAGCGCGGTGTCGGCTGGCGCTGTCGCGCCGGTCCGGACCGTTGGCCTCCATGACCCGGCGGTTCGGGTGGGGAGGCACCACCGGGCGGCAGGCCCGGCTCGACGCCCGGCGACTTGACGGGCTCAGTCATAGCGAATCCTCGGGTCGATGACGGCGTAGAGCGCGTCGACCAAGATGTTGATGAAGATGAAGGAGGTGGCGATGAGTAGCACCGCGCCCTGCACGACGGGATAGTCACGCGCCAGGATCGAATCGACAAGCAACCGGCCGATGCCGGGCCAGGTGAACACCGACTCGGTCAGCACGGCACCGGCCATCAAGGTGCCGAACTGGAGACCGCCCACGGTGATCACCGGCACCATGGCGTTGCGGAAGGCGTGCTTGAGCACCACGCTCTTGGTCATGACGCCCTTGGCGCGGGCAGTGCGGATGTAGTCCTGCGACAGCACTTCGAGCATCGACGAGCGCGTCATCCGCGCGATGATGGCCATCGAGCCGATGCCGAGCGAGAAGGCCGGCAGCACCAAATGCTGCCAGGTCCCCCTGCCGGCGACAGGGAACCAGCCGAGCTGGACGGAGAAGTAGAGGATCGCCAACAGCCCGAACCAGAACACCGGCATCGACACGCCGACGAGCGCCGCGAGCATCACGACCAAGTCGGCCCACGTGTTCTGCTTGATAGCCGCGATGATCCCTGCGGGGATGCCGATCACGAAGGCGATGACGATGGCGGCCAGGGCCAGCTCGATCGTGTTGGGGAAGAACTGCCGTAGATCAGCGGTGACCAAGCGGTTGGTGCGGGTCGAGCGCCCCAGGTCGCCCTGGACGAGGTTGACGATGAAGATGCCGAACTGCTCGTGGGTGGGTCGGTCCAGGCCGAAGCGCTCGCGGATGCGTTCGATAGTGGCCTCGGTGGCGAACTCGCCGGCCAACAGCAGCGCTGGATCACCGGGCGCCAGACGCACCATCAGGAACACGATGAGGATCACCCCGAAGATCGAGGGGATCGAGATCAGGACACGCCGAACGGCGTATTGGAACACGTGGGGGACTCCCAGTGGGGGACGGTGCTGCGCAAGGCGCGAACGCGCCGCGCGTTCAACCGAGGGGAGAAGGACGCGAGATACGGATCGACATCAAAGACAGCGCCCCAGCCGGCGCCAGGATGCGGGCCCGGCCCCATAAGGGGAACCGGGCCCGGCAGAGCGTGATCAGTTCTTGCTGGCCGTGAGGGCGAGGACGCGCTCGGTCGGGTGGATCACCAGACCCTCGATGCCGTCGCGGACGGCAACGAGTTGCGTCTCGCTGTGCATGAACAACCACGCGGCGTCTTCGCGCAGGATCTCGAGGACATCCTCGTAGAGCTGCAGGCGCAGCGACTCGTCGGGCGTGGTGCGGGCCTCGTCGAGCAGCGCGTCGACGACGGTGTTGCTGTAGAAGGACCGGTTCGAGCCGTCGGGCACGTGCTCCGAGGTGTGGAACAGCGCGAACAGGCCATAGTCGGCGTCACCAGTCACGGTGCCCCAGCCGAGCATCGCCATGGGAACGGTGTTCTCGTCGGCGGGGCGGCGGGTGAAGTCGAGGTAGGCAGACCACTCGAGCGTCTCGATGGCGGCGTTCACGCCGACCTCGGCCAGCTGGCTCTGCACGGCCTCGCAGGTCTGGATGTCGCGCAGGTAGCGTCCGGTGGGGCAGTAGAGCGTGGTGTCGAAGCCGTCGGCGAAGCCGGCTTCGGCGAGCATGGAGCGGGCCTGCTCGGGGTCATACTCGTACTTCCCAACGGGCGTGTAACCGAAGATCCCGGGCGAGATGGCCGCGTCGCTCGGGCGCACGGCACCGCCGAAGATGAACTCGGCGATCTCTTCCTTGTTGACCGCGTAGTTGATCGCTTGTCGAACGTTGCGGTCGGTGAAGGGCTCCATGGTGTGGTTGAAGTAGATGTAGATGGTACGGAGGCTGGAGACGTTCTCCACCGTGACGCCGGGAGCGGCGTTCAGGCGCGGCACGTCAGCCGGCGGCACGCGCACGGCGACGTCGGCCTCACCCGTCTCGACCAGCGCCATGCGAGTGGTGTCCTCGGGCACGGCCAGGAAGGCCAGGCGCTCGATACCGGGGTGCTCGCCCCAGTAGTCATCGAAGCGGACCAGGTCGATCCGGCTGCCGCGGTCCCACGAGTCGAAGCGGAACGGGCCCGTCCCGACCGGGTTCTCGCCGAAGTCCTCGCCGAACTGCTCCACCGCGGCGGGCAGCACGATGCCAGTGGTGCTGTGCGTCAGGTGCGCCATGAAGGGCGCGAACGTGGTGCCGAGGTTGAACTGCACCGTGTAGTCGTCGATCACGTCGATGGTGTCGACGCGAGCGAGCAGGAACACGAACGCGAAGGCGTTCTCGGGATCGAGGAAGCGATCCATGCTCCCCTTGACGATCTCGGCCGTGAGCGGCGTGCCGTCATGGAAGACGACGTCTTCACGCAACGTGATCGTCCACGTCAGGCCGTCGTCCGACACTTCGGCGCTGGTGGCCAGGTTCGGAACGATGTCCCCATCTGCGGTCAGCTCGAACAGCGTCTCGTAGATGTGGCTGGTGACGGTGGCGCTAGGCGAGTCGGTCACGTCGTGAGGATCGAGCGACACGGCGTCCGTGCCCTGGGCGATGGTGAGCGTCTGCGCAAAGGACCACGAGAAGGCGATCGCCAGGGTGAGCGCTAGTACGGTCCGGATCATGCGATGAAACATCCGGTCTCCTTTCGGCCATAGCCGGGGTTTCGTTGAGCCGCGTACGGAGAACGCGCGGAGCGCCATTCGCACCGGTGTTCGTTCCCCTCGTGGCAACTCTGATACAGCGTATGGAAGTACTGCGCCAACGTCAACTACCGTCCACGGTTATATGTCCCTGCGGCCTTCATGCAGCGCTCATGAAACTCCGCATCCCTGAGCACCGGCATTGCGCCAGACCACCCGAGGCAACTGCCGTGACGTCGTACGCGTCGACCACCACAGCAACCAACTCGCAACCACGAAAGGTGGACCATCGCCTTCCCACGATCGGGGAACGCTCATGAAGGGAGTGGTCCAACATGGGATCACAACAAGTCGGCGCCGAGATCGACGCGGCCCATTCCACTTACGAACGCCTGGTCGAGCCCGTCCTCGATGCCGCCGGTCTCCTGAGCCCGCCCGAGACGGCACGCTATGTGGCGCACATCATCCTCGACTACCCGCTGACGTGGGCCATCCAGCGGCTCGAGCAGTGCAACAGCCTCATCCGCGCCAGGACGCTGGTGATGACGCAGGCGACACATCCGGTCTACCTCGACTGCATCGCGAGCTACCACGTGGCCGGCGTGGTCACGAGCACCGATGAGCCGGCGATCCTCAGCGGAGTCTACGCGGCGGCCAGCGCGCAGAAGACCTACCAATGGAAGTCGGGCCTGACGTACATGGAGCTGCGTGTGACACGCCTGCTGCTCCAGGGGCTCGACACGCGGGCCGCCGCGCATCAGCTGTCGATCTCCGCGAAGACCGTCAACGCCCACGTCTCGAACATCCTCGGCAAGCTCGGCTATGAGAGCCGGGCCCAACTCGTGGCGCACCTGTTGGGCAGCTTCGCTGTCGTGGCGAACGACGCGCGCGCAACCACGCCCGACGACGAGAGGACCGAAACGTAGGACGACCCGATCCCGCCACCGCGGTTCCGTCCCCACGGGCGGAGCCGCGGTCG
>SLRS01000072.1 GCA_007130855.1 Trueperaceae bacterium | reverse complement strand
GGAAGCCGACCAGCAGCGACACGCGCGAGCCGTAGATCAGCCGGGAGAAGACGTCGCGCCCCAGGTCGTCGGTGCCGAGCCAGTGCTGCGCCGACGGTGGCTGGAAGTACATCGCCCGCAAGCCGGCCCCGCGCGGCTGCGCCACCGGGTCGTGCGGCGCCAGGTACGGCGCGAAGATGGCCGTCAGGATCAAGAGGATCAGGACGACGAGCGACACCATCGCGAGTCGGTGCCGCCGGAGTTGGCGCCACGCGAGTTGCCACAGGCTCTCGGACACGGGCGCCGGACGACGCTGCAGTGGTGCTTCGGATTCCACCCTGGCTCCTAGTCGTAGCGGATGCGCGGATCGACGACGGCGTACATGATATCCGCGATCAGGTTGAAGAACACCACCAGGATGGCGATGAACACCAGCGCCGCCATCGCGACGTTGAAATCCTTGTGGATGAGCGAATCGAAGATAGCGCGGCCCATGCCGGGGTACGAGAAGATCGTCTCGGTGATGAGCGCACCGTTGAACAGCGCCGGCATCGAGAGGCCGACCAACGTCACGATCGGGATGAGCCCGTTGCGGAGCGCGTGCTTATAGAGCACCTTACGTTCGTTCAGACCCTTCGAGCGGGCGGTACGGACGTAGTCCTGACTGAGCACCTCGAGCATGCTCGCGCGCATGAAGCGCGTCCAGGAGGCGATGGCGCCGGTGGCGAGCGTGAAGACCGGCAGCACCAGGTGCCGCACCCACTCGCCGATGAAGCCGCCCCAGGTGATGCGCCCGCTCTCGACGTCGGCGAGCATCACGTTCGGGACGCCGCCGACCGGGAACCCACGTATCCCGAACGTCTCAGGTATGTAGATGACGAAAAGATACAAGAGGATGATGCCCAGGAAGAAGTTCGGCGTGGACAGCCCGACGAACGAGAGGAAGGTGATGGTGTAGTCGCCGGCCGAGTACTGCCGCACGGCGGAGAAGATACCCACGGGAATAGCGATGAGGAGCGCGATCGTGAGGCTCGTGACGGTGAGGACCAGCGTGCGCGGCAGCCGTTGCTCGAAGATGAACTGCGCGGCCGGCAGCCCGTAGGTGCGCGAGCGCCCGAGGTCGCCGCCGACGGCGCGGCCGAGCCACTTGAAGTAGCGGACGTAGATCGGCTGGTCGAGGCCGTACGCGCGCCGTAGCTGCTGGAACTGCTCGGCGGTCATGAGCGGGTTCGTCATGCGCAGCTCGTCGAGCGGGTCGCCCGGCTGCAACGCAACGAGGGTGAAGATCGCCACCGACGCGAAAAACAGCAGCGGGAGCATCTGGCCGAGGCGGCGGATGATGTAGGTGGTCATTCGGGATCCGGTTCGGTTCAGGGGATCGGCTCACGGCTTCGCTGTGAGCCGATCCCAGAGAGAAACTACGTCGACTTACTCGAACGCGATGGCGTAGTCGGCCTGATCGAAGACCGCTTCCGCGCCATTCTGGGCCCAGCCGACCAGCTCGGGGCGGGCCGGCGGGTAGCCGTAGCCGTTGTTGAAGGTGCTGGCCACGAAGTTGACCAGGCCCTGGGCCGTGACGAGCGGGTTGGAGCGGTTCAGCAAGGGGAGCGCGGGCAGCTCCTCGCCGAAGATCCGCTGCATCTCCTGGTAGATGGGAATGGCAGTCTCGAGGTCGAACTCGCGCACGGCCTGATCGCGCAGCGCGTCATACTCCTCGCTGCACCAGCCGGCCAGGTTCTGACCCGAGTAGTTGTTCGCCGGCGTAGGAATGTTGTCACAGATGTAGAGAGCGGCGTTCAAGACCGAGGCCTGGCTGGAGACCCAGGCGAACATGAACATGCCCGTCCAGGCACCGTCGTAGCCGCGGTCGATGAAGTCCGGCGAGAAGACGACCGAGGACGGCGCGTTGTTGATGCGCACGTCGATGCCCACTTGCCTGAGGTCCTCGGCGATGAACTGCTGCTGGCGCTCGCGCACCGCGTTGCCGGCGGTGGTCACGAACTCGAGCTCGAAGCGCACGGTGCGTCCATCGGCCGTGGTGCGCTGCAGGATGCCGTCCGCGCCGGCGCTCCAGCCGAGCTCGGCGAGCAGCTCGAGGGCCAGTTCGGGGTCGTAGTCGTACTGGCGGACGTCCGGATTGTAGATCGCGTCGAAGGGTGACACGTTGCTGTGCGACACCGGCTGGAGCCCGTCGAACAGCGCATCGACCATCGCCTGGCGATCGATCGCATGGAGGATCGCACGGCGCGTGCGTACGTCGTTGAGCTGCATGTCGGTGACCTGCTGCACACGCGCGTGCTGGTTGACCTCGAGGTGCTCCCACGTGGCGCTCGGCACGAACCAGATGTCGTAGCGATCGGCCGCGCGGGCGGTGACCTGCGGAGAGAGCGCCTGGTCGAAGGTGATCGAGACGCTCGAGATCGTGTCGACGGCACCCGACACGATCGAGAAGAGCAGCGCGTTGGTGTCGGTGATGAAGCGGTACTCGACGGTCTGGACGTAGTTCTCCTGGTTCTCGGGGTGGTTGTAGTAGTGCGGGTTGCGCCGCATCTGAAGCGCCGAGCCGGGCGTCCAGCGAACCGGAACGAAGGCGCCGGAGTAGACGAACCGGCCCTCGTTGATCGCCGCAGAGGAGCCGAACTCGGACATCACGGCCTGGTAGATCTCGGTGATGCGGGGGGCTTCGGTCTCGGCATCGAGCTCACCGACGCGCCGGAGGGCGTCGTCCCAAGCCTCGCGCATGACGTGCTCGGGCAGCACGTCGAGCGGGTTCCCCACCAGGTCGGAGCTCTGCGCCGGCTCGAGGATGATGCGGAAGTTCAACTCGTCCTCGACCTCGACGGTCAGGCGCTCGTAGAAGTCCGGCGAGGCCAGAGGCACGTTCGGCGACTGGCTCATCTCATAGGTGAACGCCACGTCGGCGGTCGTGATCGGCTCGCCATCGGACCAGCGGATGTCATCGCGCAGCGTGAGGTGCATCTCGACCCGCGCCTCGCCATCGCCTATGTCGGTGATCACCAGCCTCCCGTTCTCGACGGTCGCGACCTCGGTCACCAAGGCCGGCTCGAGCTCGGCGTCCAAGTTCTGGACGTAGAGGCCATCGAACATCCACAACTCGACTTCGGTGGAGATCGCCTGCGTGCCGACGATGTTGAGCTGGTCGCCGAGGAGCACGGGCTCCTGCGATGCGCCGATCGTAAGGCTGTTGTCTTGTGGGCCCGCGTACGCGAGTCCCACGACGAGCGCTAGGAAGAGTGTCTTGAACAACCTGGCCACGGAACTACCTCCTGGTCGGCGTTGCCGAACCCGCCCGGCCGACTCCGTCCCTCGGGGTCGATCGCGCGCTGGATTGCCCCCGGTTGGGGAAACGCCGTGACTCCACCGTAACCGGTCGAGTGCGCGGGCGTAAAGGACGTATGCCTCCACTGGCGCGGCGGCTGAGGTAGCCGCCGCTACGAGGCCGGGTCGTAGCGAACCACGCCGCCGCCGGCACGCTTGGCCGCGTACATCGCCACGTCGGCCGCTCGCAGCAGCCCCACGGCGTCCTCGGCGTCGTGCGGGAAGCAGGCCACGCCCAGCGACGCGCCGAGCTCGACCTCGGTGGTGCCAGGGGCAGCGGCTGCGGTGATGGCGTACGGCCGCGCCACGGCGCTCCACGTCCGCTCGGCTGCGACCGCCGCGCCCTCGGGGCCGAGCGCCTGCCACAAGAGCACGAACTCGTCACCGCCGACCCGCGCCACCAGGTCGTGGTCGCGCGAGGCGGCCTCGAGCGCCGCCGACACCTGCAGCAACAGGCCGTCGCCGACGCCGTGACCGTAGCGCTCGTTGACGGCTCGGAAGCGATCGAGGTCGAGCAGTGCCACCGCCACGCCGTGGCCGGTCCGGCGCGCCAACGCGATGGCGGCGTCCAGACGATCGAACACCGCACGGCGGTTCAAGAGCCCCGTGAGCGGATCGCTGACAACCGTACGCGCGAGCTCCGCACGCGCGGCCTCCGCGTCGGCGCGAGCAGCTTCGAGCTCGCGCCGCGTCGAGAACGCCACGATGGCGTCCGCGACGAGCGCCGCGAACTCGCGCAGCGTGCCGAGCTCGGCCTCATCCGGGGCTTCGCGCAGCTCGAGGTCGACGAGCGTCAGCGTGCCCACGGCATGACCGGGCGCCATCACCACCGGGGCGCTCAGGATGAAGCGCACGCCCGGGCCCTCGCGCACCCAGGGGTGCCTCGCGAGGCGCGGGTCGCCCGCGGGATCGGTCACCACCACGACGCCGTCGGGCCGCTCCGAGACGGGGCCCGCGAGCGCCGTCGCGAGCGCGGACTGGCGCCAGCTCGAATCCTGGCTGGCATCGCACCACACGCGTTCGGCGGCGGCGAGCGCGACGAGAGCCACCGGCACGCGGTAGTGCGCCGCCGCCAACCGCGCGAGGCACTCGAAGGCGGCGCTCGCGGGGGCGTCGGGGTGCGCCAGGGCGCGCAGCGTGGCGTCGCTGACCCCTTCGCTCGGTGCGATCTTCGAGTCCGGCCCGGGCCACCTCACGGGCGCATGCTAGCACCGGCTCGCGCGCGGGCGGCGAGCGCGAGCCGCGCAGGCGTGGCGTGCGGTGCTAGGCTGCCGGGATGTCCGACCCTCGACCCTCAGCCTCCCCTGCCCCGGCCCGCCGCGATCAGCGCGACCCACTCGCGCTCCGTCCGCTGCGGCTCGAGCGCGGCGTCAACCGGCACGCGGAGGGCTCGGCGCTGGTCCACTGGGGCGATACCCAGGTCATCGCCACGGTCTCGGTGGAGGCCAAGCTGCCGCCGCACCTGCGCGGCCGCAAGCAGCGCGCCGGCTGGCTCACGGCCGAATACGGCATGCTGCCGCGGGCCACGCACGACCGTGGGCCCCGGGAGCGCTACGCCAGCGGCGGCCGCACGCAGGAGATCCAGCGCCTGGTAGGGCGCGCGCTGCGCAGCGCGGTCGACCTCGAAGCGTTCGTGGGCCGCACGCTCACGGTCGACTGCGACGTGCTGCAAGCCGACGGCGGCACCCGTTGCGCCGCGGTGCTGGCCGGCTACGCCGCGCTGCACGACCTCGCCGACTCCTTCGTGCGGTCGGGCCAGCTGACCGAGTGGCCTTTGCGGCACGAGGTGGCGGCGGTCTCGGTCGGGTTGGTCGATGGTCGCGAGCTCGTCGACCTCGACTACGACGAGGACGTTCGTGCCGAAGTCGACCTGGCGGTGGTCGGCACCGAGCAGGGCGCCTTGGTCGAGGTGCAGGGTGGGACCGAGGGGCTGCCGGTCGACCCGGAGGCGTACGTGCGGCTGGTCGCCGTCGGCCTGGCCGCCGTGCGCCAGACGCTGACCCAGGCGCGCGCGTCGTGGCGATGACGCCGACCGCGGCGGCGCGGCGTTGGCTGCTCGCCTCGGGCAACCCCGGCAAGGCGCGCGAGTTCGAGGCCGGGCTGCGCACACACGGCATCTCGCTGCTCCTCGCCAGTGAGGCGGGGCTGCCCCCCTTCCCGCCCGAGGACGGCGTCAGCTACGAGGAGAACGCGCTGCTCAAAGCCGGCCACGCTGCCCTGCACGGCGGGATCATCGCGTTGGCCGACGACAGCGGCTTGGAGGTGGACGCGCTCGCTGGCGCGCCCGGCGTGCACTCCGCCCGCTTCGGCGGCGTGCTCGGCGACGGCGAGCGCATCGCCTACCTGCTGCAGCGCATACGCCACGTGCCCGACAGCGAACGCGGCGCCCGCTTCGTGGCAGTGCTGGTGCTCGCCACACCCGACGGCGACGTCCACTCGGTACGCGGCGAGTGCCGTGGCCGCATCCTCCACGGGCCGCGCGGCGACGGTGGACACGGCTACGACCCGGTGTTCCTCGCCGACGACCTCGGCATGACCTTCGCCGAGGCGGAGCCGAGTGCCAAGCAACGTGTGAGCCACCGCGGCCGCGCCCTCGCGGCGCTGCTCGCCTGGTTGCAAGGGCCCGGAGAGGGCTTCGGCGAGGCCTGGCGCTGAGCCCCTCGCAAGCGTGCCTCACGCACAGGTCACGCGCTCGGGTCGGCTCACGTGACAGACTGGGAGAGCGCGTCCGCGCCGAGGTACCGGCGCGCCGAAACGGGCCCGTGGCATGCATCACCGCGGAGCCCCGCCTCTGGGAGGAAACCATGGCACGCCTGCAGTCGATCGTCCTCGTCCTGGTCGGCACGCTGACGTTGGGTCTCGGGGTCGCCCAGGCGTCACTGCCGCAAGCGGCTTCGGAAGCGCTCGCCAGCGCCGAGCAGTACATGGCCGAAGCCCTGGCCACGTACCCGCGCCAGTACCCCGACCGGCCCTTGTGGCAACGGGCGTTCGCCGAAGGCCGGCGCGCCGTGAGCTTGGCACCCGACGCGCTCGAACCGGCACGCTTCCTGGCCGAGGCCTACAGCCGCAGCAACTGGTACGGTCCCGCCTGGAACGCCTGGCGAGACTACCTCCGTCGAGGTGGCACGGTGGCGCGCGACCGCGAAGCCCAGGCGCTCATCGCGGACGTGGGGCACGAACTCGGCTACGGCGCCTACAGCCGCGGCGACCTCGAGCTCGCGCTCGAGTACTACCGCACCATCACCGACCTCGTCCCTGACGACGTGAACGCCCACGTCTGGAGCGGCCGGATCCTGATCGAGACGGAGCGGCCCGAGCAGTCGATCCCCTCCTGGCAGCGCGTGCTCGAGCTCGATCCGGCGGACGAGCGCGCGGCGTACTTCCTCGAGCTCGCGCGCGAGCAGGCGACCTGGGGTCCGGCCGCGGTGACGGCCTTCCGCGAGGGCGTCGCGCGCTACGAGGACGGGCGCCTGAGCGAGGCCGCCGAGCGCTTCGCGCGCGCGACCACGATCAACCCCGAGTACCACCAGGCCTGGGCCTGGCTGGGTCGCGTCGCCTTCGAGCGAGGGCAGTATGCCGACGCCCGCAGGCACTACACGCGAGCCGCCGAGCTCGAGCCGGGGAACGAGACCTACGCCTTCTTCCGCGCCGAGGCGACCCGCCGGGCCGGGAGCTGAGCGAGCGGTCGGCACGCCGCCCCGCGCGCGGCGTCCCGACCCCCTATGCGACGCCCGTGGGCCGCCATTCATCGTCCTCGCCACGCCACTCGGCGAGGTCGGCGGCGAAGCGCGCGCGCCAGGTGTCGGCCTCGGCGCCGGTCACGTTCGCCAGCGCTCGGAGCCCGTCGGCGCGCGTGTCGGCGGCGAGCTCGGCGAGCAGCGCCCGCACCCAGTCGGGATGCCGCCGCAGGAGCGAGTGACCGCGAGCGAGCGACTGCGAGACCGCTTGCGCCAGCACCACCGGCGCCAAGCCGGCATGGTGCTCGAGCGCGGCCTCGCTCAGGGGCCGCCGCCGCGCCGCTCGCCGCAGGTGTTGCGCCAGGTGATCGCTCCAGGCGTCGCGGTCCGACCAGGCGTGCGTCAGCGGCGTGAGCGCAGCCACCACGAGCCAGTCGGGGCAACGCGGCGCGGCGCCGCGATAGTGCGCTTCGCCGCTCGCGGCGTACCACAGCACCTGCCCGAGCTGGTAGCTGAGCACGCCGGCCGTCACGGGCGAGCGCTGCGCCATCCCGCGCAGCGCATGGCGCAGCGTGGCGGCCGCCGGGTTGGCGCCGCTGGCGCGGGCCTCGGCCAGCAGCTCGATCCGCAAGCGCCCCTGCCAGCTGGCACCGAGGTAGGCCTCCACGACGGGCCACACCGCACGCACCAGCTCCACCGCCGCCAAGGCCGCTCGACGTTCGGAGCGCGGATAGCGAACCAGCACGTCACCGGCGTCGTGATCGGCGACCTGGTCGTGCTTGAGTGACGCTTGGCGAGACACGGCCGCTGGCGAAGTCAGAGCTGGATCGTCACGCGGGCGCCGTCGTCGAGCAGGTGGATGGCGTCGCTGAAGCGCACCACCCGCGAGTGGTAGCCCATGGTGACCGTGTGCGTGCGGGCGCCGCCCCGGAAGAACTTCACCCCGCGCAGCAGCTCACCGTCGGTGATACCGGTGGCGCTGAAGACGAGGTGGTCGCCGGGAGCGAGGTCGGCGGTGTGGTAGACCCTCTCGCTGTCGGCCCCCATCGCCTCCAACCGTTCGCGTTCCGCGTCGTTGCGCGGCGCGAACCGTCCTTGGATGGCGCCGCCGAGGCACTTCATCGCCGCTGCGGCCAGCACCCCCTCGGGGGCGCCGCCGGTGCCCATCACCGCGTGCACGTTGGTGCCCTGGATGGCCGCCGAGAGGGCCGCGATCACGTCGCCGTCGCCGATCAGTTTGACGCGCGAGCCGGCCGCGCGAACCTCGCGCAGTAGCTGCTCGTGCCGCGGCCGATCGAGGATCACGATCGTCAGGTCCTCCACCTTACGGTCCATCGCCTGCGCCAGGCCCGCGAGGTTGGCGGCCACGGGCCAGCGCAGGTCGACCACGTCGACCGCCGGCGGCGGCACGATCAGCTTCTCCATGTAGGTGTCGGGGGCCTGGAAGAGGCCGCCCTTCTCGGCCAGCGCGATCACGGTGACCGCGTTGTTCACCATGCGTGCCGCGATGCCCGTCCCCTCCACGGGATCCACCGCGATGTCGACCGGCCAGGCCCCCGGTCCGCGTCGGCCCAGGCGCTCGCCGATGTAGAGCATGGGCGCCTCGTCGCGCTCGCCCTCGCCGATGACGATCTCGCCGTCGATGTCGAGCTCGTTGAGCACGCGTCGCATGGCGTCGGTCCCGGCCTGATCGACCAGGTCCTCGAGGCCCTTGCCGACCACACGGCTCGCCGCGATGGCGGCGAGCTCGGTGACGCGCACCGTATCGAGCACCAGGGCCCGCTCGAAGTCGTCGTCACGGGCGGCGCCGGAACGGGCGCGCTCGTCGCTGCTGTGCATCCGGGTTTCATCGGTCATGGTGCCGTCATCTTCGCACGGTCGCGGCCGCGGGTGGCGCTCAAGGGCCGGCCCGACCGCACCCTCAGGGCGCGGGATCGTCCCCGGACGAACGGCCCGCGGGAGCCACGCGCTCGCGGTGGCGCTCGTGCAACACGCGCGCCACGTCGTCCAGGCGCTGGCCGCGCAGCGCCACGAGCACGCTCAGGTGGAACAGCAGGTCGGCCGCCTCGCCGAGGAACGCCTCCTCGGACTCCTGCAACGCCGCCACGACGGTCTCGCCGGCCTCCTCGATCACCTTCTGGCCGACGAAGCCGAGGCCCCGCGCGTGCAGGCGGGTGACGTACGAGCCCTCGGGCAGCGCCTGCAGCCGCTCGTCGAGCACGCGCTGCAGCAACCCCATCGTGGCGCCGATCCCCACGGCGTCGTCATCGTCGCGTCCGGGGACCACGCGGAAGAAGCAGCTGCGCTCGCCCGTGTGGCATGCCGGGCCCGCCGCCTCCACGCGGTACAGCAGCGCATCGGCGTCGCAGTCGAAGCGCACCTCGCGCACGCGTTGGCGGTGGCCCGAGGTCGCCCCCTTGTGCCACGGCTCGGCGCGGGAGCGCGAGTAGTAGTGGGCCTCGCCGCTCGCGAGCGTGCGCGCCAACGCCAGCCGGTCGGCGTACGCCAGCATCAACACGTCACCGCTCGTGACGTCCTGCGCCACCACCGGCACCAGACCGTGCTCGCCCCAGGCCACCAGCGCCAATGCGGCCGCGAAGACCGTCGTCGGTTCGTCGGCGCTCACGCCGTTCCTCCTTCGTGGGCCAGCGCCTGCGCCAGGTCGGCGATCAGGTCCTCGTGATGCTCGATGCCGAGCGACAGGCGCAGCAGGCCCCGCGGGGTGGCCGTCCCCTCCGGCTCGATGCTGGCACGGTGCTCGATCAGGCTCTCCACGCCACCGAGGCTGGTGCCGCGGCGCCATAGCCGCACGGCGCCGGCCACGCGCATGGCGGCAGCCTCGCCGCCCGCGAGCTCGAACGAGAGCATGCCGCCCGGCTCCCGCATCTGTCGCTCGGCCACGGCGTGTCCAGGATGCTCGGGGAGCCCCGGGTAGTGCACCGCCGTCACCGCGTCGTGCCCCACCAGGAACGCCGCCACGGTAGCGGCGTTGGCCGCCTGGGCCCGCAACCGGTAGGGCAGCGTGCGCAGGCCGCGCAGCGTCAGCCAGCACTCGAACGGGCTCGGGACGGCCCCCTCGAGGCGCTGGATGGCGCGCACGCGCTCGAAGGTGTCGCTCGGCCGCGCGGCCAGCACGGCGCCGCCCAGCACGTCGGAGTGGCCGGCGAGGTACTTGGTGGTGGCGTGCACCACCAGGTCGGCGCCGAGGCCGACGGGATCGGCCCAGGTGGGCGGCGTCCAGGTGGCGTCGATCGCCACGAGCAGGTCGGCGGCGCGGCGCGCGGCAGCGACCACGCCCGCCACGTCGGTCACGTGCAGCATGGGATTCGATGGCGTCTCGACCCAGATGAGCCGGGTCGCGCTCGTGAGCGCCGCCTCGAGCGCGTCCAGATCGCGCAGGTCGACCTCGCTCACGCGCAGCCCGGCCGGCACGAGCAGCTCCCGCAGCACCACGCGGATGCCGTGGTACATGTCCTGCGGCACCACCACATGAGCGCCGGCGGGCAGCGCCCGGAAGACGGCCGCGGCGGCGGCCGAGCCCGAGGCGAACGCCGCCGCCTCGTGCGCGCCCTGCAGCAACGTCAGTGCCCGCTCGAGCGCCGCGCGCGTGGGGTTCTCGCTGCGGCTGTAGACGAAGCCGTGCGGGTAGCTGCCGTCGGCCGCGCGCTCGAAGGTGGTGCTGAGGTGGATGGGCGGCGCGATGGCGCTCGTCGCCGCATCGCTCTCGAGCCCGAGGTGGACCGCGAGCGTCTCCGGGTGCAGCCGGCGTTGGCCGCTCACGTCAGCCTCACGTGCACGCCGTGCTCGGCGAGGTAGCGCTTCACCTCGGGCACGGTGGTCTCGCCGCGATGGAAGATGCCCGCGGCCAGCGCGGCGTCGGCCCCGGCCTGCTGGAGCACCGCGCGCATGTGCTCGGCGTTGCCCGCTCCACCGGAAGCGATGACCGGGATGTCGACGGCGCGCACCACCGCGGCGGTCGCCGCCAGGTCGTACCCGGTGGTCATGCCGTCGGCATCGATGCTGTTGAGCACGATCTCGCCCGCTCCGAGCCGGGCTCCACGCTCGGCCCAGGCGATCAGGTCGAGGCCCGTGGCGCGGCGTCCGCCCGCCACGAACACCTCCCAGCCGCGGCCGTCCGCGCGCCGCTTGGCGTCGATCGACAGCACCACGGCCTGGGCGCCGTAGTGGTCGGCTGCAGCGCGGATCACCTCCGGGTCGCTCACCGCGCCGGAGTTGATCGACACCTTGTCGGCGCCGGCCGCGAACAAGGCGCGGAAGTCCGCCAGGCTGCGCACGCCGCCGCCGATGGTGAGCGGCATGAAGCAGCGCTCCGCCACCTGGGTGGCAACGTCGAGGATGCTCGCGCGCCCCTGCGCGGTGGCGGTGATGTCGTAGAACACGAGCTCGTCGGCACCCTGCTGGTCGTAACGCAGGGCCAGCTCGACGGGGTCTCCGACGTCGCGCAACTCGCCGAGTTCGGCCTTGCCGAACTGCTGGCCGCGGGTGGTGCGACCATCGTGGACGTCGAGGCAGGGGATCAGGCGTTTGGCCAACACCCCGGGAGTCTACCGCCGCGGGCGCCGGGCGCCAGCACCCCCAGCAGCGACGTCGCCGGCATCCACGCCGTGGCGCCCGGCGCCACCGAGCACCAGCGCCCCGGCCACCAGCGCCATCGCGGCGGCGGCGAACAGCGCCGGATTCCCGAACACGTCCATCGCGGCGCCGACCACGGCCGGCGCCACGATCGCCGCGCCGGAGCCGAACAGGTAGTACATGCCGGTGTAGAAGCCGACCCGATCGAGCCCGCCCTGTCCGGCGACGAGCGGGTAGGCCGGGATCAGCACCAGCGCCCAGCCCGCCCCCGCCACCACCATGCAGGCCGCGACGACCCGCACGTCCATCGTGGCGAACGCGAGCAGCAGTGCCAGCGCCAGGACGAGGGCGCCCAGCCGCATGGTCGGCAGCGCGCCGAGCCGGCGCGCCCAGAAGCCTGCGGGCAGCGCCAGCAGCGCGAACGCCGCGCTGGCCAGGCCCAGGAGCGCTCCGGCCTCGCCGCCGCTCGCTCCCAAGGTCTCGGTGGCGACCACGCTGAACTGGGCCTCGACCGCGGCAAAGCCGAAGAAGCAACAGAACAGCCCGGCCAGCAGCAGGAGCGGTCCGCGCCGGTCGGCCGCGGCGAGCGCGCGCACGTCGCGCAGCAGCGAGCGCAGCAGCGGCGCCTCCTCTTGCACCGCACCGCTGCCGACGTAGGGCGGCTGGCGTTGGGCGCTCGCCAGCAGCACCAGCAGCGTCACCAGCGCGAGGGCCGCGGCCAGGGCGAACGGCAGCCACGGCGCCAGGTCGAAGCCGGGCGCGAACACCAGCAGGCCGAGGACCCCGCCGCCGGCGGCCATCAGCGCGATCACGCCATTGGCGACGCCGCGCTCGCTCGGCGGCACGTGATCGGGCATCAGGGCGATGAGCGGCGCCCGGTAGACGGTGATCGCGAGCAGGAACACCACGTCGACGAGCAGCAGCGTCCACAGCGCGGCAGCGGCCCAGGGCAACGCGGCGAAGGCCAGCGCCGTGACCGGCACGCCGATCAGCAGGAATGGCAGGCGGCGGCCCCAGGGGCCCCGAACCCGATCCGACCACGCCCCCACCACCGGGATCAGCACGATGGCGATCACGTTGTCCAGACCCATGATGGCGCCACGCAAGGCGCGGCTGTCGATGTACACACCGAGCAAGAGCGGCATGAACACGTTGTAGAGACCCCACACGGCCGCCAGCGCCAGCGAGCCGGTACCGATGCCGATCAGCCGAAGCAGGAGGCGGCGCGGCGGCATGGGCTCAGGCGAGCGGTCCGACGGCGTCACCGGCACCGGCCGAGTCGCCCACGGCGCCCGTGCGCTCGAAGCGCGAGAGCAACTCGACGTGGTGCGTGTGCGGCTGGAAGTCGAACGCTTCGAGCGCCGTGAGACGCCAGCCGCGACCGAGCAGGTCGGCGGCGTCGCGAGCCCAGGTCGCCACGTCGCAAGCGACGTAGAGCAGCGTGCCGGCGCGACTCGCGTCGATGGCGGCGCGCAGCGCTGCGGCCAGGCCGGCCCGCGGCGGATCGACGCTGACGAGGTCGACGTCGTCGGGAACGCGCAGGTCGCGCACGTCGCTGCGCACCAGCACCAGGTTGCCGATCCCGGCCGCGCCAGCGTCGCGGCGCCCCCGCTCGACGCTGCCGCGATCGATCTCCACGGCCGTCACCTTGGCCACGCGCGGCGCGAGGTGCATGGCGATGGCGCCGTTGCCGGCGAACAAGTCGAAGGCGTGGCGCGCCGTGGGCGCCAAGGCGGCCAGGCGCCGGTACAGCAGCGACGCCGCCGCCGGGTTCGGCTGCGCGAAGGCTGTGGCCGTGATGGTGAGGAGCACGTCCCCGTAGCGTTGACGGGCGTTGCGCGCGCCTGCCAAGCGCTCCGCCCCGCCGCGGAAGCGGCCCCGCGGGTCGAACGGCGCCCGCGAGACCCCCGCCACACCGGCGGCCACGAGCGCGTGGGCACCATCGAGCAGCGTCTTGGCCGAGGTGGTCGTGATCAGCGCCACCAGCGCCTGGCCTTCGTCATTGCAGCGGATCGCCACCTCGCGCACGCCTTCCGGCCACGGCAACGCGGTGAGCGCCTGCCAGGCCGCCCGGCAGGCCGCCTTGGCGGTCGGATCGTCGTCCAGCACCACGAGGTCGTGGCTCCCTGGTCGCCGGTAGCCGAGCGCGCTCGGCCTGTTCAGACCGCCCGTGGCCGGCGCGGCCGCAGGGGTGGCCAAGGCCGGCTGGATCGCGTTGCGAAAACCCCACACCTCGGGCGACGGCACGACGGCGCCGAGCGTCAGGGCCGGGGCAGCGCGCCCCAGGCTGCGTTGCCAGGCGTCGATCACCACCTCGCGCTTCAGCGTCAGCTGGCGCTCGTAGCGCACGTGCGCGAGGTCGAGTCCCGGGTGCGCGTGGCCGGGCACGCGATCGGGACTCGGCTCGAGCACCTCGGTGGTGTCGCCCAGCCACACCCCTTTGACCTGGGCGCCCTCGGCCACGATGCGCTCGCCCGGGATCGCGCCGCGCACCAGGAGCGTACGCCCGTCGGGCGCGTTGGCCAACGCCCGCCCGCCGTGCACCATGCGCTTCACCTCGACCTCGATACGTCCCATCCGAGCAGCCTAACCGCGATGGGCCGGTGCTAGACTGAGCGCATGAAGCGTTCCGCGCAGGAGATCGTCGAGCTCGTCGTCTTCGGGCTCATCGCGCTGCTCCTCGGCACGGGCCTGCTGTGGCTCGCCGGTTGGCTGTTCGGCGCCGTGGGCACCATCTTCGCCTGGTTGGCCGGCCTGATCTGGGCGCTGCTGCGATTCATCGTGCCGGTGGCGTTGATCGCTGCCTTGGTGGTGCTGGTCGTGCGGCTGGTCCGCAGCAACGAGCGCGGCAGCAGCACCACGGCTCCCGGCACGGCGCCGGTGGCGCCGCCGCCCGCGGCCGCACCGCCACCACCACCCGGCACGGCCCCCGG
>SLRS01000135.1 GCA_007130855.1 Trueperaceae bacterium | reverse complement strand
TCCGAGCCTCCCTTCCCTCTACGTTCGACGTAGGTGTAGAACGCCACCGAGGCGACGATGATCAACCCGGCGGCCACGAGCTGCCAGAAGAAGGCCAGCCGCAAGATGACCAGGGCGTTGGTCACCATCGACAGCAAGACCACGCCGACGAGGGTTCCGAGCATCGTACCCCGCCCGCCGAAAAGCACCGTGCCGCCCACCACCACCGCGGCGATCGTGTGGAGCGCGAAGCCCTCCGCGACGGTCGCCTGCACGGCGTTGAGGCGCCCGGTGAGCATGATGCCCGCAACCGCGGCGGCCCCGCCCATGAGCAGATAGTGGTAGACCTTGTTGCGCCGCACGTTGATGCCCGAGAGCATCGCCGACTCGCGGTTGCCGCCGATCGCGATCGCGTAGCGGCCGAGCGGGGTGTAGCGGTAGATGAAGGCGCCAGCGAGCAGGAACAGCACGCCGATGATGATCGGGATGGGCACGGCATCGTTGAGGATGCGGCCACGACCGATGGCCGGGATCGGCTCCGGAAAACGCTGCAACACCGCGCCCGCCGCCATCACCAGCGCCAAACCTCGAAACACCAGGTCGGTCGAGAGCGTGGTGATCAAGTCCGGCACCCGCAACAGCGTGATGACCAGGCCGTTCGCCAACCCGCACAGGACGCCGACGACGATCGCGGCGAGCATCGCCAGGTAGACGACCACGCCAAAGTCCTTGATGAGGATCGCCATCACGATCGCGGAGAGCGCGGCGATCGAGCCGATCGACAGATCGATCCCGGCACCGGTGATGACGATCGTCATCGCCATGCCGAGCACCATGTAGATCGCCGCATCTTGCAAGATGATGCGGATGTTGGTGACGCGGAAGAAGCGCGGCTCGAAGATCGCCATGATCACGCCGATGACCACGATCATGCCGATCGGGCCGAGGATGTTGATGTAGCGCTCCAGCGGCGAGCGCGGGCGCTCGCGCGCGGCGTTGGCCGTCACCAGCGTGCTCATGGGCTCACCGGCGCGCCGGGGCGCGTTCCGGCCGAGCCGACGTCACCGTCGCCGTCGCTGATCGCGCCGACGATGAGACCCAGGATCTCCTGCCGCGAGGTCTTCGCCGTGGTGCGCACCCCAGATAAGCGGCCGTTGCGCAGGACCATGATGCGGTCCGCGAGCTCGAAGACGTCCTCGAGTTGGTGGCTGATCATGATGAGGCCCATCTCCTTGCCCTTGAGCCGATGCACGACCTCGAGCATGCGGCGCGTCTCCTCGGGCCCCAACGCCGCGGTGGGCTCATCGAGGATCAGGATCTTCACAGTCTCCTGGATCAGCGCGCGACCGATCGCCACCGCCTGCCGCTGACCGCCCGAGAGGTTGTAAGCGTACTGATCGATATCCCCGAGGCTGATGCCAAGCCGGTCCTTGAGCAGCGTGGCCGCCCTCCGCCGCATGCCACCGTTGTCCAGCACCGGTATGCCCAGCACGGAGCGCTTGATCTCGTTGCCCAAATAGACGTTCTGAGGAGCGGTGAGGTAGTCGACCAGCGCGAGGTTCTGGTACACCGCCTCGATGCCGAGCTCGATCGAGGCGCGCCGATTGGGGATGTGAACCTGCTGACCGCGCAGGTGGATCGTCCCCTCGTTGGCCGCGTAGACCCCGGTCAGGATCTTGATCAACGTCGACTTGCCCGCGCCGTTGTCCCCCACGATGGCCAGCAGCTCGCCAGCGTAGAGCGACAGGTCCACACCCTTGAGCGCCTGCAGGCCGCCAAAGTGTTTACTCATGCCGCGCATCTCGAGGATCGGTGCGCGCGCCTCCTCAGTCACGGTCCGCCTCCCGCAGTCCTGGGTCGAACTCTCGTGCACCGATCGATCGCCTGCATGCCTCACCTCCGCTGCGCTCACGGGCCGTCCCACCGGAGACCGACGTCGGTACCCGGATCGTCGCGACCCACATCAGATGACCCGCTCATTGCCGCCGTCGATCGGCACTTGCCCGGCCGTCGTGCCTCCTCGAGCGCTGCCTGCGCCGCGGCATCGACGAATCGCTTTCCGGCGCCGGCCGTTACACGTCGCCAGGCTGCGTGCCGTTTCACCGCCCATGCCAGCCCGGTTCACGGCTGCTAGCCACGTGCCCGTGAGCTCGGCCACAGCGCGCTCGATGTGATCCTGTGACTGGCTTGGCGGAGGGTCAGCGGCCTCGATCGCGGCCATGAGCATTCCGTACCCAGCGGCTGCGCCGATCAGGCCTGCGCCGCGGACTCGTCCACGTATGGCGGTGGCACAGATGTCAACCGAGCGGAGCACTCGGGTCTTGAACGCGGAGTGCAGCGTCCGCTGATCGATGATGCCGACGCTGGCCATGTCTTCGGCCGGACAGATCGTGCGAACGGGAACGCTGTTGACCTTCATCGTCTAGATCATCTTCGCGATCACGCTGTCGAAGGCGCGTCGCTCGCTCTCGAGGGCCCGCTCCGGGTCGCGCATCGACAGCGCCACGTAGAGCGCATCGACGATGGCCATCTGCGCGATACGCGAGGCCAAGGCCTCCGGCCTCAGCTCGCTCGCGACGCTGAGGAGGGTGACGTCGGCGGACTTGGTGAATGGCGATTGGCCGTTGCCGGTGATGGCAATCGTGCCGCAGCCGCGTTCCCGGGCCTTCTCGAGCGTCAAGGCAGGGTCGATCGAGGTGCCGGAGTGCGATATGCCGACGACGACATCTTGCATGTCGAGCAAGGCGGTTGCCATAAGTTGCAGGTACGAGTCGGTGTGAGCTACACAGTCGAGGCCGATGCGGAACAGCTTGTGGTGCAGGTCGAGAACGATCGGGATCGACGTGCCAACGCCGATCACGATGACGCGGCGGGCCCCGGCGAGCAGGTCGACGGCACGCTGGAGTTCTTGCATGTCGAGCGTCGCGGCCGTGTCGGCCAGCGCCTGGGCGTCGGCCCGGAACACCTTCGCGCAAATACTGGAGAGATCGTCATCGGCGGAAAGCCCTTCCACCATGAGGCGATCATGCTCGGCGACGTCACCCGCGACCGCGAGCTTGACGTCGGTGAAGCCGCGGAAGCCGACGCTGCGGCAGAAGCGCAGGACCGTCGTGTCGCTGACGCCACTCGCCAGTGCCACTTGTGCCATCGAGAGGCTCAGGAGCCGGTGCGGGTCTTCGAGGAGCCAGCGCGCAACGCGAACCTCGGCTTCCGCGAGCGTTGGGAGCATGCTGCGGATTCGCGAGGCGACGACGCCAGTACCGCGGTTCTCTAGCGTATTAGTCACGTTGTGTTACCACCACTTCATCCGTCCTGTCGACGCATTACCACGATACACGGACCACAAACTGTCGTCAACACGTTGAATTGGGTTAGATAGGCTGGCCCGTTCCCTGGGGGTTACTGGGGTGAGCGTACTCCGTGGGGTTTCGGGTGGAGGGTGCAGTCGGACCGTCGGCAGATGTGCGCTGCTGCCGGCGAGGTCGAGGCTGGCAAGCTCGAAGGCACAGTACTCAAGGAAGACGCGTTGCAGTCGTATGACGCAACCGTGGCGCTACGGTCAATTCGGGGGTTCGACGCCGCGCACGTCTTGCAGCTGCACCACATCCTGCCCACCCTTGCCGTCACCATCCTCGGTCACAACCCCAGACCCATCCAAGACCAGCGGGCAGGGGTCCGCCAACCGATCACTCGGTTGGCGAACCCGAACCCGCTTCACGCGGCCGATCGGGCCCGCGGCCGCAGCCGGGGCCCCGACCTCGCGAGCCTAGCGCTCGAGCGTCCCGATGCCCGAGTAGCGGAAGGCTTCCTCCTCGAGCGCGACGATCTCCTCCTCGGCCATCAGGTCGTCGAGGATCTCGATACGCATGAGGAACACGATCGGCAGCTCGTCGGCGCGGCCCTCGAGGTGGTACTTGACGGCCTCGGCGCTGGCGACGCCGAAGTCGTCGTTGATGCG
>SLRS01000268.1 GCA_007130855.1 Trueperaceae bacterium | reverse complement strand
GGCCCGGCCTGCGCGCCGCGCTCCCGGCCGCCGCAGGTGCGTCTCTCGAGGCGTCCCCGACCTGTTCGCCAGCGACATCGGCCTGCGCGTCGACGGGGCCGTGTACGTGTTCGCGTTCGCGTTCTGATCGGCCCGGGACGGACGGGGACGCCGGTTCCATTCGTGTGGTGCAAAGAAGCGCCGCGTCGAGGACTCCGCTGGGCGCACCCTGCTGGCGCGCGGAGCGAACTCCAAGCCGTTCGACGTCGGCGCGTTCGTGTTCGACGACCTCGTGACCGCAGCCACGGTGTGGCCGCCTACGGCGTGTTTTCGCGGCGGTGCTAGCATGCGGGATGCCTCTCGCATTCCCGATCCTCGTTCAGCACGCGAACGTCCGGCGATGAAAGCAACCACGCTCGGCGCGCTGCGCGGCACGCCCTGGCGGGCCACCGCGGGCCGCAGCGTCAAGGACGAGCTCCGCGCCAACCTGATCGAGCGCCTGCGCGGTGGACAGCCGGTGTTCCCGGGCGTGCTCGGGTACCAAGACAGCGTGGTGCCGCAGGTGATCAACGCCCTGCTGTCGCGCCACAACTTCATCCTGCTCGGTCTGCGCGGCCAGGCCAAGACCCGCATGCTGCGCGCCTTGACCGAGTTGCTCGACCCCGAGGTGCCGGTGCTTCGCGACGCCGAACTGCCCGACGATCCCTTCGCCCCGCTCACCCTGGAGGGGCAGTCGATCGTGGCCGAGCAGGGCGACGAAGCGACCATCGACTGGCTCGTGCGCGACGCGCGCTACGTCGAGAAGCTGGCCACGCCCGACGTGACCGTGGCCGACATCGTGGGCGACATCGACCCCATCAAGGCGGCCAAGCTAGGCACGCAGCTCGGAGACCCGCGCTCGGTGCACTACGGTCTGCTGCCGCGGGCGAACCGCGGCATCTTCGCCATGAACGAGCTTCCCGACCTCGCCGGCAAGGTGCAGGTGGCGCTGTTCAACGTGATGCAAGAGGGCGACGTCCAGATCAAGGGCTACCCGGTGCGCCTGGCGCTCGACGTGCTGCTGGTGTTCAGCGCCAACCCCGAGGACTACACCGCCCGCGGCAAGATCATCACGCCGCTCAAGGATCGCGTGGGCTCGGAGATCCGTACCCACTACCCGCGCACGGTGGAGCATGCCATGGCGATCACCGCCCAGGAGGCCTGGACCGAGCGCGACACCGGCGTGCGGCTGCCCGCCTTCGTGCGTGAGATGGTCGAACAGGTCGCCTTCCAGGCGCGCGACGACGCCCGCGTCGACAAGCACTCGGGCGTGTCGCAGCGCCTCCCGATCAGCCTGCTCGAGGACGTGCTGTCCAACGCCGAGCGGCGCGCCCTCACGGCCGCGGAGGGGCGGCCGATGGCCCGTACCTCCGACCTCTACGCGGGGCTCTCCGCGATCACCGGCAAGCTCGAGCTCGAGTACGAGGGCGAGTTGAAGGGCGGCGAGGTGGTGGCGCGGGAGCTCGTGCGGCGCTCGATCGGGCAGGTGTTCACGCGGCGCGCCGCCGATCTCGACCTGGGTGAGGTGGTGGCCTTCTTCGAGGCCGATCAGGCGCTCAAGGTCCCCGACGGGCTGTCGGACGAGGCGCTGCTGAGCGTCTTCGGACGAGTCCCGGGCCTGCTCGACGCGGCCGCCCTGTTGAGCGAGGGCAGCGACAGCGCCGACCTCGCCGTGGCGGCGGAGTTCGTGTTGGAGGGGCTGGTGGCGAAGCGCCAGGTGGCCCGCTCCGAGGAACGCGGCTACGTCGCCGTCGAGCCGGAAGCCCAGGTGGCGGCCGGGGCACGCCGGCGTTGGAACTGAGCCCGATGCCGGTCACGCGTTACTCCAAGTACGAGGGGACGCTCGACGACCTCGACATGGCCGACCTGATGCGCATGCTGCAAGACCGGCTGCTGGAGTCCGGCTTCGGTCGCGATCCGTACGACCCTGATCCGGACGCGCGTCAGACCATGGAGGACCTGTACCAGGCGATCGCCGAGACGCTCGTGGCGAACGAGCTCATCGACGAGGCGACGCTCAACGAGGCGCTCGATGCCGATGACTGGATGCAGAGCGAGCTCGGCCGCATGGTGCGCGAGCTCGCGCAACGCCTCGAGCGCGAGGGCTACTTGCGCCCCGGCGAAGGTGAGGACGGCGCCGCGGGGCGCGACGGCGTCGGCGGTGCCGCGGGCGATCCGGGGAGCGCCACCTTCGAGCTCACCGACAAGACCATCGACTTCCTCGGCTACCGAACGCTCAAGGACGTCCTCGGCGCGTCGGGGGCGTCGACCATGGGTGCGCACGACACCGACCGGCGCACCACCGGCATCGAAGCCACCGGCGAGACCAAGCCCTACGCCTTCGGCGACGTCCTCAACCTCGACGTGGCCGAGACGTTCAAGAATGCCGCCGCGCGCGGGCTCGATGGCGGGCGGCTGCAGCTCGAGGAGGCCGACCTCATGGTGGCGCAGACGGAGTACCAGTCGTCGTGCGCGACCGTGGTGATGCTCGACTGCTCGCACTCCATGATCCTCTACGGCGAGGATCGCTTCACGCCGGCGAAGCGCGTCGCGCTGGCGCTGGCGCACATGATCCGTACCCAGTACCGCGGCGACACCATCCGCTTCGTGCTGTTCCACGACTCCGCCGAAGAGGTGCCGCTGAACCGGCTGGCGCTTTCGCAGGTGGGCCCGTACCACACCAACACCGCCGAGGGCCTGCGCCTGGCGCAGAAGATCTTGGCGCGCCAGCACAAGGACATGAAGCAGATCGTGATGATCACCGACGGCAAGCCCTCGGCCATCACGCTGCCGGGTGGGCGCATCTACAAGAACGCCTACGGGCTCGACCCGCTGGTGCTGGGCGAGACGCTGCGCGAGGTCGGTAGTTGCCGACGCCACGGCGTCCAGATCAACACCTTCATGCTCGCGCGCGAGCCGGAGCTGATCGCGTTCGTCCAACGGGTTTCGGCCATGACCCGCGGCAAGGCCTACTTCACCACCCCGGCGACCATTGGGCGTTACGTGCTGCAAGACTTCCAGGCGCGGCGGACCAAGCTCGTCAACTGAATCGCGCAGCAGCCGTCGCGCAGGCGCTGCGCGGCGGGGTCGGAAGCGCGCGGCGGGCGGGGCCGGAGTCAGTCGACCCGGCGGGTGAGCCGATCGATCGCCTGTACCGCAGGCCCGAAGTTCGGGTCGGAAGAGCGCGCCGCCTTGTACGAGACCTCGGCTTCGATGAGGCGGCCGAGCGACTCGTACGCCTCGCCCAGTCGGTACCAGGCCTCGACGTAGGCCGGCGAAGGTAGCCTCGCATCGCCGGTGTCGTGCAACTCGAACACCTCGATCGCGGTCTCGAAGGCGCCGATCGCCTCCTCGACACGGCCGATGGCCAACAGGATCCGACCCCGGCCGACGTGGGGCCACGGTTCGCGCCGGCCCTGGGCGGTGTCGGCCGCGGCGCCGAAGCCGGCGAGCGCCGCGTCGTACAGGCCCGCTTGCCAGGCCACGCGTGCCCAGTCCATCGCATAGACGTACTCCGGCTCCCGCCGGAAGGCGTTCTGGAGCGCCCGGACGGCATCGGCGGCGTCGCCGCGCGCGAACCGCAGGAGACCGCCCAGGTGCACGTGGCGGGCCGGCACGCTGCCGCTCGTCAAGGCCGTCGCCTGATCGAGGCTGGCCTGTGCGCCGGCGATGTCGCCGGCGTAGTAGAGTGCTCGCGCGTAGAGGAAGTGTGCCTCCGGATCGTCGGGGAAGCGCTGTACCAGGTTGGGTCCGTTGAGTTGGGCGGCGGAGCTGTAGTAGCCGCGAGCCAGCAGGTCGCTCATCGAGGCCATGGCGTCGTCGCGCGCGGTGACAGGACCGATGAGCAGCAGCAAGGTGGCCAGCAGCAGGATCGGCCGCCGCAGCGGGCCACGCCTCGTCATGACCTAGTCTACGCGCTCTTCGGCGCTGACCCGTGTAGGGCTGCGGTCACGAGCCAGTCGAGCCCTTGCTGGGCGGCGAGGAGCAGCGCCGTGCGCGCCGCG
>SLRS01000092.1 GCA_007130855.1 Trueperaceae bacterium | reverse complement strand
GCAGGCCTCGAGCGAGGATGGCGGAACTGGTAGACGCGCCAGACTTAGGATCTGGTGTCTTTGACGTGCGGGTTCAAGTCCCGCTCCTCGCACCATGACGGCCGTCCACCCGGAGCCCACCCCGTTCGACCGTACCCTGACGACAAGCAACGCCACGCCGGCACGCGTCCTCATGCGGCGCGCGTGCGACGTGCGACCGACACGAAAGAGGCCCTCATGGAAGCGCAACTCAAGGACAAGCAGGACGTCAGCGCCACGTTCACGGTGACGGTCCCGGCAGCGGTGGTCGACGCCACCTTCGACCGCGTCCTGGCGGGCCTCGCGCGCCAGGTGCGCGTGCCCGGGTTTCGTCCCGGACGCGCACCGCGCGGCGTGTTGGTGCAGCGCGTCGGCGTCGAGGCACTCGCCGAAGAGGTGCGCGAGGCGCTCGTCGACGAGCACTACCCGCAGGCCGTCCGCGAACTCGACCTGCTGCCCGTCCATGCGCACTTCCATGCCGAGCGGCCCTCCGAGGGGGCCGACTTCACCTTCGAGGTCGAGGCCGACCTCTACCCGAGCTTCGAGCTACCCGATTTCGACAGCATCGAGCTCGACACGGCCGTGCCGCAACCGAGCGACGAAGACGTCGCGCAGACGGTCGAGCGCCTGCGCGCGGACCACGCCACCCTGGTTCCCGTCGAGCGCCCGGTCGAACCCGGCGACGTGTTGACGCTCGAGAGCCTCGGCGAGGGCGGTGGCCAGACCATGCCGGTCGACCTGTCGAGGACCGAGCCGCACCTGGTCGAGCAGCTGACCGGCCGGCGCCTCGGTGACGAGGTCACGCTCGATCTCGGAGCCGAGGCCGCCGCGACCGATGCCGCGAGCGCCACGCCAACGGCGGACGAAGGCGTGGCCACCGGCGAGCCCGACGAGGCGGCCGGGGCAGGGAGCGCCGCGGCCGGCACCGACGAGACCGCGGCCGGTCCGCGGCGCTCGCTCGCGGTGCGCGTCATGGACGTGAAGGCGAAGGAGCTGCCGGAGCCAGACGACACCTTCGCCGCCACGCTCGGCTTCGACACCTGGGACGCGACGCTGAGCGAGATCCGGAGCGGCCTGGCGGCCGAGGCGGAGCGCGCGGCGTTCAGGCAGCAGCGCGAGGCGTTCGTCGAGCAGCTCATGAGCGCAACGGAGATGGGCTTGCCGCGCTCGCTCGTGGCACGGCGGCAGCGGGCCCTGCTCGAGGAGCTCGCCGAGGATCTCCAGCGCCAGCGTGGCATCACCATCGAGCGCTACCTCGAGGAGCTCGAGGCGCGCGATGCGCGCGCGGGCTTCGAGGAGGAGCTGAGGCAGGCCGCGGAACGGGCCGTCAAGCGCGACCTGGTGCTCGAAGCGCTGCTCGAGCGTGTGGGCGGCGAGATCGACGATGCCGAGTTCGACGAGGCCGTACGCATGATGGCGCAGCGTGACCGTAAGGACGTGGCCCGCTTCAAGGCCGACATGGGCGACGACTGGCTGCGCAACTACCGCTTCTTGCTCAATCGCGATCGCGCGCTGCGCCAGGTGGTGGCGGCCAAGACCGGCCGCGACCTGACCGGCGCCAACCAGGCAGCGGCAGCCGGCGACGAGGACCAGGCCGACGGCTCGCTCGACGAAGCGGCCCCGGCCAACGATCACGCCGACACCAGCGACGAGCCCCGCAGCGAGGCGCCGGGCTGAGCCCGCCGGCGCTACCCGGGAGGCCGTTTCGGCCAACGGACACGCACCTCCGCGGGCGACGCTGGTAAGGTGACGGCATGCCGTTGATCCCCTACGTCATCGAGCAGACCGGCCGCGGCGAACGGATGTACGACGTCTACAGCCGGCTGCTCAAGGAACGCATCATCTTCCTCGGGACGCCGATCGACAGCGAGGTCGCCAACGTCATCGTGGCGCAGCTGCTGCTGCTCGAGTCGCAGTCGAGCGAGCAGCCGATCAACATGTTCATCAACTGCCCGGGTGGCGAGGTCTACGCCGGACTCGCGATCTACGACACCATGCAGTACATCTCGGCTCCCGTCCACACCAACTGCGTCGGGATCGCGATGAGCATGGGTTCGGTGATCCTGATGGCCGGTGAGCGCGGGCACCGCGTGGCGTTGCCGAACTCGCGCATCATGATCCACCAGGGATCGGCCGGCTTCCGCGGCGCCACGCCCGACCTCGAGGTCCAGGCCCGCGAGGTCCTGGCGTTGCGCGACGTCCTCGAGATGATCTACGAGCGCCACACCGGCCACCGCCGCGAGAAGCTGCGGCACGACATGGAGCGCGATTACTTCATGAGCCCCGAGGATGCGCGTGCGTACGGCATCATCGACACCGTCGTGGAGCCCAAGATGCTCGGCCGCTTCGGCGCGGCCGGCGGCCCGAGCCAAGCCGGGGATCGACGGTGACCTCCCGCTGCTCCTTCTGTGGGCGCCCGGGCGCCGAGACGCGCCGACTCGTCACCAGCGTCGATGGCGACGCGGCCATCTGCGCGGCCTGCCTCGAGCGCGGACGTGACACGCTCAATGCCGGCAGCAAGCCGGCTCGTGCGCTCCGCGTCCCCACGCCGCGTGAGATCCGCAAGCAACTCGACCAGCACGTGATCGAGCAGGAAGCGGCGAAACGCACGCTGGCAGTGGCGGTCTACCAGCACGTGAAGCGGCTGCAACACCCCGAGGCAGACCTCCAGAAGGCCAACATCCTCATGGTGGGCCCCTCGGGCACCGGCAAGACGCTGCTGGCGCAGACGCTCGCGAAGGCGCTGCAAGTCCCCTTCGCGATCGCCGACGCCACCACCCTGACCGAGGCGGGGTACGTCGGCGACGACGTCGAGAACATCGTGCTGCGCTTGTTGCAGGTGGCGGATTACGAGGTCGGCGCCGCCGAGCGCGGCATCATCTACCTCGACGAGATCGACAAGATCGCGCGCAAGTCGGAGGGTCCCTCGATCACGCGCGACGTCTCCGGCGAGGGCGTGCAGCAGGCGCTCCTGAAGATGATCGAGGGCACGGTGTGTCACGTACCGCCGCAGGGCGGACGCAAGCATCCGCACCAGGAGCTGATCGCGGTCGATACCAGCCAGATCCTGTTCGTGTGCGGTGGCGCCTTCGAGGGGCTCGAGGACATCGTCCGCCGGCGCGTGTCCGTGAGCCGCGTAGGCTTCCAGGTCGAGGCCGATGATGGCGACAACAAGGTCGCGGAGGCCGAGGTGCTGCCCGAGGACCTGATGACCTACGGGCTGATCCCGGAGCTGATCGGGCGCCTGCCCGTGACCGTACGGCTGCACGAACTCAGCGAGGACGCCCTGGTCGACGTGCTGACGAAGCCTCGCCACGCCCTGGTGCGCCAGTACCAGGAGGCGTTCGCGCTCGACGGCGTCGAGCTGGTGATCACCGAAGCCGCCTTGCGCGAGGTCGCGGCGCGCGCGCAGGGCCGCCGCACCGGAGCGCGGGGGCTGCGCTCGGTGATGGAGCGGACGATGGGCGAGTTGATGTACGAGGTTCCCGGCGGTGACGTGACACGCATCGTGCTCGACGTCGACGATCTCGACGAACCGCTGCGGGCGCTCGAACGCGCCGAGCGCCGCCGCAGCGCCTGAGCCGCCCGAGCGCCTGAGCCGCCGCCGCGCCTGAGCCGCCCGAGCGCCCTGCCACGGCGGCGAGGCGTGAGGAGGTCAGCCCTGTTCGGGCTCGCCGCGCGAGCGCTGCAGCGCCAGCGCGACACGGCGCGCGGCCTCGTCGACGAGCTCGTCATCGAGGTGCTCGCCGAAGCTGAAGCGCACGCTGGCGCGCGCGACGTCGGGCGCCAGTCCCATCGCCAGCAGCACGTGGCTCGGTTCCACGCTGCCGGCGGCGCAGGCCGACCCGGCGCTGGCCAACACCCCGAGCGCGTCGAGGTTGATCAGCATGGTCGCGCCGTCGACACCGCCGAAGCGCACGTTCGCCTGCTTCGGCCCACGCGTCGCGGCGCCGCCGTTGAGCTGCGTGTCGGGCAGGCGCAACAGCGCCGCCTCGAAGCGCTCACGCAGGGCGGTCACGTGCGCGGCCCGTGCCCGCCAGTCGGCAGCGCGCTCGGCCGCGACCCCGAAGCCGACGACCGCCGGCACGTCCACCGTGCCGCCGCGCAGGCCGCGCTCCTGGCCCCCACCGCGCTGCTGCGGCTCGAGCGTCACGCCCGCGGCCAGGATCAGGGCGCCACAGCCCTTCGGTCCCTCGATCTTGTGGCTCGACAGCGTGAGCAGGTCGGCACCGAGTGCGCTGAGGCTCGTGGTTTCGTGCCCGAACGCCTGCACGGCGTCGACCAGCACCCGCACATCCCGCTCGGCGAGGTGCGCGCGCAGCGGAGCGAGGTCGTGTCGCACGCCCGTCTCGTTGTTGATGCGCATGAGCGCCACGAGGGCGGTATCGTCGCGCAGCGCCGCCTGCAGGGCGTCGTCGGAGACGCGCCCGTCGCCGTCGGGGCGCAACCAGGTGACCTGGTGCCCGCGTCGCTCGGCGGCGCGCAGCGCCTCGAGCACCGCTGGATGCTCGCTGAGGCTGCTCACCACGTGGGCCCCGGGCGCGCGCGCCAGCAGGCCGTGTACGGCGAGGTGCGACGCCTCGGTGGCGCCGCTGGTGAACACGACCTGCCGCGGCTCCACCTCGACCGCGGCCGCGACGCGCTCGCGCGCCTCCTCGACGGCGCGCCGAGCGCGCCGACCGGCGGCGTGGACCGAAGCGGGATTGCCGGCGTGCTCCCGGAAGTAGGGCAGCATCACGGCCAGGACGTCGGCGTGGACCGGCGTGGTGGCCGCGCGGTCGAGATCGATCGCCGCTCCGCTCGTCAACGCGCCTCCGGCGGCCGCTCGCTGCCATGCCGGTGAGCGCTCATGGGTGGTCGACGAACTGGCTCGGCAGCGGCTCGAGCTGCAGGAAGCTGCGCTGGCGCACGAGGTCGCCCAGGCTGGTCCGGCGTAAGACGCTGCGCACGGCCTCGTCGACCTCGCGCCAGAGCGGTTCGGTCGAGCACTGCCCGGTGCGCTCGCAGGTTGCACCGTCTTCGATGCACATCACCGGCGCGACGCTCCCCTCGAGGCACTCCACGATCTCGAGTGCGTCGATCTCGTCGAGCAGCCGCGCCACGCGATAGCCCCCGTGCGCTCCCCGGACCGACTCGACAACGCCAGCGTTGCGCAGCACGGCGAAGATCTGCTCCAGGTAGGGTTGTGACAACTGCTGGCGCTCGGCGACCGTCTTCAGGCTGGTGGGCCGGTCGCCCCCGAGCGCAACCTCCACGAGGGCGCGTAGGCCGTACTGCGCTCGTGTCGAGATCCACATGGTCACTCCCTCAGGCCGCGCCCGGCGGCGTGGCAGGCACGCTTGCCTGGGCCGAGTATAGGCGCTGGCCCGAGGTACCGCCAGGGTACGTACGACGCCGCGCGCCCCAGGCGCCCGAGCCGCCGGGGCCGTCGCCGCCGCGGCTACGGCGCCGTCAACGCCGCAGGTACGTCAGCGGGTCGAGCGCTCGGCCGTCGCGCCGCACCTCGAAGTGCAGGTGCGGACCGGTCGAGGCCCCGGTCGAGCCGACCAGGCCGACTACCGCCGCCTGCGCCACGCGTTCGCCGGGGCGCACGTCGATGCGGCTCAGATGCGCGTAGCGCGTCTCCCAGCCGGCGCCGTGATCGAGCACCACCAGGTAGCCGTAGGCCCCCACCCAGCCGGCGCGGGTGACGACACCACCACGTGCGGCGCGGACCGGCGTCCCGCTCGGAGCGACGATGTCGATCCCGCCGTGGAAGCGGTTGCCGGCGACCGAGATGTTGCGCCAGCCGAACCCCGAGCTGATCCGGCCCTCGAGCGGCCACAGGTACTCCTGCCCCACCCGATCGATCCGGCTGCTGAGCTCCGCCGCCCGCAGCAGGACCGCGAGTTGCTCGCTGGCGTGGACGCTGCGGACGGCTTCGCTCGGCGAACCGTCGAGCGCACCGGGATGGCTGCGTCCGAACTGGGCCGAGTGGGCGAGCACGGCCACGGCGACGACCAGCGCAACGACGCCGGCTCGTCCGGGCCCCATGCCTACCCCTGGCCGAGCGTCGACAGGAACTCGGTGTTGTCCTTCGTGCGGTTCAGCCTCGAGAGCAGCATCTCCATGGCCTCGGCGGCGTCCATGTCGGAGATCACCTTGCGCAGCAGCCACATCTTCGCCAGGACGTCCTCGGACAGGAGCAGGTCCTCGCGGCGCGTACCCGACTTGAGGATGTCGATGGCCGGGAAGATACGCCGCTCCTCGAGGCGTCTCGAGAGGTGCAACTCCATGTTGCCCGTGCCCTTGAACTCCTCGAAGATCACGTCGTCCATGCGCGAGCCGGTCTCCACGAGCGCCGTGGCGAGGATCGACAGCGATCCGCCGCCCCGGATATTGCGTGCGGCGCCCAGGAAGCGCTTGGGCCAGTGCAACGCGTTCGAATCGAGACCGCCCGAGAGGGTCCGTCCGGTGGCCGGCGTGACCAGGTTGTTCGCCCGGGCCAGGCGCGTGATCGAGTCCAGCAGGATCATCACGTGTCCGCCATCCTCGACGATCCGGCGCGAGCGCTCGTGCACGAACTCGGCCACGCGGATGTGGTTGGCCGGCGGCTCGTCGAAGGTGCTGGCGACGACCTCGACCCCCTGCACGCTCTCGCGGAAGTCGGTGACCTCCTCGGGCCGCTCGTCGACGAGCAGCACGATGACGGTGATGTCGGGCTCGTTGAGCACTGCCGACTTCGCGATGGCCTTGAGCAGGGTGGTCTTCCCCGCCTTGGGAGGCGCCACGATCAGCCCGCGTTGACCGCGGCCGATCGGCGCGAGCAAGTCGATGACGCGCGCAGACAGGTCGTTCTGACCGGTCTCGAGCCGAATGCGTCGATCCGGGAAGGTCGGGACCAAGTCGTCGAAACGGGGGCGCTTGGCAGCCTGGAACGGATCCACGCCGTTGACGGCCTCGACACGGATCAGGGTGCCGTAGCGCTCGTTGTCGCGCGGTCGTCGGGCCTTGCCCATGATCACGTCGCCGGTGCGGAGTCGGAACTGCTTGATCAGCCCCGCCGACACGATGACGCTGCGGGTGGTCTGCTTCAGCAGCGATTCCTGCAAGAAGCCGTAGCCATCCGACGAGATCTCCAAGTAGCCGCTCACCAGCCGCAACCCTTCGGCCTCGGTGGAGCGCTCCAGGACCGCGGCGACGAGCTCGTCTTGGCTCATCTCGCGGTACGACTCGAGGCCCACTTCCTTGGCCAGCAGGTGGAGTTCGGGGACGATCTTGCCCTGCAAGTCACGGAAGTTCAGTCCACCCTTGCGTTGGCCGCCGCGGTTGCGGCGCGAACGCTGCTGGCCCCGACCGCCGGGGCCGCGGCCGGCTTCCTCGGCGCCTTCCTCGGCACCTTCCTCGTCGCCGGCCTCGCCCTGCTCGCGGGCGGTCGCGCCGGCTTCGCGATCAGCCTCGCCGGGCGCTCGTGCCGCCGCCGCAGCAGCGCTTTCGGCCTGGCGCTGGTCGGGCTGCTGCTCATCTGGCTCGTCCTGCATCCCACTCGACGACTTGCCACGACTCGAGCGGCCCCGACGCTGGCGCGAAGGACGTGCGTCCTCGCTGGTCACCTCGCCGTCGCCGGTCTCGGGCACGGCCGGCTCGGCCGGCGCCGGCTCGGGCACGCTCGTCACGCTGCCGCTGCCATCGTCGCTGCCGGACTTGGGCTTGTTCTTGCTGCCGGGTGGCCGACCGCGCCGTTTGGTGGTGGCGCCGGCAGCCTCCTCGGCCGGCTCGCTCGTTGCCGTGGCCTTGCGCCCGCGGCGGGGCTTCGTCGTCCCCGAGCCGGCGTTGCCGTCAGCATCGGCGCTGGCGACTGCCTCAGGCTCGCTGGCTGACTCGGCGCTGGCGACTGCCTCGGCGCTCGTCTTCTTGGCTCTTGGACTCATGGGGCTCCTCGTGCGCTCGCGACGAAGGGCGACGGCGCTAGCCGGCGTGTCACGGCGTTGAGATCGGAGCGTCGTTGACGCGGGTGGTGCCGAAATGGGGCGCAATCGATGCGGTCCATCGACCTGGCCGCCGAGCCCTGGTGGTCGCCACTCGGAATCGGGCAGGTTGTGCGAAGGAGGCGCAGTGGCGTCTTGACGCTCCAGAAGGCCGACTGCTACCGTGAGTGTACACGCTCGCGCCCGCTTCGTGTCAAGCGGCGCGGCGTGTCGGGTGCGACCGGTAGGCGGGTCGTTGCCGAACATCACGGGGAACGAGTACGCGGAGGACAGCCACGCAGCGAGCCGGGGACGGTGTGAGCCCGGTGGGATCCCCGCCGCGGAAGATCATCCCCGAGCCGCGCCCCGAACCGGCACGGAGCACGCTTCCGTCCCGCAGTAGACGGCGCCGCGTGACGCGCGACACAGCGTCGGCGTGCTCACCCACGAGCGTTGCTCGCGAGCGGGTGGTCAGGCGCAAGGGCGTACCCGGTGACGGGGCGCCGAAGTTGGGTGGTACCGCGCCGAGGGCGCCCCAACGCGACTGCGGGGGCGCTCGTGTCATGACGCCCCGCGCCCGTCGACCCCAGGAGGTGAGCGCGGTGAGCGACCGACCGCAGCCACGACCGAGCACCACCACAGCCACCGCGGACCCTCCCTTCGCGAGCGTCCCGGCCAGCCACGACGCGACGACGCTCGAACGTAGCGTGCGCGAGTTCTGGCGCGACGAACAGGTCTTCCGGCGCTCGCTCGAGCGGCCCGCTCCCAAGGGGCACTGGGTGTTCTACGAGGGCCCGCCCACCGCCAACGGACGCCCGGGCGTGCACCACGTACTCAGTCGGGCGTTCAAGGACGTGTTCCCCCGCTTCAAGACGATGCAAGGCCACCGCGTCACCCGCAAGGGCGGCTGGGACACCCACGGACTGCCCGTGGAGATCGCCGTCGAGCAGGAACTCGGCTTCACGAACAAGCAGCAGATCGAGGACTACGGCATCGAGGCGTTCAACCAACGCTGCCGCGAGACGGTGTTCACCTTCATCCAGGACTGGAACGACCTGACCGAACGCATCGCCTTCTGGGTCGACCTCGAGAGCGCCTACGTGACCTATCACAACGGCTACATCGAGTCGTGCTGGTGGGTGATGAAGGCACTCTGGGAGCGCGGCCTGCTGGAGGAGGATTACCGCACCACCTGGCACTCGCCCTCGTCGAACACGACCCTGGCATCGCACGAGGTATCACTCGGCTACCGCGACGAGGTTGCCGATCCGAGCATCTACCCCGCGTTCCCCGCCGAGACCGGCGATCTCGTGGCTCGTGGCCTGGTGGCGGCGGATGAGCGGCGTCCCGTCGCGTTCCTGGCCTGGACCACGACCCCCTGGACGCTGCCGGCGAACACCGGCCTGGCCGTCCATCCCGAGGCTCGCTACGCGCTGGTGGCCAGCCCCAGGCAGCGCGAGGGCAGCACCGCCGAGGCGCTCTTCGTCGTGGCCGAGGCGCTGGCGCCCCAGGTGTTCGAGGGCGTGCCGCACGAGGTCCTCGCCAGCGTCACCGGCGCGGCGCTGGCTGGCGCGCGCTACCGGGCGATCCTGCGCGGGCGCCTCGACGCCGACCCCAGCGAGGACGGCGCCGCTGCCGCGGGCGGCTGGCGGGTGGTGGCCGACGAGTTCGTGACCCTCGCCGACGGTACGGGCGTGGTGCACCTGGCCCCCGCCTATGGCGACCTGGAGGTCGGCCGGCGCCATGGTCTGCCCACCGCCTGGTCGGTCGACCTGGCGGGCGCGGTGATGCGCGAGGTGCGCCCCGTCGATTTGCCCGAGGGGGGCGACGGGCCCTACACCGGTGTCTGGTTCAAGGACGCCGACGCCGCGATCATCCGCGACCTGCTCGGGCGCGGTCACATGTTCGCGCACGGCACCATCAAACACACCTACCCCTTCAACTGGCGCGACGGCACGCCGCTGATGAACGTGGTCAAGAAGAGCTGGTACGTCCGCACCAGTCGCTTCCGCGAGCAACTCCTGCGCACCAACGACGCGATCGGCTGGCACCCGGATCACATCCGCAGCGGCCGCTTCGGTAAGTGGCTGGAGGGAAACGTCGACTGGGCGCTCTCGCGCGAACGCTACTGGGGCGCGCCGCTGCCGATCTGGCGCGGTGACGACGGCAGCCTGCTGTGTGTGGGTAGCGTGGCCGAGCTCTCGGCGTTGGCCGGCCGCGACCTCGGCGGACTCGATCTGCACCGCCCGGCGGTGGACGAGGTGGTGTTCGAGAAGGACGGCGTCCGCTACCGCCGTGAGCCGTACACGGTGGACGTCTGGTTCGAGTCGGGCGCCATGCCTTACGCCCAATGGCACTATCACGGCCAGCCTGGAGCGGCCGCCGACGCGCTGCGCGAGCACTTCCCGGCCGACTACATCTGCGAGGCGATCGACCAGACCCGTGGCTGGTTCTACAGCCTCCACGCCCTCGCCACGCTGCTGACGCACGACGGCTCCGACGCCTTGCCGCGCGGCCCGTTGGCCGAGCTCGAGCCGAACACCAGCGCCTTCAAGAACGTGATCGTGCTCGGGCACATCGTCGACGAGAAGGGCGAGAAGATGTCGAAGTCGAAGGGGAACGTGGTCGACCCCTTCAGCGTGCTCGACGCCCACGGCGCCGATGCGCTGCGCTGGTACCTCTACGCCTCGAGCCCGCCCGAAGCCACCAAGCGCTTCAGCCCTGGGCTCGTGGAGGAGGCCAAACGCGACATGTTCGCCACGCTCTGGAACACGTACGGCTTCTTCGTGCTCTACGCCAATCTCGATCGGCCCGACCTGCGGCGCGAGGTGCCGGACGCCGCGTTCAGCCTGAGCGACCGCTGGTTGACGTCGCGGCGCGAGGCGCTCACGCGCGAGGTCACCACGGCACTCGAGGCCTTCGACGCGACCGGCGCCGCTCGTGCGATTCGCGACTTCGTGGTCGACGACGTGTCGAACTGGTACGTGCGCCGCAATCGCCGACGGTTCTGGCGCGGCGACGGCGGTGACGACGCCGGAGCCGCCTACCGCACGCTCTACGCGGCGCTCGTGCGCGTCGCCACCTTGATGGCGCCGCTCGCGCCGTTCATGGCCGAGGCGTTGTGGCAGAACCTGGTACGGCGCGTCGACCCGAGCGCCCCCGTGTCGGTCCACCTGGCGGACTGGCCCGAGACCGACGCGGCGCTGATCGACGAGGCCCTGATGCGCGACGGCAGCGTCTTGCAGCGCGTGGTCGAGCTCGGCCGCGCCGCCCGCGCGGCGAGCGGCCACAAGGTGCGTCAGCCGCTGCCAGCGCTGCTGGTGCGGGTCCGCAGCGAGGCCGAGCGGCGCGGCGTCGCGCGACTCGAGGATCAGCTTCGCGAGGAGCTCAACGTCAAGCAGGTGCGCTACCTCGAACTCACCGACGACTTCCTCGACTACCACGTCAAGCCGAACCTACCGCTCTTGGGCAAGCGCCTCGGACAGCGCATCCCGGCACTGCGCGCGGCGCTCGAGGCGGCCGATGCCAAGGCGATCGCAGCCGCGGTGCACGAGGGCCGCTCGGTCACCCTCGAGGTGGCCGGCGAGCCGCTCACGCTCGAGCCCGAGGCGTTCCTGCTCGACGCGCGCAGTCCCGAGGGGTACGTGGCGGTGGAGGAACGCGGCTACCTGGCTGCGCTCGACACCGAGTTGACGCCCGAGCTGGTGCGCGAGGGCCTGGCCCGCGACGCCGTGCGACTCGTGCAAGACGCCCGCAAGCAGGCCGGGCTGGAGGTGGCCGACCGCATCGACCTGTGGCTGCACGCCGTCGACGCGACGGCGGCGGCCGCCCTGGAGGAGCACGCGCCGGCGCTGCAGGCCGAGACGCTGGCCCTGTCGCTCGAGCACACCGAGGGCGCTCCGGCCGACGCCTTCACACTGATGGCGACGCTCGGCGACGGCGAGCTGCGAATCGCCTTGCGACGCGCCTGATCGCCTCGGCGAAACGTCGCCGCACCACGCTTCCGGACGCTGTCCCGGGGAGGGCCGGGTGACGTTTGGCCCGGGCCGATGGGCTATGATGGCGAGCGGATGCGGCGGCGCCAGCAACGTCCAGGACGCCCTCAGACTGGTATCGCGCCGACCATCCTCCCGAGGAGGTTCTTCATGAAGATCGGTATCAACGGCTTCGGACGCATCGGGCGTCAAGTCTTCCGGATCGCCCACGCCCGTGGCCTGGAGGTCGTGCTCGTCAACGACCTGACCAGCAACGCGACCCTCGCCAACTTGCTCCGCTTCGACTCGAACTACGGACGGTTCCCGGGACAGGTGTCACACGACGAGACGAGCATCGTCGTCGACGGCAAGCCGGTGATGGTCACGTCCGAGCGCGACCCCGCCCAGATCCCCTGGGCCGACCACGGTGTCGACGTGGTCGTCGAGTCCACCGGCATCTTCACCAAGCGCGCCGACGCCGCCAAGCACCTCGGCGGCAGCGTCAAGAAGGTGCTGATCAGCGCCCCCTCGGGCGACGGCGACTTCGACATCATGATGGGCGTGAACGAGGACGATTACGACCCGGCCAAGCACGACGTCGTCTCCAACGCCAGCTGTACCACCAACTCGCTGGCCGCCGTGATGAAGGTCATCGACGAGACCTTCGGCATCGAGCAGGCGATGATGACCACCATCCACAGCTACACCAACGACCAGATGCTGCTCGACGGGCCCCACAAGGACCTGCGCCGCGCCCGCAACGCCGCCACCAACCTGGTGCCGACCAGCACCGGCGCGGCCCGCGCGGTGGGCAAGGTGTTGCCCAACCTCAAGGGCATCTTCGACGGCCTCGCCGTGCGCGTACCGACGGCGACGGGTTCGGTCTCCGACGTGACCATCATGCTCAAGCGCGAGGCGAGCCCCGAGGAACTCAACGCCGCCATCGAGGAGGCCGCCGCCGGCCCGCTCCAGGGCATCGTGCTGTACAACGAGTATCCGATCGTCTCTTCCGACATCGTCGGCGACCCGCACTCGGGCATCTTCGACGCGCCGCTGACCCGGACGATGGGCCGCATGGCCAAGATCTTCGTCTGGTACGACAACGAGTGGGGCTATGCCACGCGCATGGTCGACGTGCTCGAGCGCATGGGCGCGCAGTTCTGACGGCCGCGGGTCAGGCGGACGCCATGGACTCCTTCCCCACCCTGGACGATGCGCCGGTCGACGGCCGGCGCATCCTGGTGCGCGTCGACTTCAACGTCCCGGTCAAGAACGGCGGGGTCGGCGACGACACGCGCATCCGCAAGAGTCTCCCGACCCTGCGCGAGTTGCTGCAGCGTGACGCCACGCTGGTGCTGTGCAGCCACCTCGGTCGCCCCAAGGGCCCGCAAGACGACGCCCGCATGGGTCCCGTGGCGGCGCATCTGGCGACGCTGCTCGAGCGCGAGGTTCGCTACCTCGCCACCCCCGGCCCGGGGAGCAGCGAGCAACGGGCCTTCGTGGCCGAGGCGCCGCGCGGCTCGGTGACGCTGCTCGAGAACACCCGCTTCGACCCGCGCGAGAAGGCCAACGACCCCGAGCTCGCGAGCATCCTGGCGGGGTATGCCGACGCTTTCGTGAACGACGCCTTCGGGGCGGCTCACCGCGCCCACGCCTCCACCGAGGGTGTGGCGAGGCTGCTGCCGTCGTGCGCGGGGCGCCTGCTCGAGCGCGAGTTGCGCGTGCTCGGCGGGCTCCTCGAGGCCCCGGAGCGCCCCTTCGTGGTGCTGCTCGGCGGCGTCAAGGTGTCCGACAAGATCGACGTGATCCGGCGCCTGCTCGAGGTGGCCGATCGGCTGCTGATCGGCGGCGCGATGGCGTTCACCTTCGTCAAGGCCCGCGGCGGGCGCGTCGGCGACTCGCTGGTGGAGGAGGACCGACTCGAGCTGGCGCGCGAGCTGATGAGCGAGGCGCAGGAGCAGAACGTGGAGCTCCTGCTCCCGACCGACGCCCTATGCGCCCGCGAGATCGCGCCCGACGTTCCCACGGCGGTCCACCCGGTGGACTCGATTCCCGACGGTGAGCGCGGTCTCGACATCGGTCCCGCCACCGTCGCCGCCTTCGAGGCGGCGCTCGAAGACGCCGCAACCGTGCTCTGGAACGGTCCCATGGGCGTCTTCGAGGTTCCGCCCTTCGATACCGGCACGCGCAAGGTGGCCGAGGCGCTGGCCGCCTCGGGTGCGATGACCGTGATCGGCGGCGGCGACTCGGTCGCGGCCATCAACGGCCTGGGGCTCGCCGACGAGATCGGTCACATCTCGACCGGCGGCGGCGCCTCGCTCGAGCTGCTCGAGGGCAAGACGCTCCCGGGCGTGGCCGCGCTCGGTAGCGTGGCCTGGGCCTGAACGCCACGCGCGCAGCGGCACCGGCTCGCGCCCTCCATCCCGACCACCTGCCGGCCGCCTGGGGTCTCGACCCCCGGCGGCCGGTCGTCGTGCAGCATGAAGGCAATCGAGCGACGCTCGGCGAGCAGCGCGCTCACGCAGCGCCTCTCCGGCCGGCACCCGACAGCGACGGCCGTCGCAGCCGATCTCGTCCGAGTGGCTTGCGCAGGTGCTGCGCGGCGCTTCCGTCCTCGTAGTAGCCCGCGCGCGTGCCCATGAGCTCGTAGCCCAGCGCCTCGTAGAGCCGGCGCGCCGCGAGGTTGTCGACGCGGACCTCGAGACGCATCGCGCCGCAGCCTCGCCGCGCCGCCTCGAGCTCCAGGTGCCGCATGAGGCGAGTTCCCACACCGCGGCCGCGGAAGCCCACGTCCACCGCGATCGTGCACAATCGTGCGACGTGGGAGCCGCGCCCGTACACGACGATCGCGTCGGCGATCACCGCATCCTCGCGCTC
>SLRS01000145.1 GCA_007130855.1 Trueperaceae bacterium | reverse complement strand
GGCCGGACGATCGCCAGCGCGGGTGCGGGCCAGACCGCGAGGCCGGCGCCCCGCCCCGCGCTCCAGCCGCGCGCACCGCGCACGGCACGTCCACCAGCACGCGACCCGTTCCCGAAGGCGCGACCGAAGCCGGCCGCACCGTGGGGGCAGCGCACGCTCAAGCGTCCACAACTGAAGGAAGACGCCCCCGCCCTCGAGGTCGAGCGCCGGCTGCCTGGCGCGAGCGGCAGCGAGCGCCAAGCCCAGGCCCGCGCAAGCGAGGTGGCCCAGGACTTGGTGTCGCTCGACTTCCGCTCCATTCGTAGGGGCGTCCTGTGGCACATGATCTTGAGCGGTCCGGTGGCGCACCGGAACCGGAGGAAGCCATCTCCGCCAGCGTCACGCTGAAACTGCGGAGCCCGAGCGAGGCGCTGCGCCTGTTCGGGCACAACGACGAGCACCTGCGGGCGCTGCGTAGTCGGCTCGCGGCGAAGGTGGTCGCGCGCGGCGACGAAGTGCGCCTCAGCGGCGAGCCCGAGGCCGTGGCCGAGGCAGAGCGCACGTTCCGGTCGTTGCTCGCGACCATCCGAGCGGGCGGCGAGCTGCACGGTGCCGAGATCGCGCATGCCGACCTCGGCCGCTTCGACCCTGCCGAAGCGCACCGACCCGACGACAACGGCAGCGGGCTACCCGGCCGGACGCGTCCCAAGACGGTCAACCAACGCCGCTACGTCAACGCCATCCGCGAACACCCGATCATCTTCGGCATCGGGCCGGCCGGCACCGGCAAGACCTACCTGGCCGTCGCGATGGCGGTGCAGGCGCTCACCTCGCGGCAGGTGAAGCGCGTCATCCTGACGCGGCCGGCGGTCGAGGCCGGCGAGCACCTCGGCTTCCTGCCGGGCGATCTGCAGGCCAAGATCGACCCCTACCTGCGGCCGCTCTACGACGCGCTCTACGACATGCTGCCGCCGGATCGCGTCGACCAGCTGCTCGAGACCGGCACCATCGAAGTCGCGCCGCTCGCCTTCATGCGGGGCCGCACGCTCAACGATGCGTTCATCATCCTCGACGAGGCCCAGAACACCACGCCCGAGCAGATGAAGATGTTCCTCACGCGCATGGGGTTCAACAGCCGCGTCGTGGTGACCGGCGACCGCACCCAGGTCGACCTGCCGGGCAACGTCGAGAGCGGGCTCAAGGTGGCGGAGCGCATCCTGGCCGGCATCGAAGGGCTCTCCTTCATCGGCTTCGACGACGGCGACGTGGTGCGCCACCCGTTGGTCGCGCGCATCATCCGGGCCTACGATGAGCACGAGAGCTGACCCACGCGCACGGCGCCGCCCGCTGCGGAGCGTGCTCGCCTGGACGCTCGTGGTGCTTGCGCTCGCCGGTCTGCTGTACTCCGTCTACGCCGAGCGCCGCACGGCGCTGCTCGAGGTCGGCGACCCCAGCCCACAGGCATTCGTCGCCCCCGTCGACCTGCTGGTCCCCGACCGGATCGCCACGGAGCGGGAGCGCCAGGCCGCCGTCGAGCAGGTCCAGACCATCTACACCGTCGACTCGACGCTGCAGCGCGTGGTGCTCGGATCGTTCGCGGGCATCGGCCTGCCCGAGGCCAGCCTCGACGTGCTGATACGGCGCTACAACGCCCCGCGTGGGGTGCGCGCCGAGGAGCTCGCCTCGGTGATCACCGAAGCGGTGGCGGCGGCCCCACCGGAACGCCGGCGCGAGGTGCAGATCCTCCTCGACCGCCGCTTGGTCGCCACGGCCACGCCGAGCGAGCGACTGACCGAGGCAGCCCGCGCCGGCACGGCCGCCGGCGTGACGCTGCGCATGCAGGCGCTCGAGGCGGGCCAGGTGATCGTGCGCGAAGGCGAGACCCTGACCGACGACCACTTGCGCATCCTGGAGGCCGCCGGCCTCTACTCGCCGCGGGTCGACGCCGTGAGCCGCACGGTGGTGGTGGTGCTCGGCAGCCTGCTGCTGGCGCTGCTCCTGACCCTGCCGGCCGTGTACGCCAGCGAACGGCTGGCCGCTCGCGTGACGCCCCGGCAGATCCTGTTCCTCATCGGCCTGACCCTGCTGGTGCTGGCGCTGCAGCGACTCGCGCTGCTGGTCTCGCCCAGCCTGGTGTTCGTGCTCTTGGTGCCGCTGCTCGTGGCGGTGCTGATCGATGAGACGACGGCGCTCTTCTGGGCCTTGTGGATGGCGCTCGTCACGGCCGTGATCGTCCCCGCCACACCGCTCGTCACGCTGATCGCGGCCGCGGCCGGCTCGCTGGCGGCGGTGGCAGGCGTGCGGGTGATCACCAATCGGGCCGGCGTCTTCCTGGCGGGCGTGCTCGGCGGTGTCGCCGGCGGCACGGCGCTCACGGTGATGGTGCTGCTCGGTGGCGGGCTCTCCCCCATCGCCGGGGCGACGGCCTTCTCGCTGTTCGTCGCGGGCGGCGTGATCGCCGGGGTGCTCGCGCTGGGTCTGCTGATCCTGGCGGAGAGCGGCTTCGGCTTCCTCACCGACTTCCGACTGCTCGAGCTCTCGAGCCCCACCCATCCCCTGCTGCAACGCCTGCTGCTCGAGGCCCCCGGCTCGTACCAGCACTCGCAGATCATCGCCAACCTGGTCGAGCAGGCGGTCGGCGCCATCGGCGGCAACACCGTTCTGGCGCGTGTCGGGGCGCTCTACCACGACGTCGGCAAGATCCGCCGGCCGCACTTCTTCGTCGAGAACCAGTTCAGTGGCGAGAACCCCCACGACAGCATCAGCCCGCACCTCTCCTACCTGATCATCACCAGCCACGTGCGCGACGGCGTCGAGCTGCTGCGCGAGTACAAGCTCCCGCGCGAGCTCGAACCGTACGTGCTCGAGCACCATGGGACGACGGTGCTGGCGTACTTCTACAAGCGCGCGCTGGAGGACGCCACCAGCATCAGCGAGCTCAACTTCCGCTATCCGGGGCCGCGTCCGCGCTCGAAGGAGACGGCGGTGCTGCTGCTGGCCGACGCGGTCGAGTCCGCCTCCCGCACGCTGACCGATCCCACCCAGGGCAGCATCCGGGCGCTGATCGACCGGCTCTTCGACCAGCGCCTGCAGGACGATCAACTCTCGCAGAGCCCGCTCAACCTCCACGATCTGGAGGTGATCGCCAACACCTTCGAGCGTATGCTGACAGCGGTACTGCATCGCCGTATCAGCTACCCGAGTGCCGAGGAGATCAAGGGGTTGCGAAGTGATGGTCGAGATCATCGACGAGACCGGCCGGTTCCGGCGGCGTGAGGCGCTGCGCCTCGCCCTCTCCGACCTAGGCGACGAGCTCGGCGCCGCCGACCGCGAGTTGACCGTGGTGCTCGTCGGCGACGACGCCATCGCGGCCCTGAACCGTGACCATCGCGGCGTCGAGGGACCGACCGACGTGCTCTCCTACCCATTGCACGAGCCCGACGACGTCGGCATGCCGCAGGTTCGTGCGCTCGGCGACGTGGTGGTGAGCCTCGATACCGCGAAGCGACAGGCGCGCGAGCAGGGCCACGCCCCCTGGCGTGAGGTGCTGCTGCTTGCCGCGCACGGGCTGCTGCACCTGCTCGGCTTCGACCACCCGGACGCGGCGGCGTGGCGTCCGTTCGAGGCGGCCCAGCAGCGTGTGCTGGCGCTCGCCGACGCCCGCGCTAGGTCGGCGGCCAGCGCCGTCGGGCCCCTTCCGTGAGCCGGGTCACGGCGCCAGTCCAGCGCGGCGCCTTCTGCCTGTCGCTGCGCGCCGCGGCGCGCGGCGTCGCCGCCACGCTGCGCGACGAACCGAACTTCCGCTATCAACTGCTCGCGGCCCTGGCGGTCGTGTCGCTCTCCGTGTGGCTCCGTACGGGCACCGCCGTGGTGCTGCTGTGTTGCGCCCTGGTGCTCGCCAGTGAGCTGTTCAACAGCGCGCTCGAGCGCCTGGCGGACGCCCTCTACCCGCAACGCCACCCGTTGGTGGCGGCCGCCAAGGACGCGGCCGCCGGCGCGGTGCTGACCACTGCCGCGGTGTCGGTCCTGATCGGTCTGATCGTGCTGGGCCCGGCGCTCTACACGCGCTTGTGGGGGCCGTGAGCATGGCCGACGAGACCCCGCCGGAAGCCCTGGTCGCCGCCGCCACCCGGGCGTGGCACCACGCCTACGCCCCCTACTCCGGCTTCCGCGTGGGGGCCGCGCTGCTCGGCGCGGACGGGCGGGTGTACGCGGGCGCCAACGTCGAGAATGCCTCGTACGGGCTGGCGCGCTGCGCCGAGCAATCGGCCGTCCAGGCGATGGTCAGCGCAGGCGTGCGCAGCTTCGAGGTCCTGGTCGTGGTCACCGACGGCGACCCACCGGCGACCCCCTGTGGCGCCTGCCGCCAGGTCCTTTTCGAGTTCGCCCCGGCCGCCCGGGTCTGGCTCGTCAGTCGCGACGGTCGCAGCCAGCAGCGCACGACCGTCGCCGACCTGCTTCCCGGCGCCTTCACGCTGACACCCGCCGGCGCCGGGCCCGCGCAAGGGCCTGCGGAGGACGGCTGAGAGCACTCCAGTACGTGCCTCAGCGTTCTCACTGCCTCCGAGGTAGACTCCGCCTGATGCGACGTAACCGATTCATCGCTGCCGCGGTCGCGGCCCTGACGCTGCTCCTGGTCGCGCCGACGGCGCTCGCCCAGGGCACCACCACCCGCGTGGTCGTGTTCCCGTTCGACGCCGGTCGCTCCGTCGAGGCGCTCGGACTCGCCAGCGCCGGCGCGGTGCAGCGCGCCATCAACCAGGTCGACGGGCTGTTCGTGCCGCCGGTCGGCGACGCCTTGCTGGTGCTGCAGCGCGCGACCGAGGCGGGCGTCGATCCGATCGCGGCGGCCGAGCGGCTGTTCCAGGCCGACGCTGTGGTGCTCGGCCGCTTCAGCGGCCAGAGCCAGCTCGAGGTCGAGCTCGTGGTGGTGGTCGGCGGCGAGGACCGCAGTGAGACCGTGCGCGGATCGATCAACGACCTCAGCGCCTTGTGGCGCGCGCTGGCCGAGACCTCCCTGCGCCTGGCCGGGATCAGTCCGGCCCCGGCCGATCTGGCGCAGATGCGCGGCGCCCTGCCCAGGGCACCGTCGTTGCCGGCGCTCGGGCCGCTCGGGATGGCCACCTCGCGCCTGCCCGGCGCGCGCCTCGCCGATCTCGAGATGGCGCTCGAGCTCGATCCCGACAGCGCCTGGCTACGCTCGGAGACGGCTCGCGTGGCGGCCCTGGAGGGGAACCTCGAGCGCGCCCTGGAGCTCGCCGCCGCGGCCACGTCGGGCGCACCCGAGGTCGCCGAGGTCCGCGTGATCGAAGGGATCGTGCTCGCGAGCGCCGGCGACGACGCCGGCGCCGAGGCCGCCTTCCGCGCGGCGCTGGCGATCAACGCCAACCACGCGCTGGCGCTCTCGGGCCTGGCCGAGCTCGCCCAGGACTCGACCGAGCGCGCGGCGCTGTTCGAGCGCGCGCTCGCCGCTGCCCCGCGCCTGGTGGACGTCCACCTGCAGTACGCCGGGCTCCAGACCGACCCGCAACGCCGGCTCCAGGCCCTGCGCCGAGCCACCGAGCGCGTGCCAGATTCGCTCACCCTGCAGCGCGCCCTGCAGAACGAGGTGTTGGCCGCGGGCGACCCGCGCGGCGCACTGGCGCTCCTGCGCCAGGCGGCGGCGGATCCGATCGGGCGCTCGGCCACCCTCTTCGCGCTCGCGGCGCAGCTCCCCGACTCGGTGGGTCGCGAGGCCCTCGAGTTCGTACGCGAAGGACGGGCCTCGTACCCCGACAGCGCCAGCCTGGCGCTGGCCGAGGCCGATCTGTTGGTCGCCGCCGGCGAGCTGGCCGCGGCCGAAGCCTTGCTGCGCGGCGTCATCGACGCCGATCCCGGCGCCACGGTCGCCGTCGAGGCGCTGGCGACCGTGCTCGGACGCAGCGGCCGGACCCTGGAGGCCGAGGCGCTGCTGCGCGATCTGCTCGGAGAGGGCGAGCTCCTCGCGCTGCGGCTGGTCGAGCTGCAGCTCGCCTCGGGCCGCGCCCGCGCGGCGCTCGCGACGCTGGCGCCGCGCATCGACGCCGGCGAGCGCGACCCGCTGGTGCGCACGTACTACGGCATCGCGCTCGGCCGCGTGGGCCGCACCGAGGAGGCACGTGGCGTGCTGGAGGCCGTCGTCGCGGAGGCCCCCGACGTGGCCCTGGCGAGCCGCGCGCTGAGCGTGCTCGAACAGCAAGCTCGCATCGTCGGCGACGACGACGCGCTGGTCCTCGAAGGCGACGCCGCGGTGGCCTTCGAGCAGGGCCTCGCCGCGCTCGAGGCCGGCGATTGGGTCCGCGCGGCCGACGATTTCGGTCGCGCCAGGGAGTTCACCGAGGCCGGCTTGCTGGCCTTCTACCAGGGCTATGCGCTGCAGCGCGTGGGCGATTCGCGCGCTGCGATCGACGCCTATCGGGTCGCTCGCGAGCTGCTCGGCGAGAACGACATCGTGCTCTCGAACCTCGGCTTCGCCCACCTGCAGGTGGGACGCCTCGACCTCGCCCTGGAGGTGTTGCAGGCGGCCGTGGCCAGCAACGGCAGCAACGCGCAGGCCCACTTCAACCTGGGCCTGGCGTACTTCGGGATCGCGCGCTTCGTGGAGGCCGTCGCGAGCTTCGAGCTCGCGGTCGAGCTCTCGCCCGAACTCGCCGACACCGCCGCGCCGTTCCTCGCCGAAGCACGCCGCCGCTCGCAGCGGTGAGGCACTCGTGACGGACGCTTCGCGCGTGGCCCCCGTGCCCCCCGCGCGTGCGCCACACGGCCGCCCGCGACGACGCCGGAGCAGCCGAGCAGGGTGCGGTAGCATGGCGCGCATGGTGATCCGTCCCGACGTCGAGGCGCTGCCGGGCTACCACTTCACGGCCCACGACCACCCGGTGAAGCTCGACCAGAACGAGAGCGCCTGGGATCTCCCCGAGCCGTTGCGGTCCGAGGCGCTCTCTCGCCTCGCACGCGCACCCCTGCACCGCTACCCGCAGCTGTACGCCGAGCGTGTCCGCGCCGCCATCGCGGCGCGCGAGGACTGGCCCGAGCTCGGCGTGGTGGTGGCCGGCGGCTCGAACGTCCTCATCCAGGCCACCGTGATCGCCGCCGGACTCGGCCGCCGCGTGCTCTGCGTCACGCCGTCGTTCTCGGTGTACGGCATCCAGGCCCGGCTCATGGCGGCCGACCTGCGCCAAGTTCCCCTGGGCGAGGGCTTCGCGCTGCCGCGGGCGGCGCTCCTCGAGGAGTTGGCCGAGGGCGAGGGCGTCCACTTCCTGGCCGCGCCGATGGCGCCGACCGGCAACCCGGTGGCCGTCGAGGACGTGACCGCGTTGGCGCAAGCCGGAGCCGGCCGCTGGCTGACCGTCGTCGACGAGGCCTACGGCGCCTTCGCCGGCTCCGACTTCCGCGCAGCCGCTCGCGAGGTGCCGGGTACGCTGTCGCTGCGTACGCTCTCGAAGGCCTACGGCCTCGCCGGCGTCCGGCTGGGTTACGCGCTGACCGCGCCGGCGCTGGCGCAACAGCTGCAGAAGGTGGTGCTGCCGTTCTCGGTGTCGGCGCTGCAGGCGTCGCTCGTCGAGACCGTGCTGGAGGCGCCCGCCTTCGTCGACGAGCGCATCGCGCTGGTCCGGAGCGAGCGCGAGCGGCTCCACGCCGCCCTGCGCAGCCGCGCCGGGGTCGAGGTGTTCCCCTCGGTGACGAACTTCCTGCTGCTGCGTGTGGCCGACGCCGAGGCCACGTACCGAGGCCTGTCGGACCAGGGGGTACTGGTGCGGCGTCAGGACCATCTGCCGGGACTCGCGGGCTGCTTACGCGTCAGCGTCGGCCGTCCCGAGGAGAACGACGCCTTCATGGCGGCGCTCGACGCCTGTTCGCTGGCGCCGGAGGGAGTCCGTCATGCCAACGCCTGAGGCCCGCCGCGCGGCCGTGCAGCGCACGACGAGCGAGACCGACGTCCACGTCGACCTCGATCTCGACGGTCGCGGCGGCAGCGTCGCGACCGGACACGGGTTCGTCGATCACCTGCTCGAGCAGCTCATGCGGCACGGGCGCCTGGGGCTCGAGGTGCGGGCGACGGGCGACTTGCACGTCGACGTGCATCACCTGGCGGAGGACGTGGGGATCACTTTCGGTCAGGCGCTCCAGGCGGCGCTCGGCGACGCGCACGGCATCGAACGCTACGCCGACGTGATCGTGCCCATGGACGAGACGCTGGTGCAGGTGGTGCTCGACTTGTCGGGGCGACCGTTCCTGGCGTTCGAGCCCGAGGGCGTGCCGGGCAGCGCCAGCGGCTTCTCCGCGTACCACTTGCGCGAGCTGCTGCGCGGCTTCGCCAACCATGCGCGCGCCACCATGCACGTGCGGGTGCTGGCGCGGGGCGAGGCACATCACGTCTGCGAGGCCGCCATGAAGGCGTTCGCGCGCGCCTTGCGACTCGCCACCCGGGTGACGCACGACGAACTGCCGTCGACCAAAGGGGCACTCTGAGCACCGTGAACGTGATCCTGATCGATTACGGGGCCGGCAATCTGCACAGTGTCGAGAAGGCGCTCTTGGCGGCCGGCGTGCCGCTGCGCCGCAGCGCCGACCCCGAGGTGGCCCGCGACGCCGACGCCCTGGTGCTACCCGGGCAAGGCCACTTCGGCCAGGTGATGCGTTCATTCGAGCGCTCCGGCTTCGCCCCGGTGGTCGCCGCGCACCTGGCGGCCGGGGCCCCGTTCCTGGGCATCTGCATCGGCCTGCAGTTGCTGACGCGCGGTTCGGAGGAGGCCCCCGGGGTCGCGGGCCTGGGCGTGCTCGACGCCGAGGTGCGCCGCTTCCCGGCCCACGGCGTGAGCGTGCCCCAGATGGGCTGGAACCAGATCTGGCCGCTCGGCGAGCCGCCGCTGCTGGCCGGCGTGGCACGCGGCGCGTTCGTCTACTTCGCCAACTCGTACTTCGTCACCTTCCCCGAGGGCGCGGTGCCCAGCGGCGCCGAGACCACCTACGGCGACACCCGCTTCCTGAGCGCGGTGTCGATCGGCCGTCTGCACGCGACCCAGTTCCACCCGGAGAAGAGCCAGGCGGTCGGGCTGCAGGTGCTCCGCAACTTCGGCAACGTCGTCCGGGGCGCGCTCGCATGAGCGCTCGCGGTGGCGGCCGCTGGCTCGCTCGGTTGCTGCGCGGCGTCGTGTTGGCGCTGCCGCTGTGCGCAGGCTGCTGGGCGCTCGCGCAGGACGACGGCTGGTCGGTCCAGACCGTGGCGCTGCGCGACTTGCGCGAGGCCGAACGCGTGGCGGCCGCGCTGCGCTACGCCGGCTTCCCCGCGTTCACCGAGTTCGCCATGACCGACGGCCTCCAGTACGTGCGGGTGCGGGTCGGCTGCTGGAGCTCGCGCGACGGCGCCGACGGTGTGGCCGCGCTCCTCCTCGCCGGCGCCTACGCCCGCGAGGCCGTGGTGGTGCCCCAAGCCTCCCGCCCACCGTGGGGCTGCACCGAGGTCGACGTCGGCTTCCTGACGCCGTCGAACTGGTCGGCGCTGCACGCGTCCGACGAGATACCTACCTTCCGGGTGGAGCTCGCCGGTCACGTGGGCCACCTGCGCCACGCCGGCGATCGCTGGCAGGTCCTGCAGGGCGACGCGCGGCCCGACCCGGTCGCGGTCGAGGCACCGGCGTGGGCCTACCGCGACGGCGAGCTCGGCGGCGGCGCGGTGGTGTTCGACGATCGCGGCGCCGCACCGGTGCTGGTCTGTCCTGGCACCCTGATCGGTCAGGTCGAGGACGTGGCGATCGTGACCTGGGAGGACGCCGTGGTGGCATGCCGTCCGGCCGCTCGACCACACGACCGGCCGTGAGCGGCAGGGCGCGCCGAGCCTCGCTCAGGCCCAGCTGGCGTTATTGGATGACGCCGGGCATGGGCGTCAAGCGCTTCGTGGCGACGGCCCTCGTCGGCGGGATCATGGTCGCGCTCGGCGCCGCCGCGGGCGTCGTCTGGCTCCTCGGTGAAGGTCGCCAGGCCGCCTCCGAACCGATCGAGGCCGTGCTCTCCTCCTCGAACTGGCTCGTGCTCGGGGGTTGGCTCGCCTTGGCGGTGCTGGTGGCCGGCGGCTGGCTGCTGGCCTGGTCGGTGGGATGGCTGAACCGCTCGCTGCTGTCGCATTGGCTGCCCGAGCCGAGCGAGGCCGCCTCGCGCCTGCACGAACGGCTCCGGCGCGCACGCGGGCCACGCATCGTGGCGCTCGGCGGCGGCACCGGACTGTCGCGGCTCTTGCGCGGCCTGCGCAGCGCCACCTCGAACCTCACCGCCGTCGTGGCGGTGAGCGACGACGGCGGCTCGTCGGGGCGCCTCCGGGTCGCCTTCGACATGCCGGCACCGGGCGACCTGGTCGACTGCCTGGCGGCGCTGTCGGACGACGAGGGGGCGCTGGGCCGGCTGCTCGACTACCGTTTCGCGCGCGGCGCCGAGTTGGAAGGTCACACCTTCGGCAACCTGTTCATCACCACGCTCACCGAGGTGGAGGGCGAGTTCGGCGAAGCACTGCGGACCGCCAACCGCATGCTCGACCTGTGGGGCGCGGTCTACCCGGCCACCGCGCAGCCCGTCCAGTTGAAAGTGCGCAAGCGCGACGGGCGCGAGATCGTCGGTGAGCGGCACGCACACGAGGGCGGCGGCGCGATCGCCGAGGTGCGGCTCGTCCCACCGGGACCCACGGCGCTCCCCGAGGTGATCGCCGCGCTCGGGATGGCCGACGTGGTGGTGCTGGGTCCGGGGAGCCTCTACACCTCGACGATGCCGCCGCTGTTGGTGCCCGGGGTGCGCGCGGCCCTGCTGGTCTCGCCGGCGTTGCTCGTCTACGTCTGCAACATCATGACCGAGGACGGCGAGACCAGCGGCCTCGACGCTTGGGACCACGTCGCCGCGGTCCACGAGCACTTGGGGCGCTACCCCGACTGGGTGGTCGTCAACGATCAGGTGCTCGACGCGCGCCGAGTGAGCAGCTATGCCGAGGAGGGCGCCAGCCTGGTGCAGGTCGACGCCCAGCGGTTCGCCGCCGCCGGCATCGGCCTCGTGCGCCTGCCGCTGCTCGACGAAGGCGTCCACGCCCAACACGACCCCGAGCGACTCGCCGAGGGTCTGCTGGCGCTCGCCGACGGCCGGAGCCGGCAATGAGCCGCGCCTCGCGGACGGCGTCGCGCTTGGCTCGCTGCGCCGTCGTAGTGGCGCTGCTCGTCGCCGGGGCGCTGGGTCCGGCCGTCATCAGCGCCGCGGCGCAGGCGACCGATGCGTTCGGCGACGGCAGCCTGCGGCCGCCCACGGCGCCGCGCTACGCCGACCCGGCGCTCTACGATCTCGTCGACGTACGGCTGCTCGACGGCGATCCGATCCGCGTGAGCATCACCTTGGGCGCAGTGGATGGCGAGGCGGCCTTGCCGCTCGGCATCGCCCAACCGATCATCGAGGTGTACCTCGACACCGAGCCTGGCGGCGCCGAGGCGCTGCTGCCCGGATCGGGCTTGTCGATGCCGCTCGGCGACGGCTGGCAGCTGGCGCTGCGCGTGACGGGGGACGGCGCCTGGGGCTGGCTGGCCGACCCCGACGGCGACTTCGACCTGGCCAACCCGGTGCCGCTCGAGGCCTTCGTCGACGGCCGCGTGCTGACGCTGCTGACGCCATTCCTACGCCCCGAGGGGACGCCCCGCATCTACGCCATCAGCGGCGTCTACGACCCCTTCCGGCCCGACGGTTGGCGCCCGCTGGCGCGCGCGGCGTCGGCCTGGGCGTTCTCTTCGCCGACGCAAGCCACCCCCGTCGTCGACGTGTTCCCGGCCGATCCCGCGAGGCGCGCGGCGGCGCTCGCCCGCGGTGAGTTGCCGCGCACCGGCCGCGGCTCGGGCCTGGGGCTCGGCACCTGGGCGTGGTTCTTCATGATGGCGGCCGGCCTGCTGATCGGCGTGGCCGGCCTGGTGCTGCGCGGTCTCACGTGGCGCCGGCGCCCGGCTCGGGCAGCCACCGACGTCGACCCTGGGCCGGTCGAGAGCAGCGCCGAGGCGCCGGCTCCGGCCCACGGCGCGGGCACCGACCCGCAACTGATCGAGGACGCCGAGCTGACGCCGTGGCCGCGCTACGGGGCGGCCGCCGCCGACGAGACGCCGGTCACCGCAGCCGGCACCGAGGACGCCGACGCCGAGACGCCGGTCACCGCAGCCGGCACGGAGGACGCGCCGGGCCCACTGCAAGACGGCGCCGAGGAGGCGCCCGCCTCCGACGAGCCGGACTCCGAGGACGAGCGGATCGACGGCGACGCCGTCCCGCGCGAGCCCGAGACCGGTTCGGAGCCGGTACCCGAGCCGGGGCCGGGGCCCGAACCGGAGCCGGAGCCCGCCTCGCGGACGCCGGCCAAGGAGACGTTGGCCCCGAGCGACGCCAAGCGCGCTGCCAAGCGTTCGTAGCCACGGTCGATGAACTCGACGCCGCTCAACCGGCTCGTTCCCTGCGCCGCCAGCGCGGCCACCACCAACGCACCGCCGGCGCGGATGTCGGCGGCGTGCAGCGCGTGCGCGCGCAGCGGATGCCCACCGCGGATCACCAGGGTGCGATCGGTCAACTCCAGCGATGCCCCCATGCGCTGCAACTCGGCGACGTGGGTGAAGCGATCGGGATAGACGCGGTCGCGGACCACGCTCACCCCCGGCAGCGTCGCCAGGTAGGCGCCGAAGGGAGCTTGCAGGTCGGTGGGAATGCCGGGGTACTCGGTGGCGGTGACGTCGGTCGCCACCAGGTCGCCGGTGGCGTCGATGCGCACGCTGCTGCGTCCCTCGACGACCACCCGCACGCCGGTCTCGCCCAAGGCGTCGAGGACTGCCTGCACGTGCGTGGATCGCAGGTCGTGGAGCACCACGTCGCCACGGGTGGCGGCGGTCGCGAGCATGAACGTGCCGGCCTCGATCCGGTCGGGGATGGGCCGGAAGGTGGCGCCGTGCAGACGCGGCCTGCCCTGCACCTGGATCACCGGCGTTCCGCCGCCCTCGACCCGGGCGCCCATGCTGTTGAGCAGCGCGGCCAGGTCGGCCACCTCGGGCTCGAGCGCGGCGTTCTCGATCGTCACGTGGCCCTCGCCCAGGGCGCTGGCGAGCAGGACGTTCTGGGTCCCGCCCACGGTCGGCGCCTCGAAGGCGACCGTGCCCTCGAGCGGGCCGTGGCGGCGGGCGGCGAAGGCGCCGCCGGACTCGTCCACCTCGATGCCGAGTGCGCGGAAGGCGGCCAGGTGACGGTCGACGGGCCGCGGGCCGAAGGCGCAGCCCCCGGGCATCGAGATCCGGGCCTCGCCGGTGCGGGCCAAGAGCGCACCCATCGCCACGAAGCTCGCGCGCATGCGGCTGACCAGCGCGTAGGGCGCGCTACTGCGCTTCACCTCGGGCACGTGGAGGTGGAGGTCGCGTCCCTCCCAGCGCACGGCCGCGCCGAGGTGCTCGAGCAGGTCGAGCTCGACCAGCACGTCGGCCAGGCGTGGGACGTCGCGCAACACGAGCGGCTCGTCGGTCAGCAGGCTGGCGAGGATCAGGTAGAGCGCGGAGTTCTTGGCGGTGTGGACGGCGAGCGTTCCGCGCAAGGGTCGCCCGCCTTCGATGATCATCGTCTGGCGTGAACGCTCCATCGCTCATCCCTCCGCATCACGGATGTGGTTGTTACACATGATGCACAACATAAGTGTATGCAGCATAGTACAGCATGTCAACACGAGCCGTGAGGACCGGCTCATGCGCATGCTACGATGCAGCCACATCAGGAGGTCGACCGTGCCGAAGCGCGAGAAGAGCAAGCGTCTGCAGGTGGTGATCAGCGAAGAGCAGGACTCGTTGCTCACGAAGACCGCCTACCAGTTGTCGAACCCCGAGCGGCTGATCTCCAAGTCCGAGGTCGTGCGGCTGGGGATCGCGATGCTCAATCGTGCCGTCGAATCGGGCGAGATCGACCCGGAGCTGCTGAAGTCGCTCGACGACGGCTGAGCGCGGCGTGTTCCAGCCCGGCGAGGTCATCGACGACCGTTATGACGTGCTGGGTCCGCTCGGGCAGGGCGGGATGGCGCATGTGTTCCGCGCGCAGGACCGGCGGCTCGAGCGCACCGTCGCCCTCAAGGTCCTGCGCCCCCACCTGACCGAGACCGACGCCGAGCGCTTCCGCCGCGAGATCAGGGCCCTGGCGCGCTTCAACCATCCCGGCATCGTGGCCATCTACGACCTCGGCCAGGGCGAACACGTGTACTTCGCCATGGAACTCGTGGAGGGCGGGCCCATCACCGACCTGGGCCCCTTCGACGGCGATCCCGAGGCGGTCGAGGCGCTCCTGGGCGCGGCCACGACGGTCGCCGACGCGCTCGACTACGTCCATCGTCTGGGCATGGTCCACCGCGACCTGACGCCGCGCAACATCCTGCTCACCCGCACCGGCCATCCCAAGGTGATGGACTTCGGCCTCGTGCGCCTCACCGAGACTTCGCGCGAGCTCACCCGCACCGGCTTCACGCTCGGCACGCCGCAGTACATGGCCCCCGAGCAGGCCACGGGCGGCGCCGCGATCGGCTCGGCCGTCGACCTCTACGCCTTCGGCGCGGTGCTCTACCGTACGCTCAGCGGGCGCGCACCGTTCGACGCCGACAACGACCAGGCGGTCCTCTACCAGCACGTCTACGGCAACCCGACGCCTGTCGCGGAGCTGGCGCCGCTCATCCCGGAGCCGCTGGCCGAGCTCGTCGACGCCCTGCTCGCGAAGCGTCCCGAGGAGCGGCCGGCGTCAGCCGCAGCGGTCGCCGCCAGCCTGCGTGCCATCCGCGCGGCGGTCCTCGCCCGCGCCTGCGAGCTGCCGCGTGCCGGGCCCGGGCT
>SLRS01000213.1 GCA_007130855.1 Trueperaceae bacterium | reverse complement strand
GTCGTCGCCGCCGACCGCAGGCGCGCGGCGACGCCCGGCCTCTTGCAGGGCCAGGTCCACCACGCGCCGACACCAGAGCGCCAGGTCGCCATGCGGCGCGAGGACCCCGCGCCAGGCCTCCCAGCGCGCGAGCAGCTCGTGCTCGCGTGCCAAGGCGGCGATGGCGTCGGCCCCAGCGACGCGTCGCTCGAGCGCGAGCTGCGCCAAGGGGACCAGCTCGCGCACGGCCAGCAGGCGAGTGGGCGTAGGGTGCGCGGGCAGCGCCAGGAGGTCGAGCAGGAGCTGGCCGGGGAGCGTCTGGGCCAGACTGCGCGGCGCCTCGTCGACCAGCGGTACGCCGTGTTCGGCGGCCAGCGTCTGCAGGGCGGCCGCCGCCGCGGGCGCGGCGATCACGGCCAGATCCCGCGGCGCGAAACCGGCAGCCAGGTCGCGACCGATCGCCCGCAGTACCCACCGCGCCTCCTCGACGGGGTTGACGAACGCGTGCGCGACGCGTTGGGCGCCGCGCGGCGGCGGCAAGGTCCGGTCGGCGGGCCAGCCTTCCGGCGCTACGGGCAGGTTCACCTGCACCTCGACGACCGCGCCCACGGTCTGCCACCACACGACGTCGAGCGGGATCAGCTCGCGGAAGCCGTCGACCAGGACCAGGTCGAGGTCACTTCGAAGGGCGCCTTCGCGGGCGGCCGCCAGCGCCTCGAGGCGGACGTCGTCGTAATCGACGCGCGGGGCGAGTCGCTCCTGATAGGCCTCGAACACGTCGGCGAGGCGCTCCGCCTCGGCGGCGTCGGCGCGCTCGGCGAGCGCCACGCGCGCCGCGAGCACGCGCACCTCCGGCGGCCCTAGGCCGTGACGCTTGGCCTCGGCGACCGCGGCGGCGAACAGCCGTGCCTCGCCGGGCGAGGGCAGCCGACCGGCCACGTCGCGGATGGCCTCCGCTACGAGCACCAGCCGCTCGGTGCCCACCACCAGTGGTCGCAGCCGACGCGCGCCGGCCAGGAAGCGATAGGCGAGCTGTTGAGCGGTCACCACCTCGACCCCGAGCAGCGGACCGGCGGCGACCAGGCGGGTGTAAGCGGCGGCGCGCAGGTGCGGCAGCGTCACCCAGGCGACGCGCCCGCCGGTACTCGCGGCGGCGCGCGCGAGCTCGACGAAGCGGCTGGTGCGACCCGAACCCGGCGGTCCGACGGTGAGCGAGGCGGCCACGCTCTCGTACTCAGGGGCGCGGCGCGCTGGCCGCCTCGAGGCGCGCGTCGACGAGCTGCTCGACCAGGGAGCCTTCGTCATGGACCGGCAAGCGACAGCTGCCCGCGCGGCACACGTACGCCGTCGGACGCGCCGCGCGCCGCTCGGCGAACCACGGTATGCGGGTTAGCAGCGCGCCGGCCTCGGCGGGTACCCGCCCGACCAGGGCATGATCGGGCGCCTCACGGTCGGCGACCTCGAGCAGCCGCCGGGTGACGGGATCGTCGGGCGGGCCGGCCCCGATCACCTCCACGGGGGTCGCCTCGAGCCGCTCGCGGACGCTCAACAGCGAGGCGATCGCGCTCGGGGACCGTTGCGCCAACGGCTCGATGCCCCGCAGCACCTGGCCTGCCCGCTCGGCGCGTTGGCCGTCGCCCGTCCAGGCGGCCACCCAGGCCAGCAGCTCGGCCGCGAGCCCGTACTCGGAGGGGGTCGGGCCGTCGAAGGTCGAGCGCGGCCGCACCACCAGGGTCTCACCGAAGTGCGGCGTGGTGAAGTAGCCGCCCTCGCCGTCGGCGAAGTCGCGCTCGACCACGTCGGCCATGAGCAGCGCCCGCTCGAGGAAGCGCTCCGCGCCGACGGCTCGGTGCAGCGCCAGCGCCGCCAGCCCATAGGCGGCAGCGTCCTCGAGCAGTGCGGCGGCGGCGGGCACCGTGGGGCCGTCATCGTCGTCCCCTGCCGGGCGCTGCGCGCCGTCGCGAGCGGTGGCGAGGTGGCGCAGGCTGCGCCCGTCCCATGCCCGCGACCACAGAGCGTCGGCGCATGCCTCTGCGGCCGCACGCGCCGCGGCCGCCAGCGGCGCCGGCAGCCATGGAGCGGCCTCCACGAGACCACGCACCATCAGGGCATTCCAGGAGGTGACGACCTTGTCGTCGATGGCCGGCGGCACCCGCTGCCGGCGTTGCGCCACCAGTGCCTCGCGCACGTGCGCCACCCGCGCAGGCGTTCGCACCGGATCGCCGGCATCCGGCCCCAGGGCCGCTACCGCGCTCGGATGCTCCAGGCCGAGCCAGATCGGCACCGAGCGTCCCTCGAGCTGCCCCACCTCGTCGATGCCGAAGAGCGCGGCCGCCAGCGCGCGGTCGGCCGGGTCGGCCAGCGCTGCCTCCAGGTCGGCGGGGGTGAACGTCGCGAAGCGTCCCTCCTCGCCCTCGCTGTCGGCGTCTTGCGAGGAGGCGAAGGTGACTCCATCGAGCCGCATCGTGTCGAGCGCCCAGCCGACCACGCCTGCGGCGGCCCCGAGCAGACGCTCGTCGGCCGTCCGGGCCCCGGTCCGGGCCAACAGCGGCAGCAACAGGGCGTTGTCGTAGAGCATCTTCTCGAAGTGCGGCACCACCCAGGCATCGTCCACCGCGTAGCGGGCGAAGCCGCCGAGCAGTTGGTCGTGGATGCCCCCATCGGTCATGCGGCGCAGCGTGTGATGCACCATGGCGCCGGCGCTCAGCGGACCGTGCTCGGCCTCCGCCGGACGCTCGAGCAGCCAGCGCAGGGCCGTGTGCGGCGGGAACTTCGGCGCCCCACCGAAACCGCCGTGGCGCGCGTCGAAGCCGGCACGCAGCGCCGCGAGCGCCACCGCGGCGATGTCGTCGTCGGGCGGCGCGCCGTCGAGCCCGCCGGCCAGCTTCCCGAGGTGCTCGGTGATCTCGCTCGCCGAACGCACGACCTCGTCGCGCCGGTCGCGCCAGGCGCCATGCAAGGCCGTCAGCAGCCGTCCGAAGCCGGGCCGGCCGTGGCGGTCGTCGGGCGGGAAGTAGGTGCCCGCGAACCAGGGCCGGCCATCGGGCGTGGTGACCACCGTCATCGGCCAGCCGCCACTCCCCGTCAACGCCTGCACGGCGCTCATGTAGACGGCGTCGACGTCGGGCCGCTCCTCACGATCGACCTTGACGTTCACGAAGTGAGCGTTCATCACTTCGGCGATGGCCGGGTCGTCGAACGACTCGTGCGCCATCACGTGGCACCAGTGACAAGCGGCATAGCCGATGGACACGAGCACGGGCACGTCGCGCTCGCGCGCCTCGGCGAAGGCGGCGTCGCCCCAGGGCTGCCAGGCGACCGGCTGATGGGCGTGCTGCCGGAGGTACGGGCTGGCGGCATCGGCGAGAGCATTGGCGTGCTTGGTCATGGTCGACGATACCCACGCCCGTACACTGCGGCATGGACCTGGCCGACCTGCGCCGCGACTACACCAATCCGCCGCTGCACGATGCCGACCTGCTCGCCGACCCACTCGAGCAACTCGCGCGCTGGCTCGTCGCAGCCCGCGACGCCGGCGCGCTCGAACCCAACGCCATGTCGCTCACCACGATCGGGCCCGATGGCGCGCCCGGTACCCGGATGGTGCTCCTGCGTGGGCTCGACCAGGGGACCGCCGTGTTCTACACCAACCTGTCGAGCCGCAAGGCGCTCGATCTCGAGCGGGATCCGCGCTGTGCGCTGTTGTGGTGGTGGGCGTCGTCGGAGCGACAGGTGCGGCTCGAAGGGCGCGCCGCGCCGGTGCCGCGCGCGACGGCGGCGGCCTACTTCGCCACCCGTCCACGACGTAGCCAACTGGCAGCCTGGGCCTCGCCCCAGAGCCGGCCGCTCGCCGACCGTGCTGCACTCGAGGCGCACATGGCCGCGGCCGAGGCCCGCTTCGACGGCCGCGACGTGCCGCTGCCACCGCATTGGGGAGGCTTCGCGGTCACGCCGCAGCTGCTGGAGTTCTGGCAGGGGCGCCGGTCGCGCCTGCACGACCGCTTCGTGTACGAGCGCGAGGGCCCGACGTGGCGGCGTCAGCGCCTGGCGCCCTGAGGCTGGCGCCCTGAGGC
>SLRS01000221.1 GCA_007130855.1 Trueperaceae bacterium | reverse complement strand
CGTTGGGCGCCTCGACGAACCGGGCCAAATCGGCTGCTGACATGCGGTCACCAGGAAAGCTCGCCTCGAGCCCGATCAGCGCCGCGAGGTCGGCCATCGTGGCGCGCCGCAACCTCGACCCGTCGCCAGCGGCGCCACTCAATCGGGGCCTTCCAGCGCCGCGGCCAGCGCCGGCACCACCTCGTGGACGTCGCCGACGATGCCGTAGTCGGTGACCCTGAAGATCGGTGCGTCGGCGTCCTTGTTCACGGCCACGATCACGCCGGAGCGGTTCATACCCGACAGGTGCTGTACCGCCCCGGAGACCCCGAGCGCGAGGAACAGCTTCGGCGTCACGGTCTTGCCGGTCTGGCCGATCTGCTCGACGTACGGACGCCAGCCGGCATCCACCACCGCCCGGGTGGCCCCCACGCCGGCACCGAGGCGGTCGGCCAAGCCCACCACCTGCCGCTCGAACGCCTCGGCGGAGCCCAGACCACGCCCTCCGCACACCACCACGTCCGCCTCCTCGAGCGCGACGCGCCCCTTCACGACCGCTTGCCGCGCGCTCGGTTCGAGCCGCAGGTCCTCCGCTGCGAACGGCACCGCCAGCGGATGCACGCGACCGCTCGTGTCGGCGAGCGCAGCGATCGGCGCGGCACCGGGCTTGACGCTCACGACGACCGGCTTGGCCTTGGCAACGACGGTGGCGCTGACACGTGCCAAGTAGGCGGGCCTCGTGGCAACCACGGTGTCACCCTCGAACGTGACGCTGGTGACGTCCTCGAGCAGTGAGCCGCACAGCCGCAGCGCCACGCGCGGTCCGTAGGCGAGCCCGGCCCGCGAGGCCGGCAGCAGCACCACGTCGGCGCCCAGCGTCTGGGCCGCGTGCGCCACCGCACGCGTCACGGTCTCGGCGCGTGGAGGATCGAGCCGGGCGTCGCGCACGAGATGAACCTCGTCGAGGTAGCGCGCCAACTCGCTGGCGAGGTCGTCGCCGGCCGCGCTGAGCACGAGCGCCGCCAAGCGGGCACCGCTCGCGATGGCCAGCGACCGGCCCAGGCCGACCAGCTCGAAGGCGCTCTTGCGCAAGGCGCCTTGGTCGTGTTCGACGACGATCAGGATCATCGGTGTCACCCCAGCACCTTCGCCTCGTCGCGCAGGCGGCGGACGAGTTCGCTGGCGGCGCTCGACGCATCGCCTTCGAGCACCACGCGCCGACGCTCGCGCTCGACCACGGCGTAGGAGCGCGCGGCGCTACGGCTCTCCTCGGTCGCGGCCGGTCGCACGTCGAGCGGCTTGCGGTTCGCCTTCATGATGTTCGGCAGCGTCGGGTAGCGCGGTTCGTTGAGCCCCTGCTGGGTGGTGACCACCAGCGGCAGGCTGCCGCGCAGCGTCTCGCTGCCGTCGTCGATCTCGTGCACCGACTCGAAGGCCTGCCCACTGAGCGTGAAGGCGGTGGCCCAGTCGACGTGCGGCCATCCCAGCGCCTCTGCCAGCGCCGGACCCAAGGCGGCGCTGTCCCAATCCGCCTGCTTGCCTCCCACGAGCACCAGGTCGGCGCCAGCCTCGCGCACCACCTCAGCGAGCGCCAACGCGACCGTGAGCGGGTCGTCGAGGCCGCTCGCCTCGAGCAGCACGGCCCGGTCGGCGCCCATGGCCAAGGCGGTGCGCAACGCCTGTTCGGTCTCGCGCGGCCCGTAGCCGACCGCGACGATCTCGCTGGCCTCGCCGGCTTCGCGCAGGCGCAGCGCCTGCTCGACGCCGTACTCGTCCATGCCGTCGAGCACGAAGGTGGCGCCGGCGAGATCGAGGGCGCCACCTTGCACTCGCACGCGCGCCTCCGCCTCAGGCACCTGCTTCACGATGGTCACGATCGTCATGGGGCCTCCTGCGTGCCCGCATCATGCGCTGCACGACGCGCGGCATTATCGCACGCTAGGCACCGGCCTCGCGACCGGGGGCTTCGGCGCGGTCACGATCGCGGTAGAGCTGCCGGCCGATGACGACGCGCTGGATCTCGCTCGTGCCCTCGTAGATGCGCGTCACGCGGGCGTCGCGGAAGTAGCGTTCGACCGGGTACTCGCGGCTGTAGCCGTAGCCGCCGAAGACCTGCAGCGCCGCATCGGTCACGAAGGCGGCAGCCTCGCTGGCGAACAGCTTGGCCATGCTGGCCTCCTTGGTGACGCGCCGTCCACGATCCATGAGCCAGGCCGCGCGCAGCGTCAGCAGGCGGGCGGCCTCCAGACGCGTGGCCATGTCCGCCAACGGGAAGCCGACCCCCTGGAACTCGCGCACGCTGACGCCGAACGCCTGGCGCTCGTCGGCGTATGCCAGGGCGGCGTCGAAGGCGGCCCGGCCGATGCCGACGGACTGGGCCGCGATACCGATGCGGGCGCCGTCGAGCGCCTGCAAGGCCATCACCAGCCCCTGGCCCTCGGTGCCGAGGCGCTGCTCGAGCGGCACGAAGCAGGCATCGAGGCGTACCTCGGTGGTGATCGCAGCATGCTGCCCGAGCTTGGCCTCGGGCGCGCCGAAGCTGATGCCGGCCTGGTCGCGCTCGACCACGAAGGCGCTGATGCCGCGGGCGCCGGCGCCCGCGTCGGTGGCGGCGAGCACGAGGTAGAGGTGGGCCTCGCCACCGCCGGTCACCCAGGCCTTCGTCCCGCTGAGCTCGAAGCCGTCCGCTACGCGCCGGGCGCGCGTGCGGATCGCGGCCGCGTCGCTGCCGGCGTGGGGCTCGCTCAGGCAGAAGGCGCCGATCCACTCGCCCGACGCGAGCCGGGGCAGCCACCGTGCGCGTTGCGCCGGGGTGGCGTGACGCACCAGCAGCGCCTGCGGAAGGCCGCTCGTGACGCTCATGATGGTCGCGTGCGAGGCGTCGGCTGCAGCGATCTCCTCGAGCAGCACGGCGGCCGCGAGGCTCCCGAGCCCGGCCCCGCCGTCCGCTTCGGGCGTGGTCAGCCCCAGCAGGCCGAGCGCCCCCATGGCACGCAGCGAGGGCCACGGGAAGCGCGGCTCACGATCGAGCTCGGCGGCGATCGGGGCGATCTCGCGCTGCGCGAAGCTGCGGACGGTGCGTTGCAGCGCGCGCAGCTCCTCGGGTAACGCGAAGTCCACGGAGCGACCTCCTGAGCGGATGGCCGTGAGGCTACCACAGGCTCGTCCCCGCCCGGCGGCGCGCCAAGGCGACGCTCGAAGCTGCCGTGGCGTCGTACAACCAGGCATGAATGCGAAAGAACTCCTGTTCCGCCTGCCCGAGGCCGTCGACGTCGAGGCCGCCGGTGAGACCTCCGCCGTGATCCAGTACGAGCTTTCGGAGCCGATGTACCACGTGCTGGCCGACGGCGAAATCCGCACCGTGGAGGGGCGTGCCGAGACGCCCGACTTGACCATCACCATGAGCGACGCCGACCTCGTGGCGCTGTTCCAGGGCAAGGTGAACCCGATGATGGCCTTCATGACCGGTCGCATCCGCCTGGACGGCGACATGTCGCTGGCCCAGCGGCTGGTGAAGTTCTTCGATCAGGAGAAGCTGCGCTCGCTGGCGTAATGGTGTACGTCGAAGCCGACGAAGCGGCCGTCGCGGTAGCGCAGTTCGGCGCTGAAGAAGCCCGGTTCGTCGAGCCACGGCAGGAAGGTGCGGTCGCCCTCCCATAACGGCAGGGTCGTCAGGCGCTCGTTCGCGATCCAGTGCAGCCGACCCTCGGGCCCTTCGGCCAGAGGCTCGCCGCTGAAGCGCGTCACCAGGTAGACGAAGCTGTACACGTCGCGCGCGCCGTCGAAGGCGGGGAAGCTGAGGCAGCCCTTGAGCTGGGCCTGGAGCACCTCGATCCCCGCCTCTTCGCGGACCTCGCGCCGGAGGCACGCTTCGGGGCTCTCGCCGGGCAGGAACTTGCCCCCGAGGCCGTTCCAGCGGCCGGCGTGGAGCTCACCGGGGGGCGCATTGCGTTCGAGCATCAGGGTCTGATCGCCGCGCCGCACGTACGCCAGCGTGGTGAGGTCGAACCGGTGCGACGACTCGCCGGCGCCCTGGCCGCTCCTCACGCGGCCGGGTCCTGTTGGTCCTGCCGCGCCCGCTCGGCGGCGAACGCCTTGCGCAGCCGGTCGCGTGCCTCGGCGTCGTCGACCAGCTCGCCAGCCCGGGCCACGCGCACGCGGCACTGCGCGACGCTCTCGAGCTCGTCACGGCGTGCCAGCACACGCCCGAGCAGGGCCGCCGCCGCCGCCACCTCGGTCACCGGCAGCGTCAACGTCTCGCGTTCGCGTGCGCCGCTCTCGCGCTCCAGCACCAGTCGCGCCTCCACCGTGCCGCTGCGGCGCGTCAGGAACACCTGCGCGAGCGTCGCACGCAACCTCACTCGCCCGCCACCCGTCCCAAGTCGAAGGCGTCGTGCACGGCCTGCAGCGCTTGCTCTGCGAGCAGTTTCGGGATCACCACCGAGATCCGCACCTCGCTCGTGGTGATCATCTCGATGTTCGCCCCGATGCCCGCGACGGCGGCGAAGAGGCGCCCGGCGACCCCTGGTGTGGAGCCGATCGCCACGCCCACGATCGAGAGCTTGGCGATGCCGTCATCGGCGCTGACCTCGCCGCCGAGCTCGGCGAGCAGTGGCCGCACCACCTCGACCGCGTCGCCGGCGAGGTCGCGCGGCACCGTGAACGACATCTGCTGGCGGCTGTCGCCGGCTCCGGGGACGCCCTGGATGATCATGTCGACGTTGACGCCGGCGGCGCCCAAGGCGCCGAAGATGCGCCCGGCCACGCCCGGCACGTCCGGCACGCCGAGCACGTTGATGCGAGCGTGCTGGTCGTCGAGGGCCACACCGGTGACGGGCCGATCGGTCTTCATGGCGGTCTCCTGCGCGCGGGGGAGCGCGGTCACGACGGTGCCGTCTTGGAACGAGAACGAGGAGCGCACGTGGATGCGGATACGGTAGCGGCGCGCGTACCAGACGCTGCGCGGGTGCAGGACCTCGGCCCCCAGGGCGGCGAGCTCGAGCATCTCGTCGTAGTCGATGCAGGCGAGCTTGGCGGCGCTCGGGATCAGGTGTGGATCGGTCGTGTAGACACCGTCGGTGTCGGTGAAGACCTCACACTCTTCGGCCCCGAGCGCGGCCGCGATCGCGACGGCGGTGGTGTCGCTGCCGCCGCGGCCGAGGGTGGTGAGCTCGCCCGCGGCGTCGACGCCCTGGAAGCCGGCGATCAAGACGACGTCGACCTGCTCGAGCGCACGCACCAGCGGGGTCGGGTCCACCTGGAGGATGCGGGCGCTGCCGAACACGCCGTCGGTCAGCAGGCCGGCCTGGGCGCCGGTGAACGAACGCGCTCGTACGCCATGGTGCTGCAACGCCATGCACAGCAGCGCGACCGAGACCTGCTCGCCGGTGGCCATCAGCATGTCGAGTTCGCGCCGGTCGGGGCGGGCGTGGACCTCGCGGGCGGTGGCGATCAGCTGATCGGTCGAGTGCCCCATCGCCGATACGGTCACGGCGACCTTGTGGCCCCGATCGACGGTGCGCTGGATCCGCGTTGCGACCTTCCGGATGCGCTCGACGTCGCCGAGGCTCGTCCCTCCGTACTTGTGCACCACGAGGCCCGGCACCAGCGGCTCCGGGCGCCTTTCGGTGGGTGCGTGGCCAACGCCGTCCATGGCGCCAGAGCGTACAACACCCGCCGCTGCCGTGTACGGAGGTTCGGCTGGTAGACTCGGGCATGCCAGCCGAAGAAGATGCACGCGTGCGGGTCGCAGTGGTCGGCGCCGGGCCCTCCGGGTTCTACGCCACCGACGCCCTCCTGAAGGCTCGCGAGGACGTCCTCGTCGACCTGCTCGACCGGCTTCCGGCGCCGTTCGGCCTGGTGCGCTACGGAGTCGCCCCCGACCACCAGAAGATCAAGTCCGTGACTGCCCTCTACGCCCGCACGGCGAGCGACCCCAGGGTCCGCTTCCTCGGCAACGTCGAGGTGGGACGCGACCTCACGGTCGACGACCTGCGCCGCCACTACCATGCCACCGTCTTCGCCTACGGCGCACCCGGCGACCGACGCCTGGGGATTCCGGGCGAGGACCTCGTCGGCAGCCTGCCCGCCACCGACTTCGTCGCCTGGTACAACGGCCACCCCGACTACTGCGATGTGGACCCGCCGCTCGACGGCGAGACGGCCGTCGTCATCGGCGTCGGCAACGTCGCGGTGGACGTGGCCCGCATCCTGGCGAAGTCGGCCGACGAGCTCGCCGCGTCCGACATCGCCGATCATGCGCTGGCGGCCCTGCGCGAGTCGAAGGTGCGCGACGTGGTGATGCTCGGACGCCGCAGTCCCGCCGAGGCGAAGTTCACGACCAAGGAGCTGCGCGAGTTCGGCGAACTCGAGAACGCCGACGTGATCGTCGATCCCGAGGACCTCGTGCTGGCGCGCGCGAGCCAGGAGCGCATTCGGGAGAACTCCACCGAGCAGCGCAACCTCGAGGTGATGCGGGAGTTCGCGGAACGCTCGCCGCGCCCGCTCGAGCGGCGCCTCCACCTCCGCTTCCTCTATTCGCCGCGCGCCATCGAGAGCGATGCGAAGGGCGAGCGGGTCGCGGCGCTGGTGGTGGAGCGCAACCGCATCGAAGAGCGCGAGGACGGCTCGCTGGCGGCAGTCGGTACCGGCGCCACCGAACGCTGGCCCGCGCAACTGGTGCTGCGCTCGGTCGGGTATCACGGCAGCGCGCTCGCCGGTGTCCCCTTCGACGAGCGGCGCGGGATCATCCCGAACGACCACGGGCGCGTGCTGAGCGCGCCCGGGGGCGAGCGGGTGCCCGGTTGGTACACCTCGGGTTGGATCAAGCGCGGACCGAGCGGCGTGATCGGCACGAACAAGGCCGACGCGATCGAGACGATCGCCCGACTGCTCGAAGACGAGCTGCCGACGCCGATCGACCCCCGGCCCGAGGCCATCGACGGGCTCCTGGCGAGACGTGGCGTCGACGTGATCGACTTCGAGAGCTGGCGCCGCATCGATCGCATCGAGTTGGCTGCCGGCCAAGAGCACGGGCGGCCCCGTGTGAAGCTGGTCTCACGTGCGGAGATGCTGGCGGCTGGCGGACCCGAACTCGACGAGGTGACGGGCCTGGAGGATGCCGAGGGCGACGGCGCCTAGCGCCGCGCAGGCCAGGCGCCGTACGTAGCGCCGCGGCTCGAGCCGATGGACCTCGTACCGGCGCAGCCGACCGCGACCGCAAGGGACGTTCAGCGCGAGCGGCAGGAGCTGCGAGCGCCCGGCGTGAACCGCCTGGCCGACCGCAGGCTCAGCCGAAGTCCGCGCCCTGCGCGAATCGTCGCGGCCCACGCGCGCAGACGCCGTGCTAGCATCGCCCGCAGCGCCGGCGCGCGGGGGAGCTGTGGCACCGCCGGCCGAGCGATCGAGACAACTGGAGGAGGTCGGGCTTGTGGAGCCGACGGTAGCGCGCCGAATCCCGCCAGGTGCTGACGGAGTGCCCAACGGGCAGCCGCTCCTGCACGTCGATCGGCTGTCGAAGGACTTCGGCGGCCTGCGCGCCGTGAACGGCTGCAGCTTCTCGGTGCGCTCGGGGAGCATCACCGGCCTGATCGGTCCGAACGGCGCTGGCAAGTCGACCGTGTTCGGCTTGATCTCGGGCTTCCTCAGGCCCGATGAGGGCCGCGTCTACCTCGACGGCGACGACATCACCGGCCTGCCTCCGCATCAGGTCTTCCGGCGCGGCCTGTGCCGCACGTTCCAGATCCCCCGCGAGCACGCCAGCCTGACGGTGCTCGAGAACCTCATGCTGGTGCCCCCCGATCAACTCGGCGAGCGGTTCTGGAACCCGTTGCTGCGGCCTCTTGCGGTGCGGCGCCAGGAGCGCACGATCCGCGAGAAGGCCCAGGAGGTGCTCGAGTTCCTCACCCTGAGCCACCTGCGCGACGAGTATGCCGGCACGCTCTCGGGCGGGCAGAAGAAGCTCCTCGAACTCGCCCGTACGCTGATGGCCGACCCACGCATCGTCCTGCTCGACGAGCCCGCAGCGGGGGTGAACCCCAGCCTGATGGCTCGCATCCGCGAGCAACTCGTGCAGCTCAACGCCGAGCGCGGAATCACCTTCTTGCTGATCGAGCACGACATCCCACTGGTGATGGGGTTGTGCGATCCCGTCATCGTCATGAACCAGGGGACGAAGCTGGCCGAGGGCCCGCCGGCCCTCGTGCGCGGCGACCCGCGGGTACTGGAAGCCTACCTCGGAGGGCAGTATGGCGCTGCTGACGATTGAGGGCCTCACCACGGGGTACGGCGAGATGGAGGTGCTGCGCGACGTGTCGCTGCGCGTCGAGGAGGGCGAGATCGTCTCGATCATCGGTCCCAACGGCGCCGGCAAGTCCACGGCGATGAAGGCCGCTTTCGGGCTGCTCGAGCCCTGGCAGGGCTCGATCCGCCTGGGCGAGCGCACGATCAGCGGGCTGTCGGCCGACAAGATCGTGCGCCTCGGCATGTGCTACGTGCCGCAGACCGACAACGTGTTCCCGTCGCTGACCGTCGAGGAGAACCTGGAGATGGGCGCCTTCATCCTCACGGGTCCCATCAAGGAGCGCAAGGAGCGTGTGTTCGCGCTCTTTCCGCGGCTGGCCGAGCGCCGCAAGCAGCGCGCCGGCAAGATGTCGGGCGGCGAGCGCCAGATGGTGGCCATGGGCCGCGCGCTGATGCTCGATCCCAAGTTGCTGCTGCTCGACGAGCCCTCGGCCGGGCTGGCACCGCTGTTGGTCGACATGATCTTCGAGCGCATCCGCGACATCAACGCCAGCGGGGTCTCGGTGCTGATGGTCGAGCAGAACGCCAAGAAGTCACTGGAACTGGCCCATCACGCCTTCGTCCTCGTCAACGGCGAGAACCGGATCGACGGCGCCGGCCAAGCCCTGCTCGCGGACCCAGAAGTGGGTCGGCTCTTCCTGGGAGGCTAGCGAAGTGCGAGGAACCGGATGGACGCGATGACCCCGCCGCTCACCACGCGACGGCGCCCCGGCGAGCGCCTCAAGGGCCTGCTCGGGAGTCGCTGGGCACTGCTGACGGTCTTGGCGCTGGTGGTCGCGGGTTTATGGCTGATGGCGTCGCTGCAGGGCATACCGGGGCAACGCGTGCTGTCGCTGATGGTGCGCGGCGTGATGCTCGGCGGCATCCTGGCACTCGGAGCGATCGGTCTGTCGCTGATCTTCGGCGTGCTGCGGATCCCGAACTTCGCCCACGGCGACATGATGACCTCGGGCGCCTACCTGGCGCTCCTCGCGCTCTCGTTCATCCCGCTAGGCGCGCCGCTCGGCCCGTTCTCGTTCGGCTACGAGTTCCTCGTGGCACTCGTCATCGCCATGCCGCTGGTCGGCCTGCTCGGCTACGCCCTCGATCGTCTGGTGTTCCGGCGCCTGCGGAACCAGAAGAGCCCGCCGGTGATCATGGCCATGGCGGCGCTCGGCAGCGCCTTCTTGATCCGTAGCCTGATCTACGTGTTCTGGGGAGCCGACTTCGTCTTCTACTACACCGGCCGTCCGCGGCCTGCCTTCGAGCTCTTCGCGGGCATCCGCGTACGCCCCGATCAGCTGTTCATCCTCGGTTTGGCGCTCGCCATGATCATCCTCGTGTACTTGCTGCTCGAGCGCACCAAGATGGGCAAGGCGATGCGCGCCACCGCCGACAACCCCGAACTGGCCCGGGTCACGGGGATCGACACCGAGAGCGTCATCCGCTGGACCTGGCTCATCGGCGGCGGCCTCGCCGGTGCCGGTGGCGTCATGTACGGGCTCGACGCGCAACTGCGGCCCGAGATGGGCTGGTGGCTGCTGCTGCCGCTCTTCGCGGCCGTCATCCTCGGCACCATCGGCAACGCCTACGGTGCGCTCGTCGGTGCGCTGGTGATCGGTATCGTGTGGCAGGTCTCCACCGCCTTCCTCAACCCGGCGTACGGGCCCGGGGTCGCGTTCATGGTGCTGATCCTGGTGCTGCTGTTCCGGCCGCAAGGCATCTTCGGGAAGCCCGGAGGCGCCTGATGAGCGACGTCGCGCTCATCAAGAGCCTGCTGCTCACGATCCCGCTGGCGTTCCTGGTCTTCAGGGCGCTGCCTGCCGGGCTCGCGCTGGCGGCCCGCCTGCCGCTCGCGCTGGCGCTCGGCTGGACGGTGGCGCTGGGGGTCACGCTGCTGGTGCCGACCGGGGTGATGTCGTACCTGGCGTCGTTCGCCATCGTCGGCTCGATCTACGCCGTGATCGCCTTGGGCCTCAACGTGCAGTGGGGCTACACGGGGCTGTTCAACATCGGCATCGCGGCCTTCTTCGCCGTGGGGGCGTTCACGTCGGCGCTGTTCACGACCACAGCCCCGACCGGTGTCGCAGCCGGCTTCACCCAGCAGGCGTTCGGGCTCGGCGCGCCCTTCCTCGTCGGCGTGCTGGCCGCCGGCGTCGTCGCGGGCGTGCTGGCCGCGGTGGTCGGCGGGCCGACGCTGCGGCTACGGGACGACTACCTCGCCATCGCCACGATCGGCATCGCCGAACTCGTGCGCCTGGTCTTCCAGAACGAACGCTGGCTGGCGAACGGTCCCCAGCCGCTGCGCGGCATCCCGCAACCGCTGGTCTGCTTGGTGCGCGAGGCCGGTTGCCCCTGGTTGCCTGCCCCGATCATGGGCCTGTTCGCTCCCTTGTCACCGCGTGACTACACCTACGTGTACCTGGTGATCACCGCGCTGTTCGTCATCGTCACCTTCATGGTGCTCGAGCGCGCCGTCCGTTCGCCCTGGGGGCGGTTGCTGCGCGCCGTGCGCGAGGAGGAGGACGCCGCGGCGATGAACGGCAAGGACGTGGCACGCATCAAGCTGCAGGCCTTCGTGGTGGGCGCCGTCATCATGGGCATGGGTGGGGCGCTCTACGCGCACTACATGGTCGCCATCGACTACAGTCACTTCGATCCGCTCTACGCCACGTTCCTCATCTGGGTGATGCTGATGCTCGGCGGCAGCGGCAACAACCGCGGCGCCATCCTCGGAGCGTTCGTGATCTGGGGTGTGTGGACGGGAGCCGCATTCGCGGTGGACGCCCTGCGGCCGGCGCTGGCGGCGATCTCCCCCGAACTGCCGGCCCGCGGTCCCTACCTGCGGCTGCTGCTGATCGCGCTGCTCCTCATCTTCATCCTGCTGTTCCGCCCGAAGGGGTTGATCGGCGAGGAACGCTTCGTCTCGCGTCACTCGGGTAGCCGCGAGGCCTGAATCGGCTGGACCAGTACGGGCTCCTCGGTGCCGTGCCGACGCGGGCGCGCGCCCGCCAGAGGCGCACGAGCTGACGAGGGGCCCGGTCTCCCGAGCCCCTCGTCAGGTCAGGCACGCGCGCCTGCGCGCCGCGACGTCGACGTCTAGTCGTGCGGGATCATGTCCGCCGTGCGGATCATGACCGACTCGATCGTCCCGCCGGCGTACTGCCAGATCTCGACGGCCGTGATCACGTCGCCGACCTCGTCGAACTCGACCGCGCCGGCGGCGCCGCTGTAGGCGATGTCGACACCCTCCTGCAGCAGCTCGAAGGCGCGCTCGAAGTCGTTCACGCCGACCGTCTCACCGGGTGGGTTCGCCACCACGCGCAGGTTGTCACGCAACACGGTGCCCGTCACCTCGGCGCCGTCGACGATGGCCTTGGCGATGGCCAGGCCCATCACGGCCACGGCGTCGTAGGCGCTGTCCATGAACGGCAGCGGCGGACGCTGTCCATACACCTGCTCGAACGCCGTGACGAAGGCCTGGAAGCCCTCCCAATCGGGATCGGCGCCGGGCGAGGTACCATACCGGCCCTCGACGTCGGCGCCCATCACCTCGATGATCAACTCGGATTGGGTCCCGTCGACGTACTGGAAGTTGGTGAAACCGAAGAGGTCGCGCGCCTCGGTCAGGTACACCGTCGCCTGGCCCGGGTAGCCGATGGCGAGCACGATCTCGGGGTCAGCGGCGAACACCTGCTCGAGCAGCGCGGCGTAGGTCGGCTGCGGCTCGTCCGGATGCGCCACCTGGGCCGTCACCGTCCCCCCACGCGCTTCGAACGCGCGCGCGAAGGCATTGCTCAGCCCTTGCCCGTACGGGTTGTTCACGTAGATGGTGGCGGCTCTCGTGAAGGCGTAGTCCTCGAAGATCTCGCCGCTCGCGAGCTGCGCCGCCACGACGCCCTGAAGTGCGTCCGAGGCGATGGTGCGGAACAGGAAGTCGTCGTCCTCGATGATCGACAACAGCGGCGAAGTGCTCGATTGGGAGATCTGCAACACCCCCGCGGGGACCGTCACCGCCTCGGCGACGTTGATCGTGACGCCGCTCGCCAGCGCACCCAAGATGGCGGGCACGCCGTCGACGTCAACCAGCTTGCGCGCCCGGTCGACCCCGACCGCGGCGCTGGTGGCAGCGTCCTCGTGGATGAGGCGCATGATGGGCCCTCCGAACACCGCGGTGGCAGCCTCGTTGATCTGCATCACCGCGAGCTCGGCCGCATCCCGGTGGGCCGGGCCGAACTCGGCCAGCGGACCCGTGTAGTCGAGCAACGCGCCGACCGGCACGACGGTCGGCTGCGCTAGGGCGAGTGCCGACGCCGCCAAGACAGCGGTCAAGCCCAGAGCCGTCACCATCGCCCTGGCGGCAATTCCGATCGATCGTGGCTGGTTATGCATTGACGATCCTCCGATGTTGCATCGTTCCGCAAGGCGAGCCCGGTGTGGCCGCCGGCTGCGGACGCCCATCACCTTAGCGATGGGGATGGGCAGTGTCAATTCTGCCGGCGATCCGCGTGAGCGCTTCGCTCCGCTGCAGTCGGCAGCTCGCTCGCCCCGGCGGCTATTCGTCCAAACGCATGTCCCACCGGGTGCAGAGCCGAGGCAGTTGGGGCCGAGGATGCCAGGCGTCACGCTCGAGCCGACGCCAGATCGTTTGACAGCGGCGCCTACGCGAGTCATGATCGCTCGGAGCGGCCAAATGTGCACGCGCGCGTGCACGTTTGACCGCACGACACGGCACGCCCGCATGTTGGGCACCGCCCCCCGGAGGATGCATGGCCCTCACCCGCGACGACATCCGCGCCCGCCTCGACGAGCACAACGTCCGCTTCCTACGGCTCCAGTTCAGCGACATCATGGGGCTCAACAAGAACGTCGAGGTACCGCGCTCGCAGTTCGACAAGGCGCTCGACGGCGAGCTCATGTTCGACGGCTCCTCGGTCCAGGGTTTCGCCCGGATCGAGGAATCCGACATGCTGCTCAAACCCGACTTCGACACCTTCTTGGTGTTCCCGTCGATGATCGAAGGCGACGCGCGCGGCAAGGTGGCGCGTCTGATCTGTGACATCGCGCACCCCGACGGCAACCCCTTCGAAGGCGATCCACGTTTCGTGCTCAAGCGCCAGATCGAGCGCCTGCGCGCCCTCGGCTTCGACGACATGTCGGCCGGCCCCGAACCGGAGTTCTTCCTCTTCGCGCGCGACGCCAACGGTGCGCCCACCACCGTGACCAACGACGCCGCGGGGTACTTCGACCTCGCGCCGGTGGACCGCGGTGAAGACGCGCGCCGCGACATGGTCAACGCCCTCGTGGAGATGGGCTTCGAGATCGAGGCGGCCCATCACGAGGTGGCGCCCGGCCAGCACGAGATCGACTTCAAGTATGCCGACGCCTTGACCACCGCCGACAACATCGCCACCTTCCGCATGGTCGTCAAGCGCGTCGCTCTGCTCCACGGGCTGCACGCCACCTTCATGCCCAAGCCGGTCACCGGCATCAACGGTTCGGGCATGCACATCCACCTGTCGCTCTTCCGTGGCGGCGAGAACGCGTTCTTCGACCCGAAGGCCGAGCACCAGCTCTCCCACACGGCCAAGAACTGGATCGCCGGGCTGCTCGAGCACGCCCAGGGCCTCGTGGCCGTCACCAACCCGATCGTCAACAGCTACAAGCGGCTCACGCCCGGCTACGAGGCACCGACCAACATCGCCTGGTCGGCCAGCAACCGCAGCGCGATGATCCGTATCCCGGCGCGTCGAGGCGAGGGCACGCGCTGCGAGCTGCGCATGCCCGACCCGTCGTGCAACCCCTACCTGGCGCTGGCGGTGATCATGGCCGCAGGCATCGACGGCATCGAGCGCAACCTGATCCCGCCGCCGGCCATCGCCCGCAACATCTACGAGATGAGCGTCCGTGACCGCCGCAAGCACAAGATCAAGGAACTCCCCTACACCCTGCGCGAGGCGCTGATCACGCTCCACAAGGACCGCGTGGTGCGCGAGGCGCTCGGCCGGCACGTGTTCGAGCACCTCGCCGATGCCAAGGCCAAGGAGTTCGACGCGTACCGCATCGCCGTGCACGATTGGGAGCTCGACCAGTACCTGGCCGAGTACTGAGCGGCATGCGCATCCTCGGCGTCGATCCGGGCTTGGCCAATCTCGGCCTCGGTGCGATCGAGGCTCGCGGAAGCGAGGCGCGGCTGCTCAGTACCGAGCTGGTGCGCACCCGCTCGCGCGACGACGACGGCGCCCGCTTGGCGCTCCTATACGACGCCGTGCGCGCCGCCATCGTGGTCGTCGACGCCGAGGTACTGGTGGTCGAAGGGCAGTTCTTCCACCGCCAGCGGGACGCGGCGATGAAGGTCGGGCAGGCGCTCGGCGTGGTGCGCCTCGCGGCGCACCACGCCGGCGTGCCGGTCAGCAGCTACGGACCGCTGCAGGTCAAGCAGGCCCTGGTCGGTACCGGCCGGGCCGACAAGGCCCAGGTGGCGTACATGGTGCGGGCGCTGCTCGGCCTCACCAGCGCGCCACCGAGCCACCACGTGAGCGATGCGCTCGCCTTGGCCCTCACCCACTGGAGCGCCCACCGCGTGACCGCCCGCGCCGCTTCGCAGCGGCTGTGACGCGCTTCTTGCGT